>NZ_JCAUAN010000077.1:0-1247 GCF_059691975.1 Paenibacillus sp. J22FR5 | reverse complement strand
CTCATCCCCGAATTTTTCAACATTCGTGGGTTCGGGCCTCCAGTGAGTGTTACCTCACCTTCACCCTGGACAGGGGTAGATCACACGGTTTCGGGTCTACGTCCACGTACTCAAGCGCCCTATTCAGACTCGCTTTCGCTGCGGCTCCGTCTTTTCAACTTAACCTCGCACGGGAACGTAACTCGCCGGTTCATTCTACAAAAGGCACGCCATCACCCATATAGAGGGCTCTGACTTTTTGTAAGCACACGGTTTCAGGTTCTTTTTCACTCCGCTTCCGCGGTGCTTTTCACCTTTCCCTCACGGTACTGCTTCACTATCGGTCACTAGGGAGTATTTAGCCTTGGCAGATGGTCCTGCCGGATTCCGACGGGGTTTCACGTGACCCGCCGTACTCAGGATACCTCTAGGGGTTTCGTTCAGTTTGGGCTACAGGGCTTTTACCTTCTATGCCGGACCTTTCCAGATCACTTCGCCTACCAAACTAACCCCATGTCGAGGTCCTACAACCCCAAGGAGCAAGCTCCTTGGTTTGGGCTATTCCGCTTTCGCTCGCCGCTACTGACGGAATCACTTTTGTTTTCTTTTCCTCCAGGTACTTAGATGTTTCAGTTCCCTGGGTATGCCTCCAACGTAGCTATGTATTCACTACATGGTAACTGCGCATTACCACAGCTGGGTTCCCCCATTCGGACATCCCCGGATCAAAGCCTGCTTACGGCTCCCCGAGGCATTTCGTCGTTCGCCACGTCCTTCTTCGGCTCCTAGTGCCTAGGCATCCTCCGTGTGCTCTTTCTAGCTTAACCATTTATAGGGATCTTTGATGAAATCAAAGTCTCTCCTATTGAAAGAGTTAAAGATTTTGCAAGATCCGTTAGAATCAAGCAACCTAAGTTCTTACTTTACGTTTTTGTTTCGTTATCTAGTTTTCAAGGAACAAAGTGTTTGAAGGTAAATTCATCCTTCAAAACTGAACACGAGTGAGTAAGCGATTTGTGTGCTAAGCACACTTGACTGGATCTATCAGATCCGAGTCTCCATAGAAAGGAGGTGATCCAGCCGCACCTTCCGATACGGCTACCTTGTTACGACTTCACCCCAATCATCTACCCCACCTTCGGCGGCTGGCTCCCTTGCGGGTTACCCCACCGACTTCGGGTGTTGTAAACTCTCGTGGTGTGACGGGCGGTGTGTACAAGACCCGGGAACGTATTCACCGCGGCATGCTGATCCGCGATTACTAGCAA
>NZ_JCAUAN010000076.1:0-1285 GCF_059691975.1 Paenibacillus sp. J22FR5 | reverse complement strand
ACTGAACCGCACCCCCTAAAATAGACATTAGAAAAAACCCCCGGGTTAATCTAAACTATTTTAGGGGGTGTTTGGCATGGCGACAAAAGGACAGAAGCTAAAAACGTACAGCCAAGAGCTGAAGTTAAAAGCTATTCATATGAAATTAGAAGGAATGACGAAGCGCCAGATCTCTGAAGAACTGGGGATTGAAGATCATGATCGGGTTAAGGTCTGGATGCGAAAGTATAAGCAGTTTGGTGAGTACGGACTTATGGATAATAGAGGACGACGCGAATCGTACAAGGATGAGGACAGGCATCTTCAGAAACTAACTAGGGAGAATGAGATGCTAAAAAAGTGCTTAGAAATCTGGATAAAGGAGGTACAAAGAGAAGTAGGTTCAAGGTCGTAGAACAAATGGCACCTGGCTATACAGTGCAAAGGATATGTGAGGTTATTCAAGTATCCAGAAGCGGCTATTACCGGTACTTACACACGTCTCAAGTGGACCGTGATCATATCACTAAAGAGCGAATACAAGCTATCTACGATCTACGTGAGGGTACATACGGGTATCGTAGGATCCAAATGGAACTAGAACGTCGATACAGTGAACTTGTTAACCACAAGAGAGTTTATCGACTCATGCAAGAAATGGGACTAAGATCCATCATTAGACGTAAGAGATTCCATCCTACTTCTTACCAAGTCGCTGTTTCCGATGGACGCGTTGCAGAGAACCTGTTAAACCGTGAATTTACGGCTGAAAGGCCGAACCAGAAATGGGTGACTGATATTACACAATACCGTGTGTTGGACCGAAAAATATACCTATCCGCCATTAAAGATTTATTTAACGCTGAAATTATCGCCTATCATATAAGCTTCAACAATGACAATCCATTGGTATTAAAAACGTTTGAAAAGGCATTTAAGCAACATAAAGACGCGACTGGACAGATACCCGAATTGATCGTTCACAGCGATCAAGGGAGCCAGTACACGTCTCATGCCTACCACGACATGCTGCCACAGGTTGGCGCCCAAATCAGCATGTCACGCCGAGGAAATTGTTATGACAACGCCTCAATGGAGAGCTTCTTCTCCCATTTGAAAGCAGAAGCACTCTATCCTTATGATATACGAGATATAGCCGAAGTTCAAAGGCGAATTGAGGATTACATCCTTTTTTATAATGAGGAACGAATCCAGAAAAAACTAAACAAGCTGACTCCGGTTGAGTACCGGCGCCAACTTGTTTCCTAGGGCTTTTTTTAATGTCTACAAAATTGGGGCTTGACCA
>NZ_JCAUAN010000074.1:0-1475 GCF_059691975.1 Paenibacillus sp. J22FR5 | reverse complement strand
TATCGCTGGATCGCTGGATTCGAGACTTACTAGCGTCGTACAAGTTAACCAAAATAATTGTCGGCATGGAGCCAACAGGACATTACTGGCTGAGCCTTGCACATTGGCTTAAGGACACCCAGATTGAAGCTGTACTCGTAAATCCTCATTTAGTCAAAAAGAACAAAGAAAACCGCGACAATACACGCTCTAAAAGTGACAAAAAGGATGCGCTTGTCATTGCTGACATGGTGAAAAACGGCTACTATTCCCCGGTCCGTTTTCATTCCCCAGAATACGAAGAGCTGCGAGTCCTTATGGCAAATCGAGAGACCGTTGTCAAACGGCTTGTAAGCGCAGTGAATCAAATTCACCGCTGGGTCGACATTGTGTTCCCTGAACTTAGACAAGTCTTTAAAATCTTAACTTGCAAAGGTGCATTGCTAACTCTCCGGTTATTTCCTCTCCCCGCCGATCTATGTAAATTAGAGCCTTCCGATGTGATCACGGGATGGAAAGCGTCCATGAAACGACACTCTGGTGTCCGTAGGGCTAAGTTGCTCATTGATCTTGCCAAAAAAACCGTTGGTTCTACCCAGGCAACACACGCTTACAAACTCCATCTTGAGAATCTTCTTGAGGAGTATGACTTAGCGAACACACAGCTGCGGAGAATCGAAGCTGAAGCCAAAACCGTACTTGAACGTATCCCCTATGCGAACAAAATCCTTGCCATTACTGGCATAAGTGCGATTGCTTTAGCGGGTGTTTTAGGGGAGTCAGGTGATCTCAGCGGTTATATCCACGGAAACACACTGCTACGTCACGCAGGCCTTAATCTTACTGAGGCAAGCTCTGGGAAATGGAAAGGCCAGATGACGCTCAGTAAACGAGGACGACCACGCCTACGACACTTCCTCTACCTAATCACGATGTGTATGGTTATGACTAACAATGAATTCAAGGCTTTGCATCGACATAATGTCCAGGTAAAAAAGCTGAAAAAAATGAAATCAATTATGAAGTTATGCGGAAAGTTGGCTCGACTTTTAGTAGGCCTAGCACGCAGTGAAGAAGCATACAACCCAGTGAAAATCTTCGCATTAGCAGTATAGAAACTATGCATTATTAACGCAAGTTGGCGTATTCGCAGGATGACAAAGAAAGCACGGAGTATCGGGATACGTTACGCAAAAGGGCACTGACCCGTTCCGTTAGAAAGACCGACCTCCACCCCTTAGATAGATGTGACGAAGGAATGAGAGGGCTTAGACCCGTTGAGATATGGGAGCGAAAATCGCTAAGGGCCATGTGGAGAATACGTGCAGCAGATGGTATAAATTAGGTGATGTTACCCTCACCTCTGTTCCCGCATGCCTTCTAACGGTTCAACATAACATGCCCTGACTCTCTTTATTCTTTTACCGAATCCAATAGGGATGAAATCCTGCGAATACACGAGCTTGCGTGAGGAAATTAAATCAAATCGAGGGAGC
>NZ_JCAUAN010000073.1:0-1581 GCF_059691975.1 Paenibacillus sp. J22FR5 | reverse complement strand
GTGGTTGGTAGAAGACGGCCTTAGGTTTTCACCTTTGTACCGTCAGCCCCAATCAGAACCCGACGTGCGGATTTCCCGCATCGGGCTCCCCAGAGTCGTTCACAGGTTAGCTCGTTAGATGGTTGGATGGATTAACTTAGGCTCCGGAAGCCTGAACCAATCTTTCCTTCTCAAGTAGGACCAGTATAGACGATGTCTTTGGCTTCTCCTTCGAAGGGACCGGATCCATTGCCGTTCAATTTGTCTTTTAAGGCTATGCAGTTTGTAGTCGCAATGGTAAAGCGAAAAGTACTGGTAGAATCCTCGAAGCATCATCGTCAGTTGTTTCTGCTGATCTCGCCGTTTCCAATGGCTATGCGCTCTCAGCCAAGTTCTGACGCGGTCCGTGAATTTCCGGCAACTCTTCACACTTGGTATTCGTACAAGCGCGAATTCGCCTTTTTGTCCAACTCCGCAGACATGCTTAAAGCCCAGAAAATCGAAGGTCTCCGGATTTTCTCCGTATTCCGCTTTTCGCTCTCTTGCAAATCGTCCAAAGATCATAAGCCGGGTCTTTTCTTCTGCTAATTCAAGACCGAATTGCTTCATCCGTTCATTTAACAGCGTCTGAAAGTTCTCTGCATCCCGTTTGTATTCGAAACACACCACGTAATCATCAGCAAATCGGATCAAGTAGGCTTCTCCTTGAAAACATCTCTTGCACCGTTTCTCAAACCATAAATCCAGCACGTAATGCAGATAGATGTTTGCAAGTAGCGGACTAATTGGGCCGCCTTGTGGCGTTCCTTCCTCATTCCGTGTGACTACTCCGTGTTGCATAACTCCTGCTCGCAGCCATTTTCCAATGAGATGCAGGATAACAGGATCAGCGACCCGATGTTCAACCATCTTCATCAACCATTCATGATTAATATGATTGAAGTAGCCCCGGATATCCGCTTCGAACACATGTCTTACCTTCTTGGTTACAATGCACGATCTGAGCGCCTTCAGTGCCATGTGCGGGTTTCGTCCCGGACGGAATCCATAAGAGATTTCCAGAAAATCCTGCTCGAAGATCGCTTCGACTACTCTCGCTACTGCTCGTTGTACCAATCTGTCTTCCACTGTAGGAATACCCAGCGGACGTGTCTTCCCATTTCCTTTTGGGATATCCACTCGCCTTACAGCTGGAGCCTTGTAGCGATTTTGTTTGAGCCTTGACCAGAGATCCTCCGTTCTCTCTTTCAGATTTGCTTCAAATTGAGCCATTGTTTCTCCATCTATCCCGCTCGCACCTTTGCGATTCATCAATCCCCACGTTTCTTGTAGAAATTCGGGTGTGATGAAATGCGCAAGTGATGTGAACCGGATTTTCTTATCTTGCCGAGCCTTCTCTGTTATCTTAGCCAGTTTTGTTGACATACATTGTCCACCTCTGTGTGTGGGATATGTTTCGCTGTTAAGAGCTTACTCTGTCCTGCCGCTTCCCCCTGTACGTGGCTTTCCCACGCTCCGAGTACTACCAGCAGGTCCGACTTCCACCGCGACTTCCGCTTCCCTATGGATGGTCCTTTTAGTCCGCGTACTCCATTTTTTTTT
>NZ_JCAUAN010000072.1:0-1683 GCF_059691975.1 Paenibacillus sp. J22FR5 | reverse complement strand
GAGGCCGCTGAAAAACGTCTGTTTTTAATTTTGTGAAGAGGACCTAAATAGATAAAGGCGAATTTCCATTCAATATCTGAATGAGAATTCGCCTTTATTATGGTTTTCTTCATGCTTTTTACTTTAGTAGCGTCAATATTCTTTTGAGATTGACAGTGAATATAGCCATTGCTCCTTGTAAGTGCATGCCAATGAGACCCGAGGAAGATGCCACATCATACCCGTGTCTGTGTTTTAGTTCACTATTTTTCGCTTCAATTTTGTAGCGCTCTTTTGCTTTCTCTTTGAAATGTTCACCTTCCTGGAAGGCTAGCTGTTCGCTATGCTCCGCTGATTTGATGCTGATCGAATAAGCTTTTGTTTTTGCCCCTTCTTTATAACAACCTTCTTTTAAAGGGCAATTTTTACATTTTTCAATATCAAAGTAATAGGAGTCTCTTTGGTTTTCCCCCATATTTTTTGTTCCCGTGCGCGCCCTGCGAATTGCCATATGTCCCGCTTTGCAAACGTACAGCCCTGCATCTTTATTAAACTCAAATTCATCTTCTTTTTTACGATTTCCTTGTGTAATTAAGGGATGTAATTTTGATACTAATTGCAATTCATTTTCATTGGCATATTGGATATTCTCTTTCTCAGAATAGGCAGTATCTCCAATGACCGTATCGATTTCCATGCCGGTTTTACGACTTTTCTCGATCAAGGATTGCAATTGTTTCCCATCACTTTTCTCTCCTGTTGTAATGATGGCAGCTGTAATAATACGTTCTTCATTCATGGCAATATGTGTTTTATAGCCAAAGAAAGAGGAGTCTGCCGTCTTGTGACCCACACGTGCGTCAGGATCATTCGAGAGTTGAAGGTGCTCTATGTGATCTTCAACCATTTCTTTCAAGTAATTCAGCTTTTCTTTTACCTTTGGATATTCGCGGAGAGCTTCTTCTTTTTCAACGGAATCAATTACTTTTTGACAATAGTCCAGTTCTTCCGCTAATTCGTTAGACGTTGTTTTTGGCGGGAACTTGCCCTTCATGTTTTCATCGATCTGGTACACTGATTTCCGTAACAGTTTGGACTTCACCTTCAATATCTCTATTGGTGATTGCTGATTAAATCGTGATTTCGTGTGAGTAGCATCCACAATTATTGAGCGGCTCTTAATGATTTCTTTTTCCAAAGCGATTGCCACTGTTTTTTGGATCAGCATGTCGAGAAGGTTCACATCTTTTAAGCGAAGTTTGCGAAACTTCGTAAGTGAACTGGGATCGATAACCCCGTCTTCCGGTGCCATATCTAAGAAATACTTGAGAGACATGTCATATTTCGAACGTTCCACGACATCTATATCAGATAAATCGAAGATTGATTTTAGTAGTAAATACTTGAACATTCGAATAGGTGGAACAGCATTTCGGCCATTGTCGAGGCAGTATTTATTCTGTAATTCTTCATGAACAAATGAAAAGTCTACGAGGTCATTAATTTGGCGTAACATATTATCTTTAGGTACTACGATATCGTAAATGGCCATAAATGGACTAAGAATAAGGGATTGTTGGTTTGAAATCATCCGAGACACCACCTGAAATTAATTAACTAAATTATACAGGAAAACAGGGTACCTTTCCTCAGAATTGAGGTAAGGTACCCTGTTTGTATGATTTGGACTTTTTCAGCGGCCTC
>NZ_JCAUAN010000071.1:0-1691 GCF_059691975.1 Paenibacillus sp. J22FR5 | reverse complement strand
CTACGACGGCAAGATCATATAACAGGATTTTCCTGCACCTTTAGCGAAGTTAATTATGTGGTTAATTTTCACCAAAGGGGTTGTCTACTTTGCTCGTTAAAGATCGTCTTCGCCCAACTAAAAAAATATATTTCAAGTCGGAAATAAAACATTGTCCGCAATGTGAATCGAAATTACGTCGTTCCCATACGGCTTGGCATAAAAAAATTGCCACGCTGCATGAAGTTATTGAAGCATGGAGCATGGCTTACAAATGTGTGAATCCAAACTGCTCAAATCTGGATGCTCTCTTTAAATCAGCGGAAGCCGAATCGTTAAGTCCTAAGCATTCCGCTTATGGATTCGATGTGCTCTGCTTAGTTGGTGAACTTCGCTTTAAGCGCCATATGACTCGTAAGGAAATTGCCGATGAGCTCAATGAACGCGGCGTACTTACTTCCGAAAGATCGGCACAAAATCTTTACGAGAGATACCAAACACTACTCGCGGCAAGTTTGGATGATCACGTGAAAAATACGCTTGCCGAAGTAACTGAACAAAATGGCGGCATTGTCTTGTCGATGGATGGTATTCAACCTGAGAAGGGAAACGAAACTCTTTATGTGATCCGTGAAGTATTCAGCGGAACGGTTTTAGTCGCACGGAACATGAAGAGCGGAACAGCAGTTGAACTACAAACGCTTATTCAACCGATCATTGATTTAGGCTATCCAATTGTAGGTATTGTTAGCGATGGTCAACAATCCATCCGCTTGGCTATGGAGACATTATTGCCAGAAGTTCCTTACCAATATTGTCAGTATCACTACTTAAAAGACATTGCCAAACCAGTCGTTGACATAGATCGAAAGCTCAAAACAGAGCTGAAGAAAAGTATGCGTGGAATTCGAGATGCCGAGCGTAAAATTGAACAAAGCGATTCTCTAGAAGTCGAAGTTGCTAAAGGATATGTCGCAGCAGTTCGCTCGTTGTTACTAGAGGATGGCAATCCTCCTCTTGATTTACCTGGCATGCGAATTTACGAAAAAGCTCAAGCGATTCAGGCCTCTTTACAAAAATGCCTGAGTAAAAAAGGGGCCTTCCCTGCTCGAAAACATTTTCAGAATATTCAGCAAAATAAACAATCTTCAGAAACACTATGAAGCTGTGAAGCGCTGGATGCAGCCGATCCGTCATATCGTAGAAATCTTTGAACCCAGTATGGATAAGACCACGGAGAGCGTACGATGGGAGATGACCGAGCTACTGAATTGGGTAAAACAGACCTATACAGACGAACACGACGTACCTATGGTTACCAATTTACTAAGCTACTCTAGAGGCTTCTGGAAAGGACTTTTCACATGCTATGACGAGTACCATGTCCCAAGAACTAATAATGACTTGGAGCGATTTTTCCGTGCTACGAAAACAGCACACCGTCGAATCACCGGTCTTCGTAATTGGAACGAGTACATCTTACGCAATGGAGAAATGATCGTTCTTGTTCAGGATGCACTGAAGCAAAAACATATTCTTGCTCGATTAAAAAGCGTTGATTACGAAAGATACAAAGTACAGAAACAAAATTGGCAGAACCGCTTACAAGATAGCGTAAAACGTAAACGATTTAGACGAGACCCAGAAAAGTACCTAGAAAGCCTGGAAAACCTATGGGACGCACAGTGCGTTTGCTAATCTTGCCGTCGTAG
>NZ_JCAUAN010000070.1:0-1724 GCF_059691975.1 Paenibacillus sp. J22FR5 | reverse complement strand
GATGCGACGACACTGCGGATTACGTTGGGAACGAACCCTACGGTTGTAGTGGGAGATACGCTGTCCTATAACACAACGGGCGAAGGACTGGCGGATCCGTCACTGGAGAATACGATAAGCAGCACGTTGACGGCAGCGATTGGCGGAAGTTTCGGAAGTCAAGTGCCGGCGATGGATTTAGTTACGGGTATCCTAATTTCTGATACAGGTCTTCAAGTTGGAGCCGGATTAGGTGACACTGTTGTTATTTCATTTGACATTCCGACGAACAAAGCTATTACGACGGGCAACCTGGGAACAGCGATCAGTTTACCAGCAGGCCGTACGTTTGGCACGGGAGCAACAGTGGCGTGGAATGCTGTTGGTGATCGATTAACGATTACTCTTGGTACGAGCCCGGTATTATACAAAGGTGATACGTTAACTATAGATACAGCTTCAGGACTGAAGAATACGGGTGAAGAAGGCGTTATTACAGGCGCTTTAGTTGATATGGTGGGCAGTGCGGCGGGAAGTACTTTCGGTACCGGACCAATTCCTGCAATTGGAAGCATACAAGCAACCAACGACCTCGGTTTAGGTGGAGCGAATGCTGGAGACAAGGTTACAATTGCATTTACGGCTGTGACGAATACCCCTTCTACAATAAGTATTTTAAGCGATATTACTTTAAGCAGCGGCCACACGTTTGGTTCAGGTGCAACAGCAGCTTGGAGTCTAGATGGAGCATCGTTAATTATTACTTTGGGAACGAATGCAACAGTAGCTGTTGATGATACCGTAACAATTGGTACTGGCGCAGGAATTAAAGATTACAGCGGTGAATCTGCAACAATTAGTGGGGCAGGAACGATTAGCGGCTCATTCGGTGAGCTTGTACAGCCAATTTTGAGCAGCATATTCGCAACGAATGGCGATGGCACTGCAGCTGTAGCTGAGGGTGATACGGTGGAGTTCGTCTTTAATACACCGGTTGATCATTCTACGTTTGATCTCTCGACTATCACAGTAAAAGACAGCACGGGAACGGTTACGCGAACAAATCCTTTCGGAGTTACGCAAAGTGTGTACTGGGCAGACCCGATTGGCGGCTATGAAACTCGCTTGCAAATTGTGCTTGGTGCAAATCCGACAATTCAAATTACGGATTTAGTCAGTATTGCTGGAGCAAATGGTATTAAAGATGTGATGGGATCGATTGAGATTGCTCCTGTGACTGATCATACTATTGGTGGAACGTTCGGCGTGGCAGTTGCGCCGCAACTGACTAGCGTAACGGCAGTGAACGGCGACGGAACTGGGGCAGTGGCACAAGGCGATCAGATTGAGCTTGTCTTCAATAGTGCTATAGATCGAAGCGGATTCGATAAGAACCAATTCAGTGTATCCAACAGTAAAACGTTTGGTACGGGAGCATTGTTTAATTGGAGCAGCGATAACCTCCGTCTGACGATCACTCTGGGCAGTAATCCGACAATAACGACAAGCGATAGCATCGTAATTGCGTCGGGCAATGGTATCAAAGACGTAACAGGCCAGGAAGAATTGGCGCCAGTGACGATGCCGATTGGTAGCGGCAGCTTCGGCTTGTCAGTTGCGCCGCAACTGACAAGCGTAACGGCAGTGAACGGCGATGGAACGGGAGCAGTGGCACAAGGCGATCAGCTCGAGCTTGTCTTCAATAGTGCTGTAGATCGCAGCGGATTCGATAAGAACCAATTCAG
>NZ_JCAUAN010000069.1:0-1781 GCF_059691975.1 Paenibacillus sp. J22FR5 | reverse complement strand
TCCCTCGGTTTTAAGGGTTTATCTCACGTATGCTCACTCACTCGCAGGATTTCATCACCTTATAAATCAGTATTTTTCAGAAAGTAAGTTGATTAAAACCGTTGATTCATATTTTGGGCGTGCGGGAATAGAGGAACATATGGAACATTTCCCCAGATCCTTCTCTACTGCACGCATGCTCCACAAAATCCTTGGAGGTTCACCCTCCCACGGCTCAACGGGTCTATGCCCTTACATTCCTTCGTTATACCTGACCAAGGTGTGGAGGCCGATAGCGTTTAGCGGATGGGTCTGTGCCCTTTTGGAAAACGAACTCGGTCCTCCGTGCTTTCTTTTTGAAAACTCCTGCGAATGAGTCAATTTACGTTATATTTAAGAAGTTTTAGGCAGCTAGAGCGTAGTTGGGAATTACTTTTTCAGGTAGAAATGACTCACCTCTTTGAACAATGCCAACGAGGATTCGTGCCAATTTTCCAAGCAGCTTAAAAAGAGACTGTTGTTTCTTCATTTGCTTGATCTGAACATTATTCTCATGCATCTGTCGAAAGACTGGATTCGTTCCTACGAGCGTGATCGTTGCCAGATACATATACTTGCGCAACGTTGCATCTCCCCGTTTCGAAAGCTTGATTTGTCCCTTGTGTTTTCCTGACATCCTTTCAGCTAAGTTTAGACCTGCTTTACGCAATAACTGACGTCCATGCGCATACTGTCTAAGGTCACCAGCACATGATAGTATGGCAGCTACGAAGATTGGACCCAGGCCTTTAATCGATCGAAGCTGAATGGCCATTGGAATCTCACTAAGCAGTGCTAGAATGTCCTTTTCAATCTTTTCTAGTATTTCAACAATACGTTCAAACTCCTCTAGTAACCGCCGTAAATCTTGCTTGGCTTCATGAAGAGCTGTCTTCTCTCCTACACTCTGCTTGGCTTGCGAAATTAGCAACGCAGCTTTCTGAGTCCCCGTAGAACCACCCGCTCGTTTCATATGCTTTCTCCAACTTGTAATCACCTCAGATACCGTCAGAGACTGTAGATCTAGCGGGGAGGGTAAATCTTTAAGCGTAGCTAAGGAACGTTTGCAGGTCCAGTCTTTAAACACCGAGGTATACTCGGGGAACCGAATATCTAACCAACGGATGATCCGGTTCTGCATTCTTACACTATTCGTCACCCAAAATTCCCGGTCACTCATAATGGTACGTAACCGTTGAAAGACAGTAGACTGTCGCGTGTATTCATAGTAATAGCCTCGGCAAACGACATCTGCAATGACAAGTGCATCTTTAGGATCACTCTTGGAAGGACAATTATCTCGGTTTTCCTTGTTTCGTTTGGTGGTAGCAGGATTCACCATGACAACGTTTATCCCCTTGTCGGAAAGCCAATTAGCCAGGTTAAACCAGTAATGTCCGGTCGGCTCCATACCGATGATTAGGGTCTTCAACTGGTGCTTCTGTTGTAATTCAGCCATCCAACGTTGTAATCTTTCGAATCCTTCTAAGTCGTTTGTAAATGGTAAATGCCGCTTAGCAAGAACGATACCTCGAAAATTAGTAGCCTGTGCGACATGAATTTCCTTCGCCATGTCGATACCTACTACTAGATGAGAGGTGGAAATTCGTTCTATACGTTGATTTTGTCCATCGTTTTGTTTAAACTTCATAGTAAGAGCGCCTCCTTGATGGTATTGGGTTTCAAACCCGTGCACAAACCCATCATACCGAGGCGCTCCTTTTTTGACAAAGTCCAAATCTTAGTCATTACAGGAATGTTTA
>NZ_JCAUAN010000068.1:0-2333 GCF_059691975.1 Paenibacillus sp. J22FR5 | reverse complement strand
GCTACGTCTGATGAGCGCTCTCATGAACAACATCTGCAAACCAAGGTGATAAAATCCTGCGAATGAGTGAGTATATGTGAGATAAACCCTTAAAACCGAGGGACGGGCAGTATACTTCAATGAGATTCCTGAAAATGGTATATTAAAATATATAATCTGCAAAAAGTATCTTAAGGCCAACGCAATTGTCGATAAAGGGTGGGTTTAGTGGAGATATATTTAATTGCTGCAATGGACAAAAACAGAGTTATAGGAAAAGACAATGACATTCCATGGAGAATACCTAATGACTGGAAGTATGTTAACAAAACAACAAAAGGACATCCAATAGTATTAGGGAGAAAAAACTACGAATCCATTGGAAAGGTGCTTCCTGATCGTCGAAATATAATATTAAGCCGAGATATGGGGCTTAACATTGCAGGTTGTGAAATCGCTCATTCCATTAAAGAAGTTTTAGATCTGTGCCAGAATGAAGAGAAGATATTTATTTTTGGAGGAGAGCAGATTTACAAGATATTTATGCCGTATATAAAAAAAATGTACATTACAAAAATTCATCATGAATTTGAAGGTGATACCTATTTTCCGGATATTGATTTTAAGGAATGGAAAGAAGTATCTGTTGAAAAAGGGCTAACTGATAGGAAAAATCCTTATAATTATTATTTTCATGTTTATGAAAGAAATTAGGTTAGTTGTAATGCTGTCGTATTCCGCTAACGAGTAATTATAGTTTTATAAAACAATCTGAAGAGGAACTGAGACGGCCTGATATTTTCAAGGAAAAAGTTTCATACTAATGCAAATTAAAAGGAGCCTGGGCAGCGAATTTAGTTGTTATTCAGGTTGCAAACCATCCGAGGACATTATTGGGGTATTTATGCTCCAGGACGTTTGGACCGAATAGGAGATTGATGACATGGCTTTCGGAATATCCAGACATGAACTGAATGAATGGAAAAGCAAATGCTCACAGGGAGAAATTGCCTTTTTGACACATTATTGGGTAGAACCTCGCTTTCCAGGAGTGAAGACGATCACTAAGGTGGGCTGCTGTGATCTGGAACGATTGAAGGAATGGTGCTTGGCGAATGGTTTAAATCCAGTTTACATACATCTTCGTGATGAATATCCACATTACGACCTAATAGGGAACAAGCAGATTGAAATCTTAAAGAGAGAACATTTGACCGATCATCTGCTCAGATTCAAGCTTTGGTGATAAAGGCGGCGGGGAATTCATGCGGTACCAATGGCGAATAACGAAATACAATCCGGATTATCGTGACGAAAAGGGATGCTATCAAAAAAACAAAGAATGGACTTCGTACAGTGATATTGGCAAAACTGTAACAAAAGAAGAGTATGAAAAAGTAGCAAATGCATATGTGAATAGTGTTATATCGCTAATGAATAAACTGGAAGATAAACAGCTTCGAGTAACGAATCTCGAAGGAGAATCGCCACTGAAGGAAGGGCAAATTATCTATATCTCTGATTTGAATACAGTTATTCAGGCTGTTCTTCGAGACGAGTATTGGTGCAAGCTGGAATCTAATGATGTTTTTGTACACTTTGGGTTCGATTTTTATATGTACCTTGGATCCAATGACGAAAGTTCTGAAGCACTTCTCGAAATAAAATTGTCTGGTTTGTATGTGGAACTTTATGAATCACCATATTTATTTCCTAGTTAACTTTGAAAAAGAGATCAAATAAATAAGATGACCAATTCCGCTAACGGCTGAACAATAGCTCAGAAGAGAGTTGCATAGAAGCAGCTCCTTTTTGATTTCATTGAAGTAAAGTTGAAATATGCGATGAAAATGGGACTACACTATTCTTAGGCGCATTATCAAGAGATTGTCTTGAAACTGATAAGGAGCGAGAGAAACGTCAATGCAGGAAAACTGGTTCTATTATTGGAGTAATTGCCTCCTTAACTTATATCGTGATGCTAGTTTGTTTGGCTCACGGAATTGGAACATTTAATTTGTATTTTATTTTACTACCTTCTTCACTTGCATTGCTAGGCTCACTTTTAACCAAGCCACTGTTAAATATTATAGCGACAGTATGGTTAGTTCCGGCTTGCCTTTATTTTACTTTCGGTCCGTTTATACTTTTTTTACATATTGCAGCAATTATTTTTTTGCTAATAGGAAAAAGGACTACGTAAAATAGCAGTTTTGTTTAATTAATTACTTTTGTGATTAAATTAAACATTCCTGTAATGACTAAGATTTGGACTTTGTCAAAAAAGGAGCGCCTCGGTATGATGGGTTTGTGCACGGGTTTGAAACCCAATACCATCAAGGAGGCGCTCTTAC
>NZ_JCAUAN010000067.1:0-2694 GCF_059691975.1 Paenibacillus sp. J22FR5 | reverse complement strand
TAGAAAACCGATGGTTGCTAGTCACTTCCATGATACCAAACAAGAGGGTGTTTTTCTGTCAAGAGGATCAAAAATTCTCCATTAAGCCTTGCAACCATAAGGCTTTACTAGTTTTTCGTAGGTGCGAAAGTTGAGTAAATTAGAAGTGTTTGATCAACGTTCCGTTTGAATATATTCATCTGGATCTAAGCCCATAATTTGAATTTCCGAGGAACCGGAACGAATAATGTTAAGGTCGTTACGCTAATCTAGCTAAAATAAACGAGGCCATCCCAACATATTTGGATAGCCTCTTTCTGTTATTTATGGCAGGTGACGCGATCACTATGGGGAGATCCGCTTTTTCTCTCGTTGATCCTAACCAAGAATAATAATTACAATCGCACCAAAGAAGGCGCGCTATCCGAATGGATGCCTATAATATTGGCGATCGTTAGCCATGATAGATACGTAAGCGTCAAATCAAGCACACCTAGCAAGACATTAGAGTCCATGCGAAAATGAAACCACTTAATCTGAACGTTCGCTCGCGCATAGAAATATATATGCGAACGCCAAATAACCTCCATCCTTTAGGAAGAGAGGTTAAGGCCATCCTATTTCGAAAAGATTCGGCAAACGAGTGGCAGCGCAGGATACCAAGGTGCCAGCTTACCCAATGCTTCCAGATCTGTAGCATCATGCAACTGAGGCATAGTTTCAAATAGATACTTCAGGTACATGTATGGATTGAGCGAATTTGCTTTGGCTGTCTCTACAAGACTGTAAATGACGGCACTCGCTTTTGCTCCTCGAGGCGTGTTACTGAAAAGAAAATTCTTCCTTCCAATAACGACTGGTTTGATCGAGCGCTCACTGCGATTGTTGTCGATCTCTAACCGACCATCCTGTAAGAAAACATTCAACTTTACCCACTGATTCAGTGAGTAAGTAATGGCTTGCCCCAGCAAACTCTTCGGCAGTACGCGATGCTGCTGTTCTTCCAACCACTTCATGAACGCATTTAGGATCGGACGGCTCTCTGCGAGCCTTGCCTCATAGCGTTCTTCGGGCGTGGACTCCCGCCACTTGCGCTCGACCTCAAACAGAGCGTTACAAAAGGCAAGACCCTCGGCTGCTACCATGCCCGAACGCTGATGGGACGGCAAGATCTGCAATGCCTCATGAAATTTGCGCCTCGCGTGGCTCCAGCACCCGAGTTGCGTCACATTCTCGACCTTGTTGTAGCTGCTGTACCCATCCGTTTGCAGATACCCGGCATAACCAGAAAGATACGCTCTTGGATATTCGCCGCTGCGTCCGGTTTGGTAGTCATACAAGATGATCTGCGCGTCGTATCTTCCCGTGCGATACAGCCACAAGTACGAATCGGACTGTGCGGGGCGGCCTGGTTCACGCAGCACTTGTAACGTCGTTTTGTCCGCATTAAGAATGTCTCGCTTCAATAACTCCTTGTGCATGTAGTCCACCATCGGGGCTAGCCACCGCTGGCTGCAAGGATCCAATTCGCCATCGTTTGGCGCGATAGTTTCACACCTAGACGCTGAAATTGTTGTTCTTGCCGATAAAGCGGCAGGCTGTCCACATATTTCTGACTCATCAAATAAGCCATTAAGGATGGCGACACTAGACTTCCCGGCACCACAGGGGCTGGCATGGGTGCTGTGAGAATTGGTGTACGAATCTCGCTACGCTCACACTGACGGCATGCATAAGTATACCGCACATAGTGAACAACCTTCACCTCAGCAGGAATAATCTTCAGCTCCTGCCGGGTCTCGGTACTCATCTCGTGTAGCGCTCCTGCGCAACATGGGCATACTCTCTCTTCTTCGGTCAACCGGTATTCGATCGTTTCGACGGGCAACGATGCAAGTTTTATTTCCCAAGTTCCACGTTTCTTCTTGCGTTGATAAGTGATCGTCTCCACCGTTGGTTCTGGTACTTGGGGATCAGCTTCAGCCTCGGCTTCATTGAACAGATCCATTGCCATTTGATCAGGATGAGTCTGTTCACTGGATGCACCAAAGCGTTTCGACTTAGCCAAAAGCAACTGTTCTTCATACCACTTGAGCTTGGCCGACAATCGTGCAATCTCCTGCTCTTGTTTCATTGTCTTTTGTTGTAGTTCTTCAATTGTGGGTGAGTTTTCCGTTAGAGTTTCCATACGTACAATTTCGTACCCAGCCCGCTCATTTTCTGCCTTCGGGTATGGCAAAATAGCAAACACTTCTATTAGATGACGGTTTACGCGGAGACCATTGGATGAGCTTGCCGCTGTTCAAGGGATAGTCCGTCGAGCAACCAGCGGAGCTCACGGGAAGTGACGGTTACCACACTCTCCTTGCTGGTTGGCCAGCAAAAAGTACCGCGTTCCAATCGTCGATAGAATAGCCAAAAGCCGTTTAGATCCCAGTAAAGAATCTTGAGCTTGTCGCGCTGACGATTACAAAACACAAACAAGCTTGGAGAGAAGGGATCGAGACCGAACCCTTGCTGAACAAGTGCAGCGAGTCCATCGATCGACTTACGCAAATCCGTAGAACCTGCAGCCAAGTAGACGGGGTGAGCACTTGATAGCGTCAGCATGATCTGCTCAAAGCTGCAACAGCTTCGCGAAGCAACTGAGGGTCAAATCCGGATCGAAGTTCGATGCTGGCGAGCCCAACTTGAACTACAAGCGAAGAAGTGCCC
>NZ_JCAUAN010000066.1:0-4035 GCF_059691975.1 Paenibacillus sp. J22FR5 | reverse complement strand
GCTACGTCTGATGAGCGCTCTCATGAACAACATCTGCAAACCAAGGTGATAAAATCCTGCGAATGAGTGAGTATATGTGAGATAAACCCTTAAAACCGAGGGACGGGCAGTGGAGCGTGGCGACATCTGGTTGCTTATATATGCTCTTATTCATTTATGGTACGGTTCACCTCTATTTGTGTCTTAGCAAATGGTCCTTGGTATTTGTTTCATCATTTTACAATTCCCAATACGAATCCATCATTAAAAATCAAGCATGAAGGAAAACAGTGGTGAGTCTGTGAAGGAGCGGAGTTGGACAAAGAAAATTTCTGTATTATTCGTGGTATTGGTAGTTATTATTAGCGGGTGTAAGTCCATTGGAGACTTCGACGTTAACAAAGCACTGGTGGGGGCTGTTATCGCGAAATCGATGGAAGGCACAGGCGAGTTCTCGCTTAATCTTATACGGGATGAAAAGGCTCAAGTTTCACCGGAAGAACAGGCCATACTTAAATTATTTGAAACAACGAAGTTCAAATTCGATTCGATCAAAATGGAGAGCTCCACGCGGGTTTCTATTCAGGGGTTAGCGTCTATCAGTACATATAGTATCCCTTTCCAAGCTTCAGTGTCGGAAGAAAAAATAGTCCTGCAAATCGATGGAGGCAAAAAGCCGATCGTATTCCAGCTTCAGGATGAATCTTCCAACGCTTCGATGACAGCGTTCCTAACCGAGCTGCAAACGAAGTTGAACGACGGGGAACTGTCGAACAGCGTGATGTCATATTTGTTCAAACAGTTACCCAACCCAAGCAAGCTGAATGTGGACAATGTGGTCGAAACGATCAACGGGGAGAAAGTATCCCTACATAAGCTGCAGGGAGAAATCACGGGCAAAGAGCTGCTGCCTCTGGCAAAAGCGTTCATCAAAAATATGATGAAGGATGATCAGGCGCTCAAAGAGTTGATCGGTCAGCTGTATGACGCCTTGTATCCGATGATTTCAGCGGAGTGGGAGAAGGCGCTGGCGGCAGATTCGTCGGAGAAGGTGAACTTTTCGAAAGATGCCGATCATTTAGATGAGATGGACGAAATGGACGATATGCCAAACCTTGGCGTCAACCCGTTGAATCAATTCAAATCAACCTTGGACCCGATCGTGACCGGAGTCAAAGCCGTGTTGGACGATCGCGATATTGCCATTGAAGTGATCCATACCGAAGTGAAGCAGATGTTTGTTATTCTACTTGTCGCCTTAGAAAGCCTTGGCCAAGAGGATAAGAAGCCTTGGGAAGCCACATTTAACGAGAGCTCGTATATGAAGACGGATCTTTACTTCGACAACAGCCTTAAGCTGCGGAAGTCGAACACGACCGTGATGATTGCACCGCAGCTAAAAGATACGCAAGGGGTATCCGCTGTGAAGATAACGATGTCATCGGAGAACTGGAATGTGAACGGCAAAGTAAAGGCGGATGTAATCGCAACCGATGGAGGAAGTCTAGTTCTGGATAAAGCGTCGAAACCAAATGATATATTGAAAAATTTTGACCCGAAATCGGCGATCTATCAACTGCTGAATCAAGATCTAAAAATAGGGAAAGTGTCATTTCCTCTCTTTCTGGGTACCGGGCAGTATTTCCCCAAATCGCAACAGCCTTTCATCGAAAATGGAGTAACCATGGTGCCGACACGGTTCATCAGTGAGCGCTTAAATGCCGAAGTGGCTTGGGACTCCGTCACGCAAAACATTACGATAACAGATCCCCAAACCTCGCGAACGATTGTTTCGCACGGTGGGAGTAATGTAGCGATCGTGGATGGCAAAAACATACTCATGGAACAGGCAGTGTTAACGATGGATGAAAAGAGCTTTGTTCCATTGACCTTCATCATAACTCAGCTCGGCGGAAAAACGGAGTGGAACGAAGAAATGCGCTCGATTCAGGTAACAAAGAATTAGAAGGATACAGAAGAAATTGTGGTTTTCTTGTCATTAGACTTGTCGTCTCTGCTGGATAGAGTGTTTTTAAGTCGTCAATTAATTGACGGCTTTTTTGTTATTATAGAAAAATGTGCCGGCGGCGAGCGTATATGAAAGAGCCCGATTACACTCTAGGCTCAGCATAATCCTAATTTGCTCTTATGCCGAATTATAGTTCAAGAACATATAACTATTATCGTAAATATAATCAAGAACTTATATCGTTAGCTGACTTTTTGAACATGAACAACGCATTATTGCCACAATGTAAAATGAATAAAAAAGTGATTTTTAACAATCTCTTCTGTGATGGTTGATGGAAGGTCATTGCCTGTTGAGCTAAAGGGCAGGCTAGTTCGAATACAAAATGTTTGGCAACATTCAAGGCCAACATGAATAAGGAAAAGGCAATTGGGACAATAGGTGTAAATGATAGTGTATATTAATTGAAAAGGAACTTTCTACGAAAGGAATAAACCTATGCAAACAAAAACAGAAAAAGAAAAGATGTTAGGTGGAGAACTTTACCAGGCAGCCGACCCTGAGTTGGTGAAGGATCGTCTGAACGCACGCCGGTTGACACGACTGTTCAATCAATCGCTTGAAACTGATGATGAACAAAGAAAAGAGCTACTAAAGGAGCTATACGGTTCAACTGGGAATAACTTTTATGTCGAGCCCTCGTTCCGCTGCGATTATGGCTACAACATACATGTTGGTGAGAATTTCTATGCAAACTTCGATTGTGTGTTTCTCGACGTTTGTGAAATTCGTATAGGCGATAATTGCTTTCTGGCTCCCGGTGTTCATATCTATACTGCGACTCATCCCTTAGAGGCTCAAGAAAGAATTTCAGGGGCTGAGTTTGGAAAGCCGGTCATGATCGGTCACAACGTATGGATTGGCGGGCGAGCGATTATAAACCCGGGCGTTAAGATAGGTAATAACGCGGTGATTGCTTCCGGAGCAGTTGTAACAAAGGATGTTCCTGATAACGTGGTCGTAGGTGGTAACCCGGCAAAGGTCATCAAGCAATTTGCTAATGTATAGGATAAAGTGCTTAAGCTAACGGGTGACTAGAGTGGAATAACCAAGATAGAAATACTGTAAAATGATGGAACTCTTATGGATGATGAACGTCTAAATGATTAGTAGTTATTCAGGAAGAGGGGATTTCATGAGAAAATTTTTATTTGTTGCGATTTTAAGCTTGTTTTTGCTGAGTGCATGTTCATCTCAACAAAAATATTCTGAACAAACTAAACCTACTCAATTAATATCAATTACATTAACAGAAGCTTATCCTGGGAATTTAACTAATGTAAATAGAGTCGAATTGTTTGATGGTTCTTCAGGGGAAAGAAAAATAGTAGCAGATCGGACAATAATTCAAAACTGGCTTAACCAAATTAAAGATATTAAATTAATACCTGAAAAGGACCAAAGTGTAAGGGCTGGGGACGTATTTGGAATTACTTTATATGAAGGCGAAGTTAAAAAATTTGGGTTTCGATCAGGGAATGTAAACAATGTATATTACAAGACCAATAAAGATTTCGTAGAACCAATCAGAGCCTTATTTAAGGAACAGTTTGGAAGACAATTCTAGGCAGGCTTTTCGGTATGATCAAACGCGCGTTAGATAATTTCTTGCAACTACTTACGAATGGATGTAACTTGATATGGCACGTACCAAAACAGTTACGAGTGGTAATAATTTATGCTTGGCAGGAGATTGTGAAAAGCCTATCAAAGCAAAGGGATTATGCGCTACACATCATCAAAGACAGTTCAGAACAGGCTCCACAGAGTTAAAATCACAAATGAAGCAGAAGCAGTTTCTTCAACGTGTATGTAGAGCGGCTGGATGCAATGTACTGAGTGTTAGGCTAGGTTTGTGTCAAGAGCATTTAATTGAGTTTCAATTGTAAGTTTTGATTGTTACTACATTATAAGTTCATTACGCTCCCTCGATTTGATTTAATTTCCTCACGCAAGCTCGTGTATTCGCAGGATTTCATCCCTATTGGATTCGGTAAAAGAATAAAGAGAGTCAGGGCATGTTATGT
>NZ_JCAUAN010000065.1:0-4037 GCF_059691975.1 Paenibacillus sp. J22FR5 | reverse complement strand
TTTATCTTGTGATTTAAACTTCATAGTAGAGCGACCTCCTGATGTGGGATTTTAAGGGCTGTAGACCCGTTACGTACTCCCATCGTACAGAGGCGCTCTTTTTTATTCAAACTCCAAATTATTCGTTCCACAGGAATTCTAACGAAAAACGATAGTTGAGGGGCTTGCTTCACGGCAGCTCCTCTTTTGTGTTTTGTTAAAGTAACGGTAGAGCAAGCTGTAGACAAAATTGATGGATAATGACATTGAAATAGTTCCTAGCAAAGAAGTTGCGACACTAAAATGGTGCTATTCTCAGTTAATGACATTAAAGTAGTCCCATACAATAAATAGCTGTCTTTAAATTGTTCTTTTTTAAGTTTTCTTAGGGGCGAAACTTCAGCCCACTTCGGGACGCGATTAATATTAGTTGAATGGGGATATTTTAATGTCAATAAAGGGAGTAGTTTAATGTCGCTGGACAGCTGCTGCTGATTTGCCGAAGGGGTTTCTTTTAAAATGAGGGCTTTTTTTGATTGCAACCACTTTTTCTTCAATAATTTTGTGAACTAAAAGTGGTTGCATACTGTTAATATTGACAATTGAATGCAACCACTTTTGCTTCACGAATTCTTCACGGATGGGGAATGCTACTGGTTTTGCTTCTCAATGCAATCACTTTTGCTTCAACGGATAGTCGCCGAACATTTGTAGAAGAGCATATAGAGCGGGGTCCTTTTGCGCGTCTTACAACATTCAACAAAATAACAGTTTTGTAGAAAGTTGTTGAATAGGAATATATGTTCATAGAAAAAAGGATTATGTCGAAAAATATAGAAAATAGAAGATTAATATTATATTGGGAAGGTGAGTTAAATGAAAATTATACAAAGATCCCTTTGGATCGCATTAGTAATGATTTTAATTGGATGCGGTTTCAACTCATCCCATCTGCTTGCACAAAGTCAAAATGATAAGAACATTATTACAGAATGGAGAATTCTTTGGGGACACGAGAATCAGACAATTGAAGAAATAGAGGATATTCCTAATTTAAACTGGAATGTGATACCTGACTATAGGGAATTTCCTGAGAAACCCAAAGAAACTTCGACAGCTTGGGCAAAAGTGGAATTGCCATCAAAGCTACCAAATCAATATAGTATTCTAATAAGCGAAATTTATGCTCAAAATATCTCAGTGTATTTAGAAGATCAACTGGTATATGAAATAAATTATGGATTCCCGTTTGATGTACAGCGCATTTTAATCCCATTAAGTAGTGAAGACGCCGGGAAGAACATCTACCTAAAACTAAAAACTAGCCTTGATAGATTAGGAATAAACTCAAAAATTGAACTTGGTAAACATACTAGTCTAATGCGACAATTTTTATTACGTGATTTAGGGAGTATTATTATAGGTTGTGCGTCAATTTTTATTGCTATGATTATGCTTATTTGTTCCATCTTTTTAAAAAGATCACAGATCGCAAGTTGGATTTCATTGAGTATTATCTTTCTAACAATGGGAACTATTTTTATTACAAATACCCCTTTTACATTTGTTTATTTTGGCGATTATGGGGCTATTTATTCCGACTTGTTTGATATATCACTGGCTGTCTTCTTACCGACTCTGAGCTTTTATTTTGAAAAAGTATTTGAAAATGGACAGCTTATTATAATTCGAGGCTTTAGAAGATTTCAAATCGTTTATTCACTTTTTTATGTTTTGTTTATGGCAATAAATCAAATTAGTAATTATAAATATAATATCGCGTATTATTTTATGACTTCTACAGTATTAGGTTATATCATGATTATACAATTTCTATTGCTTATTAGCTTCTCTGTAGTTTTTGCAAAGAGAGGAAATAAAGATGCTTTAATATTTGCCACGGGCTTTGGCATATTTACTTTATTAGCAATAATTGACCTCACTTGGTACTATTTTAGTCTTCAGACACATCAGCTCTTTTTGTGGAAATGGGGAATAATAGGATTTAATTGTGCTCTAATCGTCATATTGGGAAGACGTCTTGCTGCTTCTCAAGATTTACTGATTAATTACTCTAAAGAGCTTGAATTCTATAACCAGAGGCTACAACTGTCTGAAAAAATGGAGATTATTAGTTCACTTACCGCATCTGTCGCACATGAAATAAGAAACCCTCTACAAGTTACACGTGGTTTTTTACAGCTTATTACAGCAAGCTCGAATGAAAAAAATAAGGGTTATATAGGAATAGCTATTGGTGAATTGGACAGAGCTTCTGAAATTATTAGCGATTTCTTGACATTCGCAAAACCACAGTTAGAAGAATTCAAAGAATTAAACATTTCAAAAGAATTGAAACAAATTGAAGGGATCATCGTTCCTTTAGCAACTTCATATGGGGGAATGGTGTATATTAATATTCCTAGTGATCTGTACATGCTAGGGAACTCCTCAAAATTAAAACAGGCCTTAATTAACATATTGAAAAATAGTATTGAGGCTTTTCAAAAGGATGGGCAAATTCACATAAGGGCTTACGAAGAGAGTGGTGAAGTAGTAATACACATTAAAGATAACGGAGTTGGAATTGAACCAGCCCAATTAGCAAAGCTTGGAGAACCCTATTTCTCAACGAAAACAAAGGGAACAGGGCTTGGTCTAATGGTTACATTCCGAATAATTGAAGCAATGAAAGGGACAATAAAGTTTAGTAGTCAAAAAAAAGCTGGAACGGAGGTTGTTATTAGATTTCCCTCAATTAATCATAATTAGAATAATAGAGAAGGGGCACTTCAATGACTGAAGTACCCCTTATTATTATAATGACAAGAAAATTACCATTGCGCGTCTGTACCGTTCGAAGCTTTCAAGATTTTAGCAGGATTTGTGGGAATAACAAGTATAAATTCAGTATCTGTCTCTTCAAAAGCTTTAAGTCCTACATGATCAGGAACATCTACACCAAATGCTTCTTTAAGAGCAGCTTTTGGGTTAGAAAGAAGTTGTTCCTTAAAAGAATTGTCTTCCCATGCCTTTTGAATAATTTTTTGTTTTAAAATTTGTGATGATGACATCATGACCACTCCTAAAGTAAATTTTACTACAGGAAAATAGTACCATGAGTTACCGACATAAATCTACTTTTCTTGACAAGTATTGACATGGCAGTTGTCATATTTACCAAAATCCACCATATAAGAGGTGGAAATGATAGAAGAATGAACGATTTTTCCTTTATTCTACCGTGATAGTGTATGTTCAGTCCATTGCGGTGTGGCCGTTGAAGTTCGTGTGTTAGGTAACATCAAATTGATGTAAAATGAGTGAATTTGACGCATGAGTTATCGATTCGTTTTTGCATTTCATGGAATTTTATGATGGGTTGTAATTAACAATTATTGTTTTCCTTTACTTTACATGATGATGTAGCACAAAGACTCCAATCTTTGTCTCTGAACGAGGAACTACAAACGAATGGATGTAACTGGTTTTTCTTCCTCAATGCAGCAATTTTTCAACGTTATAACACACGGATAAGGGTATCATTATTTACGTACTAAATACGATTTTCATTCGTTAATTTATAAGAGTGGTTGCATACTGTTAATATTGACAATTGAATGCAACCGCTTTTGCTTCACAAATTCTTCACGGATGTGGAATGTAACTGGTTTTGATTCCTCAATGCAATCACTTTTGATTCAACGGATAACATCCCATTACTTACAGAATAATGTCGGGTGACAAGAACATATAAGCTTAAAAGTCGCGTAGTTGCGGCTTTTTTTGTTTTAACGATATATGTTCTTGTCAAAAGCCAATGACAAGAACATATATCGTTTGCCGAATGATGACAAGAACTTGTATTGTTATGCGTAACTGAAAACCTTTTTCAACAACAGGTTAAATTAGATGAATTTTAAACGTAAGCTGGTAAGGGGCAACGATTGAGCTAAACATTCCTGTTAGTGCTAAGAAATGGACTTTGAAAGAAAATGAGCGCCTCGGTATGATGGTTTTATCAACGGGTTTAACCCAACATCATCAAGGAGGCGCTC
>NZ_JCAUAN010000064.1:0-5357 GCF_059691975.1 Paenibacillus sp. J22FR5 | reverse complement strand
ATGATGGCGGAGGGGACCCACGCGTTCCCATCTCGAACACGACCGTTAAGCCCTCCAGCGTCGATGGTACTTGAACCGCAGGGTTCTGGGAGAGTAGAACGTTGCCAAGCATTGTTCCCTGATAGCTCAGTTGGTAGAGCACTCGACTGTTAATCGAGTTGTCACAGGTTCGAGTCCTGTTCGGGGAGCCATTTATTTTTCACATACCAGGCCTTTTCATGGAGAGGTGTCCGAGCTGGCCGAAGGAGCACGATTGGAAATCGTGTAGGCGTCACAAGCGTCTCGAGGGTTCGAATCCCTCTCTCTCCGCCATAAGTGCTTATACATAAGAAAAGCCTGTTTACGAGGCCCGTTGGTCAAGTGGTTAAGACACCTCCCTTTCACGGAGGTAACAGGGGTTCGAGTCCCCTACGGGTCACCATTTTTTAATCCCATGGAGGCTTAGCTCAGCTGGGAGAGCATCTGCCTTACAAGCAGAGGGTCGGCGGTTCGATCCCGTCAGCCTCCACCATTTTAGTTTTTCAGAAGAAATTTGGATGACATAGATTTCACTGGGAATAATAAAATAACATGCTAGTAATGTCGCGGGGTGGAGCAGCCCGGTAGCTCGTCGGGCTCATAACCCGAAGGCCGCAGGTTCAAATCCTGCCCCCGCAACCAACCTCTTCTAAGAGGAGATTTACATAGTGTGGAGCTGTGGTGTAGTGGCCCAACATGCCTGCCTGTCACGCAGGAGACCGCGGGTTCGAATCCCGTCAGCTCCGCCATTTTTTATATCACACATGAGTCATTAGCTCAGTTGGTAGAGCACCTGACTTTTAATCAGGGTGTCGTAGGTTCGAATCCTACATGACTCACCATTTGCCTTATTTACAGCATGCGCGTATGGCGGAATTGGCAGACGCACTAGACTTAGGATCTAGCGGGCGACCGTGGGGGTTCAAGTCCCTCTACGCGCATCCAACAACAAAGAAGAGCTTTCTTTCATCCTTTTACAAGGATAAGAGAAAGTTCTTTTTTTGCGTACAAGCTCATCCATTTCGGGGTTGACATTGATTATTATTATCACTAATATCAAGAGTAGTGTTACAAGTAACTGGCGGGGAGAGATCGCATTTGAAAACGATTAAATACTGCTGTAGAAATGAGAAATTCGGATCCAAACAAATATATAAATCCTTGAAGCATGAGTATCCAGACTTGAAGCAGAAGAAGAAAGACTGCCTCGGCAATTGCAGGCATTGCAAGAAAGAATGTATTGCTATGATCGGGAAGAAGAAGCTGCTATGTGCGGAGTCACCTGACCACTTGTATGCTCAGATTAAAGAAATAATCTCGGCGTCTAAAGCCAAAAGCGTGATGGCTTGAACTTTGATCTGTTAAAATTGTTACTTCCGTTTGTATTTGTATGCACAATTCTGTTAATCTTGTATGTATGGGGAATACGCAAGAGATAACCATACAGAAAGGTGTGTGCACAGATGCTAAACGATACACTAACCGAAGCGCTCAATGAGCAGATGAATTATGAGTTTTATTCCGCGCACGTCTACTTAGCTATTGCTGGTTATTGCGCTGCGGAAAGTTTGGATGGGTTTTCGAACTTTTTTATCGTACAAGCGGAAGAAGAGAAGTTCCATGCTATGAAGATTTTTAAATTTATTAACGACCGTGGGAAAAAGGTCAAATTCGCAGGTATGGATACGCCGGTGAATCAATATGAATCAATTTTGGATGCTTTTGAGCATGCATATCTCCATGAACAGGAAGTAACGAAACGCATTTATCACCTCTCCGACTTAGCATTGAATGATAGAGAGCATGCGACTATGCAGTTCTTGAAATGGTTCATTGACGAGCAGGTGGAAGAAGAAGCGATGTTCGATAGCATTATCAACAAGTTGAAACGAATCGATAAAGATAGCAATGCTTTCTTCATGTTGGATGCGGAATTTGCTCAACGTTCATTCACGCCACCAGCTGCGGAATAATTACATACGATTTTAGAGACAAAAAGCTTACTCGTTTCGCATTCAGGTGCGAAGGGTAAGTTTTTTTCTATTAAACTGACGTATAGGTGTAAGGGTTCAGCTCCGACAAAACCACAATTGGTTGAGTAGAGCCTGTTTCCTATGTATCAATCGTTGGGAAAGGTGACCCGAATAGTACTACCTTTGCAAACGCCACAGAAGCGCTGTACACGGTCGCCTATAGTATTAAGGGGCATTACAAGAAAGAGGAGAAAGACTTTACGGTAGCAAAGCTAGAGGGCCAGTGGTGGGTGGATGGCGATCCTAGAACTGCGTTGGATGTACCGAGGGAGGAATGGCACTGGAAGCTCTTAATTCGAATGCCTGCGTATGTAACGGCCGAAATCATGAAAGAAGCGCGTACAGGGGATGCAGCCAAGAAAAAGGAGCTGAAGGTGATTTCTGATGTAGGGTACGAATCTAGACATGAGGGGACCTGTGTACAAATGCTGCATTGCGAAGCTGAAAACGATTTTGCGGTATCCTGTTCAAGCAATAGAAGTGGTGAAGGGGTGATTTTTGCTGTAAAATAGAAGATAATGTCGGAGAACGGTGGGGAGCGATAACGGATGCGAGTACGTAAAACGACTACCTTAGGACAAACGATGGTTGTCTTAGTAATCTTGATGGGTTTGATGTATCCGGCTCCCATTGCCCACGCTTCTTGGTTGGATCGGGTAAAAGATATTTATCAACTGCCGAGTAATGTAGAGCAGATCCAGAAGGATTATGAGGCTACGAAGCAGCAATTAGAAGAGCAGAAGGACAAGCTATCGGAAGCTGTCAGGCAGTCCCAAGAAATTGAAGATCGACTTCTGAGCCAGAATGAGGCGCTCAAGAAGGACAATGAGCAATTACAAGAGCGGTTGAAAGCCATGGAACAAATTGCGCTGGATAAAGACAAACGAAATCGGAAAATAACTTACATGGCGATTACCGCCGTTGCTTTGGTTATAGGCTATTTTTTGCTCGGACGTGTATTTCGTTTCTTCGTTTGGCAGAGAAGAAAGCGTGGAATGCGATAGCAGGCAGGGTGCGAGGAGGTTGTGTGTTTGGAGATCATTTATGAAAATGCAAGCTCACAAGCTAGGCTGGCCACGCTGCAGCTCGTAAAGGGCGAGGCTGTGCATGTGCTGCATCCCAACCAAATTGTAGCTTTTCAAGGAAGGCCAGAGCAAAGAGAAGATGCTTTGATGAAGCTTCCTAGCATGTATAGGAAGAGACGGCTGATCCAATCGCGTGTACTGGGTCCAGGACGAGTGCTATTGGGGTTGCCTGAAGCCTATAGTTTGGCTGTAGTGCCTCTAGAAGCCGAAGACGATCTATTGTTTGAATTTCGGCATGTGTTGTTTTATTCGGATGGTGTGACCTTCACAACGCATCTGCAGAGCGTGAAGAACACGTTGATCACGCAAGATCTAGTCAAAATGCAATTTCACGGCCCCGGCAATCTTGGTTTGTTAACAGCGGGTCCTGTGCATCACATGGCTTTGGATCCAGAGGAACCTCTGTATGTGGATGTGAGCTGTCTTGTCGCCTATCCGCGGCAGGCAAAGCTCCGACTTTGTGTGTATGGCAACACGTTGGCTAGTCAGCATATGAATTATCACTGGGAGATCACGGGGCACGGCCATGTGCTTATGCAGCCTTGTAAGCCTGATCCCAAATTAGATGAGCATATGAAATCGGATAGCTTACTGCGACGAATAGCTCGGGAAGTACTGCCATTTGGCGGGGTTTTCATCAAATAATAAAAAAACGAAAAAAAGAGTTGCATTTGTTCGCAATACCTGATATATTATTCCTTGTCGCCTCAGAGAAACACTTACTGAGCGAGTGAGAATGTACATGATGCGGAAGTGGCTCAGCGGTAGAGCATCGCCTTGCCAAGGCGAGGGTCGCGGGTTCGATCCCCGTCTTCCGCTCCAATATTTGCGCCCTTAGCTCAGCTGGATAGAGTATTTGACTACGAATCAAAAGGTCGGGAGTTCGAATCTCTCAGGGCGCGCCATTTACACTTTATTTTCACTACGGGACGTAGCTCAGCTTGGTAGAGCACCTGCTTTGGGAGCAGGGGGTCGCATGTTCAAATCGTGTCGTCCCGACCACTTAGTATTTCTTAATATGCGGGCGTAGTTTAATGGTAGAACTTCAGCCTTCCAAGCTGATCGCGCGGGTTCGATTCCCGCCGCCCGCTTACGAGCAAGACGAAAAGAGCCACCTTCGGGTGGCTCTTTTCGTTGTAGTGCGCCCAGCATGGGCGCTATCTTTAGGGTTCAAGTCCCGAATGGCGAAGGAAGTAGTAGCCATAGCTTAAGACAAGGGTGTCGACCGCGAGGTCGAATCTGAAGGAAGTCGGCGGCAAATCTCTGGTCTGAGGAACACGAATTCCATATAAGGCTAGCGTACGTTGGGAGAGACTGCACGACAAGTCAAAGCCCTTACTGCCGAAGGCGTACGAAAGTAAATGGAGCAGATAGATGGAGAGGAAGATAGCGTTCTTACCTGGGGAGATCTGTACGGAACGCAAAGCAAACTTTGTAAACCTGTATAGGAATACAGGCTGAACGTACAGAAGTCAGCAGAAGCCATAGTACGTAAGGTGTTGCAACACCCTGCGGAAGGGCTGAACATGAAATAGGTATTTGTACATCAAGGCGTTCAGGGTGAGTAACGAAAGCAGAAAATCCGGAAGGACTTATCCGAAGGAGGAGACGGTGAACCCGTTGGGGACTTCGGAAGGGCAGAATTCATCTCTGGCACAAGAGGAAGCACAAATCGCGTAAGGAGAGGTAAAAAAAAATGTTGGAGCAATTACTGTCGCGGGAAAATCTTCTACAGGCACTAAAGCGTGTCGAAACCAATAAGGGAAGCCATGGCGTAGATGGAATGTCCGTAAAATCCTTACGTGAACACATCAAACAAAACTGGCAGACGATACGGCAAGAAATAGAAGACGGAGTCTACCAACCGAGTCCTGTTCGTCGGGTCGAAATCCCGAAACCGAATGGGGGGACACGGATGTTAGGCATACCTAGCGTGACAGATAGACTGATTCAACAAGCAATCGCACAGGTGCTAACACCATTGTTTGATCCACAGTTTTCCGACCATAGTTATGGGTTTCGTCCAAAACGACAGGGACATGACGCCGTAAAGAAAGCTAAAACGTACATGACTGAGGGATATCGATTCGTCGTCGATCTCGATTTGGAAAAGTTCTTTGGTGCGCCTAGGTAAGCTGGGTGCTTTCAGTGGGTGTAATTCCCACCCGGGCAAAGGGAAAAGCCGCCCTACCCGGAATCGAGTCTTGAACACGTAAAGGTA
>NZ_JCAUAN010000063.1:0-5743 GCF_059691975.1 Paenibacillus sp. J22FR5 | reverse complement strand
ACCTCCTGATGTGGGATTTTAAGGGCTGTAGACCCGTTACGTACTCCCATCGTACAGAGGCGCTCTTTTTTATTCAAATTCCAAATTATTCGTTCCACAGGAATTCTAACGCGAAACGATAGTTCAATCACGACAACAATAACAATGGAGTGGTTTCTTTGGATAGAACTTCCCTTTTAATGAAATTTTTCCTCTTTTTTCTACAAATTTCGACAATTTTCTATGGTTAAACTTATCTGATTGATGTATTATTAGTCTCGATCTATCATAATTTCACTTCAAACACTGCTCATATTGATTGAGATTCTTTCAAAAATTTCAGAATTTATATAATTCTTATTAGGAGATGCATAAAATGAGACTCACATTACGTAAGAAGCTAATTCTAGGGTTTTTGGCCGTATCACTGTTGTTTTTAACTGCTATCGTAAGTAGTATGGTTATTCAATCGAAAATAAGTGCATTAACGAAGGAAATGGATAGTCAACAAAACGAAAAGCTCATTCTCCAAAAACTCAGTTACTTAGTACGCGGGACGGATGATGACGGGGCTTGGTATCTCTTGAGTTCAACGGATGAAGGAAAGAAAAAATATTTTACTGCCTATGAAAAAGACGTCAAAGCTGTAGCTGAGCAATTACAGGTTGTGAAGAGTCAAAATTATGATCATGAAACTATAGCCACCTTTGAAAGCGAGTGGAATACCTACTTAAAAGGTAATGATGAGGCCTTTAAGATATTTCAAACTAAAGCTATACAAAAAGCTCAGGCGATGTATACAGAAGTTCCTTTTGATCCCGTAATCAATTCGTTAATATCCTACAATGATTCGTTAACAGCAGCAATTTCGGAACAAGAAAAAACGGTGGAATCTTTTAAATCTTCCGCTGCAAAAGTTAATATTATCGTTACCTTCATTGCCGTTATCATTGGCATTATGATTGCTATCTTCATCTCTAGAAGCATCGTCAAGCCTGTTCTTCAGGTAAATAACCAGTTGAAGGAGATCGCTGAAGGCGAGGCTGACCTTACTAGGCAAATATTGGTCCGCTCCAAAGATGAGATTGGTGATTTAGCCCACTATTTTAATCAGATGCTAAACAATCTTCGGATCATGATCCAACAGATTGGCTCTACGGCCGATCAGGTTGCTGCGTCTTCTGGACAGTTGCATGCTAGTGCTGAACAAACTGGTCAAGCGACTGAGCATATTGCTGAAAGCATGCAGTTGATAGCCTCTGGATCTGAAAGTCAAGTAAGCAGTTTGCAAGGTAGCGCTACAACGATTAGCGAAATGTCTCTAGGGATTCAGCAAATTGCTGTAAACATTCAGGAAGTTTCCCATGCTTCTAACGACTCTTCCGAAGTCGCTTTTGCTGGCAACCGAGCTATACAAACAGCCGTAGAACAAATGAATTCCATTAATGGCTCCATTTTTAAGTTGTCACAAGTAATAAAATCACTTGGTGAACGCTCGCAAGAAATTAACCAAATCGCTACGGTAATTACCGACATAGCTTCACAAACAAACTTGTTAGCGCTTAATGCCTCAATCGAAGCTGCCCGTGCCGGTGAACAAGGAAAAGGATTTGCAGTGGTCGCAAACGAGGTGAAAAAACTCGCAGAGCAATCTGACCTTTCGGCCAAACAAATTACTCTGCTTATTGCTTTGATCCAAAATGATACGAATAATGCCATTAACTCGATGGAAACGAGTTTACATGAGGTTATGGAGGGAACTGCTGTTATTGACAAAGCAGGTCAAGCTTTTGAACAGATTCAATTATCCGTAAATGGAGTAACGGGACAAGTTCAGGAAGTTTCAGCTGCGGTCGAACAAATGGCGGCTAGCACAGAAGAGGTGGTCAATTCGATAAAACTCGTCACCCAATTATCAGAACAAGCTGCTTCTGGTACACAAACCATTTCTGCAGCATCTGAAGAGCAGTTGGCTTCCATGGAAGAAATCTCGGCTTCTTCAACATATCTTGCCAATATGGCAGAAGAGCTGCAGAAGTTAGTAAATAAATTCAAAGTGTAAACAGTCCACCCTTTGTTGTGATATAGAAATCAGGAGAGCACCCCTAAAAGGATTCAGTCCGCGCGGAGCGCAGCGTTAAGCGGAAGCGTTGACATTTATTGATTTTGATGTAAAAATGAATTAACTGAATGTTCGAATAAAATTCATTGACGAGAAAGAGTAAGCTAATCCCCTTGATCCACAGAGAGTTGGCGCATGCTGAAAGCCAACGTTCAAGACTTAGCAGAAAATCCTCTCCGAGAAGGAAAGCTGAAGCAATTAAGTAAGCTGACCCGGGATCCAGCCGTTACAATGGACGCGTATGATGGTACGTAGTGAGAGGTGTCGTAAGATCATGTTTTCATGATCATTACGGAACTAGGGTGGTATCGCGAGATGAATCTCGTCCCTTATGGGGCGGGATTTTTTTGCGTTTTTCAACGGTTCCGTCAATGAATGAACTTCAAGTTGTATCCAGAGAGAGGATGAGAAATATGAGAAAAGTTGATGTGAAAGAGATGGCAAGGACCCGAGAGCTTCGTGTTCTTGAACAGTGGAAACAAAATAATACTTTTCGCAAATCGATTGAAAACCGGGAGGGGAAACCGAACTTTGTCTTCTACGAAGGACCTCCAACTGCGAATGGGGAGCCTCATATCGGGCATGTACTTGGACGTGTAATCAAGGACTTCATCGGCCGTTACAAAACGATGTCCGGTTACCGGGTCGTCCGTAAAGCGGGTTGGGATACGCATGGTCTTCCTGTCGAGCTAGGTGTGGAGAAAAGGCTAGGCATTTCCGGCAAACAGGAAATCGAGATATACGGAGTCGCCGAATTCGTAGAGAAGTGCAAAAGCAGTGTTTTCGAATATGAGAAGCAGTGGCGTGAAATGACCGAAGCAATCGCCTACTGGACTGACATGGAGAACCCGTATGTTACGCTGACGAACGAGTATATCGAGAGTGTATGGCACATTTTATCCACGATTCACAAAAAAGGGCTGCTGTATAAAGGCCATCGCGTAAGCCCGTATTGCCCTGATTGTCAGACAACGCTTAGCTCTCACGAAGTTGCGCAAGGCTATGAAGATGTCAAAGATTTGAGTGCCACCGTGAAATTCACAAGCAAGAACGGACAGGAACATTTTCTCGCATGGACGACAACGCCGTGGACGCTGCCTGCAAACGTCGCTTTGGCTGTAAATAAAGATTTGAATTATGTCAAAGTAAAGCAGAATGGTGAAGTATATATCATGGCCAGCAATCTAGTTGAAAAGGTCATGAAAGAGAACTATGAGATCCTATCAACGCATAAAGGTTCTGAATTTGTAGGCACTCCCTATGTAGCTCCATTTAGCTATATGCGTGTAAACAAAGGACATATCGTTGTAGACGCGGACTATGTCAGCGACACCAGCGGTACTGGCATCGTCCATATTGCTCCAGCTCACGGAGAAGATGACTATCGCACCGTTCGCCAGCACGAATTGGATTTCGTGAATGTCGTGAACATGGCTGGTCGTTATACCGATCAGATCATAGATTTTGCAGGACGGTTTGTGAAAGATTGCGACATCGATATTGTTAAAAACTTGTCGGAGCGTAATCTATTGTTTTCCAAAGAACGTTATGAGCATAGCTATCCATTCTGCTGGCGCTGTAAATCGCCGCTTCTCTATTACGCGACGGAGAGTTGGTTCATCAAAACGACAGCAATCAAAGATCAGTTGATCGAGAACAATAGTAAGGTCTCCTGGTATCCTTCACATCTTCGTGAAGGTCGATTTGGTAAATTTCTAGAAGAACTCGTCGATTGGAATATCAGTCGAAATCGCTATTGGGGGACTCCCCTAAATGTATGGGTGTGCCAAGATTGTACAGCGGAATATGCACCAGACAGCCATAAAGATCTTCGTGAGAAGTCGATTCTTCCTATCGAAGAAAGCCTTGAGCTGCATAAACCCTACGTGGATAAAGTGAAACTAAGGTGCTCTTGCGGCGGTATCATGGATAGAACTTCAGAAGTGATTGATGTCTGGTTCGATAGCGGCTCCATGCCATTTGCCCAGTACCATCAGCCTTTTGAACACACAGATCAATTCCACGAACAGTATCCTGCTGACATGATCTGCGAGGGGATTGATCAAACGAGAGGTTGGTTTTTCAGCTTACTGGCTGTCTCCACGCTATATAATGGGAAAGCTCCCTATAAGGCTGTCCTTTCAACAGGTCATGTACTGGATGAGAATGGTCAAAAAATGTCCAAGAGCAAGGGCAACGGTATTGATCCTTGGGAAATTATTAACGAATTTGGAGCGGATGCTTTCCGATGGGCCTTGTTATCCGACAGCGCACCTTGGAATAGTAAACGGTTCTCCAAGAAAATCGTAGCCGAAGCGAAATCCAAAGTCATGGATACGATCAATAACACACATGCTTTTTATACGTTGTATGCGATGATAGATCAATATAAGCCCGAAGAACATCCGCGTAAGATCTCTGTGAATGTATTGGATCGATGGATAGTGTCGAGATTAAATAGCACCTTGCAGAACGTTGTAAAAGGGTTGGAGATCTACGATTTCTTGAACCCAGCGAAGCAAATCGAGTCTTTTGTAGATGAACTAAGCAACTGGTATATCCGACGTTCTCGGGATCGTTTTTGGGGGAGCGAATTAACCGCTGATAAAGTATCAGCGTATCAAACATTACGTGACGTTCTACTGACTTTTGCACAAATGATAGCACCGTATGCACCGCTAATCGCAGATGATTTGTACGTTAATTTAGGAGGCATGGAAAGTGTCCATTTAACAGATTATCCAACGATGAACGAGACTGCACGTGATTTGTCACTTGAAAATAATATGGAAGCTGTGAGGCAAATCGTCGAATTGGCTCGCAATATCCGGAATGAAACGGGAATCAAGACCCGGATGCCGTTGTCCGAGTTGCTCATTTCACTTGACCGTGACTGTAACCTTGGACAATTCGAAGACATCATCAAAGATGAGATCAACGTCAAAGAAATTCGAGTCGTACAGAGTGATGTCGGCTTTGTACACTTCAATTTCAAATTAAACTTGAAGACAGCAGGTAAAAAGTATGGCAAGTTCGTAGGACCCGTACAAAATCATTTGAAGCAGCTTTCAGCTGAACAAACGAAAATTGCCTTCGACAACGGCTATCTGGATGTTACAATCGATGGTGAAACATTGCATATCCTTCTCGATGATTTACTTGTGGAAAAACAAGCAAATGAAGGATTCGCATCAGCAACGGGTTACCAAATGACAGTCGCCTTAAATACTACAATTACCGAAGAGTTGGAACAGGAAGGTATTGTTAGGGAGGTCATTCGTACCATTCAGGATTATCGTAAAAAGCTAGGGCTCCCTATCGAAAAACGTGTTAATCTCGTTCTCGATGTGGATGAGAAGTTGAAAACAGCGTTAATACGTTTTGAGCATGTTTTGCAGGAAAACGTGCTACTAACCCGTGTTAGATATGCGAAAGAAACCGACATGGAATCCGTTTCGTTCGGGGAATATAATTTCGGTTTGCTGATTGAGTAATATAAAGCAAAATAATCAAACAGGCTGCCTGCTTATGGAGGCCGCTGAAAAACGTCTGTTTTTAATTTTGTGAAGAGGACCTAAATAGATAAAGGCGAATTTCCATTCAATATCTGAATGAGAATTCGCCTTTATTATGGTTTTCTTC
>NZ_JCAUAN010000062.1:0-5956 GCF_059691975.1 Paenibacillus sp. J22FR5 | reverse complement strand
TTTTTGAACGATTTCTCGTTCGTGCTTACTCACTCGTTGTTCAGTTTTCAAAGATCAATTTCTTTCGTTCACTGCCGTGTTACCGAAGCAGCGAGAAGTAATATACCATATTGATTTTTCATTTGCAAGCTTTATTTTATTTCATCCATTCGTGAAGTTATTCTGGCACGTTCAGACTCCATGGTTTGCGCTTGTTCCTGCTTGTCCTGTTCGGAGCAAGAAACATAATATAACACAAACCATTTCGTAAAGCAAACGTAAATCCCAACTATTTGAGTCGAATACTTTTGAGCAACATCTCGAGCGGTTCCCTCTCTTCGGTCTCCCCTCGATGATCATGCTCCACAAGCTTATCCAAACGCACTATCTGATGACCATAGTCATACATGGCTGCTGCCACAATCGACAATCTCAACATACCGCTTGGTTGTTCATTATAGCGTCCAATAAGATTGACCATAAACTGCTCATTCTCGGCTTCGATTTCCAAACTATCCGAGCTCGATTCCTTCAGCTTATCATCGAATTTCAAAAGAACATGCTCGTGGTACTTAATCAATTTCTCCATATGATCATCAAAACAAACATCCGTTTCCACCGTCGGTGACGCCTGAAAATAATGCTCATCTACGGCATCCAGCACCTCAAGCCCTTTGGACATAACAAGCAGCTTCTGCTTGTAGACAACGAGTTCACGGATCCGCTTGGAGCCGCTGCCCTTCATCTTTTTAATTTCTTCTTCCATTAGTCTGTATTTCTCAGACAGTGACTTCAAAGCATTGCGCAGCCCTTCCTTCTCTTCCCGAAACACCGTTTCCTTGATTTCATTCGAGATCACCGTGCGAAGGAGCAGTGACATTTTGCTGAAAATACTGCCGATCTGTGCGGCGAATTGTTCCTTAGGCTTTGGAGGGAAGAACAGTACATTCACGAGAAAGGCACAGCCAATCCCGATAAGACTCAACAATAATCGATTGACGGCAAAACGCCACTCACCGGACGCCTCCATCACGGCTACAACAGTCACTAAAGTAAGTCCAATCGTCTCTTCCATACGTAATCGTAAACTTAGAATGATAACAATAATACATACAATGCCAATGGCAATCACATTTTGCGAGAAAAATATTCCCGCTAGCAGCGCAAAAGCCGCACCAATAATATTCGTCTTCAGCTGATCTAAGAAATAACGCCAGGAGCGATAAATCGAAGGTTGCATGGCAAAAATCGCCGCAACAGCAGCAATAACCGGTGGCGTGAATTCGAGCCAAGCACTTATATATAAAGCTAAAGCAACAGCTATGCCTGTTTTCCAGACGCGCGCCCCAAATACCATGACTCTCACCTCATCTAAAAATATGCTATATCTATCTTACACAGGTCATGTGTTTGATGCAAAAACTGCTTAACAAACGAACCACCCTCGGCAAACTGCCGAAGGTGGTTCGTGGCTTAGCGGAAAGTGCCAAGCTTAAGATTTCTCTTTATTGGTATTTTTCGAGCTTGCGTTACTTGTCGTACCAGATGCCTTAGCCGCGATTGCAGCAGCTTTCAGACCTTTACTCTTGTAGGGTTTCGGGGCACTTTTTGCCCGGTTCTCACTTGCCTTCCACCGGTTCCAGCCTTTGCTGTCAGTTCCTCTACCTGTTCCACCTTTACCCTTAGCCATATCTTCACTCCATAATTGTTGCTTCTATTTATTTAATAAACCCGACCAAGTCGTTTCAAGCCATTGATCGAAATCAGCGCCTTTGTCACCTTCATACGTATCATAAACATCACTTCTCATTTTCTGTAGCTTCTCTTTGAAAGCCTCATAGGAATGGCCCTCCGGTAAGCTCTTCTTAATGCGAAGTAAAATTTTACCTACACCTTTAATCAAGTCACCTTTTTTACGAGGGGGCAGCTGTACATCCTCACCTAAAATTTTCAACTTGCGGTAAGCCGTTTCTTGAATCGCATACACGCTATCATTTTTCATAAGTCGTGTGAGGATATGAACGGATTGTTGATCGCCATGCTCGCCTAGTGCTTCAACAGCCGTAAGACGCTCCCTCCAATTGGATGTGCGGTTCGCTGCTTTTTTTAACTCTTCAAAATCGGTAGGTTTCTCATTGTGTATTTCAATATTCAATTGATTCATGCTCCTTCTGTGTGCTTATGAGATAGATGTTACACTTTTTTCAGGCATTGTGCCAACTTTTTGGCATGTTTAGTTTATGGAAGTACCTTTCATATAGGATTTTTTAATATAAATCATCATATATAGGTATCTCATTTTGGGGGCGAATTCAATAACCTCAACTTGAGGTGAATGAGATGTCCGATTTTCTAAGACTCGTAGGCGAGCGGTTGCGTATGATTAGAAAGGTTAAGGGTTTGACACAGGATCAGCTGGCTGAGAAAACAGGCAAGGTCGGTATGAGCAAGTCGCACATTTCTGATATTGAACGAGGCCAAAGGAACATTTCATTAATCACGTTAGAGACGTTGATGAACGCTTTAGAAATAGACCCAAGCGAGCTTTTTAATTTTCAAAAATTAGATGGTGTTGATGGCATTCATGAAAAGAAACTGATCATTGATATTCACAAAAGCATGCTCATGGAACGCGGACTCGATGAAGTCCAATATATTGTCCGAACGACGAGTGATTTCCTGGACACCATGGATGCCAAGGAAGCTAACAGACGGAAAAAAAACGACTAACTGACGCAAAAAAGCAACGGCCAGCTCGCATTTTAGGCGAAATGACTCGTTGCTTTTTTCTTCCGCTTTTTAACCGGTATCATCACTTTATTTTAGCTCTAGCTCACTACAACCCCCCTACAGTACTTGCACACTGACGCATCAATGGCGATTTCCTCGTTGCAGTAGGAGCAGGGCTTGTGCGTTTTCACTTCAGCAGGCGCTGAGGATTTTCTTCTTCTTAGACTCATGACAACTAGAATTCCGGCTACCACGACAATTACAGCTAAAATCCAATAAATCATACCGAAACACCTCCCAGTTGATAAACAACTTTTGATGATTTCCGTATATGTATATTCGATCTCTAGGCGCTTATGAATGCGTTTATGTGATGATTTTGCAGGAAATTATAGCCACATTTGTTGACGGTAGGCCATATCCCAGAACAACGTTTCGTAGCGAGTCGTATTCAAAAAGATTATTTCCAAGCGCTCTAATTCGCTCTCCGGCTTCCCTACAGCTAACCGATCCATTAAAGATATGCACCACTCGGCATGTTGCCCGAACTCATCTGAGCTGTAGGCTCTCACCCACTCACCATAGTCGGGATGTTCCACTGCACCTGGGAACCCCTTAAGCATTCGGCCTATCTCCCAGTAACTCCACATACAAGGCAGCAAGGCTGCCGTTAACTCGGCCAACCCGCCATTCTGTGCCACATGCAACATATAGTGCGAGTAAGCGAGGGTGATCGGTGAAGGTTCTGCTTGCTCCAGCTCTTCCTTCGTAATACCGAAACGTGACGCATAAGAACGATGAACGTCCATTTCCACATGTAGAATGGCGTGAAGCGATGTTGAGAATTCACTCATAGTCTTGAGATCAGGAGCTTTGACGGCGCCGAGCGCAAATAATTTGGCATAATCTATTAAATATAAATAGTCTTGAATCATATAGAACCTGAATTTGCTGCGATCCAGCGTTCCCCTACCTAATTCTTGAACGAAGGGATGCTGCTGGGTTTGGCACCATTCATGCTGATATTTCTGAATTAAATGTTGCGTAAAGGACATTGTAGGAGTCTCCTTTTAATATGAGTTTATATAATATAAAGATGAGAAACCTATGAACATCTCGTTGTTGAGGTCCATAGGTTTCTATTTTTGTACGATATGTAAGTTGAGATTTAGCAGACTAAGATAGAGCTACACCAAATCACAAGCATCAGCAGGCATCCAATGTGCGTCTTTACCGTCCCATTTGACATTACAGCCAATTGGATTCGTCACAGGTAACGCAATGTCTTGACCCGAAGTAAGCTCAGTTAACACGTTATCTAAATTGTTGATAGTGATTTTACTTGCATCCTTCGGACTATCTACGCCGCGACCTGTATAGACTAACTTGCGATTTTCATCGAAAACATAAAAATGCGGCGTTCGCAATGCCCCATAGGCTAATGCGGTTTCTTGTGTTTCGTCTCTTAAATATACCCAGGGATATTGATGTTCCTCCATATGGGATACCATGTGATCGAATGAATCTTCTGGCTTAGTGTTCACACTGTTGGCGTTGATTCCAACGAATTGTACACCCTTATCTTTAAACCGATTAGCCGTTTCGCGTGTCACTTCATTTGAGCCGATGACATACGGGCAATGGTTACAGGTGAAGAAGATAACGAGCGTCTTGGCATCGCTAAAATCGCTCAACGTATAGGTATGGCCATCCGTTGCTGGCAATGAAAAATCAGGCGCTGCATCCCAAAGCGATAAAGTAAAGGTAAAAGCCATGTCACATTCCCCTTTCATCCCTGAAAAAGTTATAGTTGATGTTCTCCTGTGCTTTGGAAAAACTCAATGATTTCACCGTTTAATCCTTTGACAAAAGCGATTCGAACGGGTGTCGGCGGGTTTTGGCCTAAGATCACATCTTTGGGCTCTACCGTAACGATTGCTCCAGCCGCAACGGCAGCTTCAACAGCGCCATCTACATTATTGCTGCGGAAAGCAACATGGAAGTAGTAACCTTCCGGTTTTACTTCACTCGACCCCCCAGCGAAAACCTCCATGTAATTCCCATCTCCCGAATCTAGCAAAACAACTCGCTTATCGCCTTCTCCCCAGTTGTTCTTTTCTACAAAACCTAATCCTTCTGTATAAAACTTGACTGTCGCGTCAAAATCATTCGCTCTAAGTGCAACGTGATGGAAGCCGCCGCCGCCTATTTTCTCATTCGTTCCCACTACTTTAGCCCTCCTTTAATAATAAATACATTCACTTCACTATCAGTATACCTGATCATCCGAGGTTAGAAAACGAGTTACATGGAGGTAACTAAGTTAACCCAAGGTAATAAAATAGTAAATTACGAATTCAGGGTAAAACAAAAAACCACAGTACTCATCATTTGATGATTACTGTGGTTGATATCGGGACGACACGATTTGAACATGCGACCCCCTGCTCCCAAAGCAGGTGCTCTACCAAGCTGAGCTACGTCCCGAAGAAAAACGTAAGGGTGCTCGACAGACCCAAACGCCAGAAAAGCGGAAGACGGGGATCGAACCCGCGACCCTCGCCTTGGCAAGGCGATGCTCTACCGCTGAGCCACTTCCGCATAGGGATCCCCAAGCCGTAAGGTTCGACTTGGAGATGTTTGATGCGCGTAGAGGGACTTGAACCCCCACGGTCGCCCGCTAGATCCTAAGTCTAGTGCGTCTGCCAATTCCGCCATACGCGCATGCTGTAAAATAAGACACATGGTGAGTCATGTAGGATTCGAACCTACGACACCCTGATTAAAAGTCAGGTGCTCTACCAACTGAGCTAATGACTCAGATGGAAAATGGCTGGGGATCAAGGATTTGAACCTTGGCATGACGGAGTCAAAGTCCGTTGCCTTACCGCTTGGCTAATCCCCAGTATTGTATGATTGGCAGGGGCAGCAGGAATTGAACCCACACCAAAGGTTTTGGAGACCTTTGTTCTACCCTTAAACTATGCCCCTTGATTAGGTATATGGAGGCTGATGGATTCGAACCACCGAACTCGAAGAGAGCAGATTTACAGTCTGCCGTGTTTAGCCACTTCACTAAGCCTCCATAAAAGGTAATTCAACTCTACTTAGGCAAAAAAAATACCCACAAGTGGGTACTGCTTGGCAACGTTCTACTCTCCCAGAACCCTGCGGTTCAAGTACCATCGACGCTGGAGGGCTTAACGGTCGTGTTCGAGATGGGAACGCGTGGGTCCCCTCCGCCATC
>NZ_JCAUAN010000061.1:0-6171 GCF_059691975.1 Paenibacillus sp. J22FR5 | reverse complement strand
ATGATGGCGGAGGGGACCCACGCGTTCCCATCTCGAACACGACCGTTAAGCCCTCCAGCGTCGATGGTACTTGAACCGCAGGGTTCTGGGAGAGTAGAACGTTGCCAAGCACAATGTAAGAGCCTTACCCAGAGAAATCTTGGTAAGGCTCTTTTTTTCATTTATCCGCGATGAAATCGGGTTGAAAATGCATAAGTTGTATTTTCTACAGCTAATTTTCATTGCTTTGCCCGGATAAACTCATTTAAGTGGATACCCTACATCTAGTTTGATTAAAGTAGAAAGAAAGACGGATGAGAGGGGAGTGAAATTTGGGGAAGGAGTTAGGGTAATAGGGAAGTGGGATAGAGATGGAGGAGATGCGCCCCTACCTTCAGACCAAGTCCCAAGATTTCCAAAAAACTTTGTTATTTTCACAAAAATAAAAGGAGAATCCTAATAATGGCTTCATTTTATATTACAATAAAGCTTAGTTTACTTCTTTGGGTGAATCAACGATGGAACGGGAGTGATACATAATGGAGAACGCCTATGTTCAGATAGGAACGGCGATGTTCCGAACAGGGATATTGGGATATGGCGGCGGGCCGTCGATTGTACCATTAATTCGGTACGAAGCGGTGACGCGTTTTAAGTGGATGAAGGATGAGGAGTTCATGGAGGTGCTCGCGATTGCGAATACACTTCCAGGGCCGATTGCGACGAAGTTGGCGGGCTATTTGGGGTATCGGCTCAAAGGGAGTTGGGGAGCGCTGATTGGTCTTTTGGCTCATATTTTGCCTACCTGTGTGGCGATGGTGGGGCTATATTCGTTTATCACGTTTTTCAGCACATCGCATGTGATCAAGGGGATGATTGCAGCAGTAGTGCCGATTGTCGCAGTCATGCTAGGCGTGATGGCGTATGAGTTCGGCGAAAAAGCGATTAAAGGACTAGGCTGGCCGGCAGGGGTTACTTTTTTCATCGTAGCGTTCCTGCTACTAAAACCATTATCGGTGCACCCAGCTATCGTTATATTCATGTTCCTTCTGTACGGAGCATTTCATCACAAACTGAAGGACAAGTGGACGAAGAGCAAGAAGCAGCTTGGCAAAGGTGAAGGCGTATGATGGATTGGTGGCATTTATTCGTTAGTTTCTTTCTTGCCAATGTGTTCGGCTATGGGGGGGGACCCTCGTCCATTCCACTGATGTTCCAAGAGATTGTCACGAATCACAGCTGGATGAACAGCAGTGAATTCTCAAATATGTTAGCGTTGGGGAATGCGCTGCCAGGGCCTATCGCGACGAAGATCGCCGCGTATGTCGGCTACCAAATTGGCGGTTGGATCGGCGTTCTCATAGCGGTGGCGGCAACGGTGGTGCCGTCGATTATTGCGCTGATCATTTTGCTGAACATTTTGCAGAAATACAAGCAATCCCCTGTGATTAAAGGCATGACGCTGCTGGTGCAGCCCGTTATTGCAATTATGATGGTGCTGGTCACCTGGAGCAGCTTGGTGGAATCCACGAAAGCGATCGGGTATTTGCAGTTTGTTGGGATCGCTGCGGTAGCTTTTTATTTGATTCAAATGCGTAAGATTCACCCAGCTTTTGTGATCCTTGCGGGGTTCGTCTATGGTGGGATTTTCCTATCCACGTAATATAATCTCACATTTTTTGGCGCTAAGCACAAAGCTTGCGCCTCTTTTCGTTACGCCACCAAAGTTCATGTTATGTTTATTGACGCTTAAGTTGGGCGGACAGTATAGTGATGTGAGAGGGATCAACGTGAACTGAACGACGATATCGTTTTCCTGAAACAGCAAATCCCGAGTAGGGAGATGCTGTTTTACCTGTATTGGGGTGTTGAATAAGGAGGTCGGGGACCTATGCGTACACAAGAGAAATATGCAGTGGAGATGGTCCAAATCGTGAAGCAGTTTGGATCGGTGCTGGCGAATGATGAGGTGGATTTCCGGGCGAAAACGGGAGAAATACATGCGCTGCTAGGCGAAAATGGTGCGGGCAAAAGCACGATGATGTGCATGCTGTCCGGTGTGTACCGCCCAACGAGCGGTGAGATTCTGATTCATGGCGAGAAGGTACGCATTCGCTCACCGAAGGATGCGATGAAGCTAGGTATCGGCATGGTGTTTCAAAACTTCCGCCTCGTACAGACCTTAACGGCAGCGGAAAATATTGTGCTCGGGGAAGCTGGCTCATTCTGGCGCGGACCCGGCTGGCTTTCGAAAAAGTCCGAGGAAATCGAGGCGATTTCGAAGCATTTTGGGCTGCTGTTTCCGGTGGATAGGCCCATCTGGCAGCTTTCTGTTGGCGAGCAGCAGCGAGTGGAGATTGTAAAGACGCTCTATCGGGGAGCGGATTTTATTATTCTAGATGAGCCAACGTCGGTGTTGACGCCGGGAGAGGTTGATCAGCTTTTTGAGACGCTGGACCGGATGAAGAAGGAAGGCAAAACGGTCATTATGACGACGCATAAGCTGAAAGAGGTTATGTTTGCGGCGGATCACATTTCGGTCATGCGCAAGGGCAAGATGATTGCGACGATGCCGAAAACAGAAACGAACGAGCGTGAGCTGGCTCAGTTGATGGTGGGCAAGGAGAGTCTAGATAGCCGCGCACCGCAAAGAACAAGAGCGAAGGAGAAGCCGATGCTCTCGGTCAAAGGGCTAGACGTCTACGCGGATCACGGACGCAAGGTGCTGGATGGGCTTCATTTTCAGGTCAATGAAGGTGAGATTGTTGGTGTTGCAGGCGTCTCCGGGAACGGGCAGAAGGAGCTAGCGGAAGTGCTGACTGGACTGCGTACGTGGAAGCAGGGGGATGTTCATTTTGATGGGAAAGCACTGCGGAATGGTTCGGTACGTGCGGCGATTGAGCTTGGGATCGGGCATGTGCCAGAGAATCGGATGCGGAGTGGTCTGGCGGGTAGCTTGGACTCGGTAGATAATCTATTGTTCAAAACGTATCGTTCATCGGAACGGTCGCGGTTTGGTTTGCTGCGGACGGGGAGCAATCAGAGTTGGACTCAGCGGTTAGTCGAACTATTCGATGTCAAAACGCCGGGGATAGACGCGCCGATTCAGTTTATGTCGGGTGGGAATCAGCAGAAGCTGCTTTTTGCTAGGGAGATCGATCAAGGTCCGAAGCTCATGATTGCGGTGCATCCGACACAAGGACTCGATGTGGGTGCCTCGGAAGGCGTGTATCAATTGCTAGAGGATTTGCGAGGCAAGGGGCGCTCTGTTTTGCTCATTTCGGAGGATTTGGATGAGGTGCTGCAGCTATCCGATCGCATCCTCGTCATGTACGATGGGCGCATTGTAGGAAACATTCCGAGGGAAGCGGCGAGCCGCGAGCATATCGGCATGCTGATGGCGGGATCGGAGGAGGATGCAGGATGAGTGAACAACGAACAGCAGGCAGCATTCCCGTCGAAAATAAAGTGACCAAGCGCGGAGCAGGCTTTCGCTTACCGTATCGGTTGGAAATCGATCCTGCGGGAGCGAACAGCCCTTGGTGGGTAACGATAATCGCCATCGCTTTGGCGTTGGTGGCTTGTGGGATTTTTATCGCATTGAATGGCATGAATCCGTTCATGGTCTACAGCAAAATGGTGAAGGGAGCCTTCGGCTCCATCTTTGGTTTGACTGAAACGCTAGTGAAGGCGATTCCTTTGCTTCTTTGCGGGCTGGGTGTGTCGATTGCGTACCGAATCTCGGTGTGGAACATCGGGGCGGAAGGGCAGTTCGTGGCGGGGGCCATGGCGGCGACGGCGATTACGGTGTATTTTCCACATTTGCCGATGGTTCTTTCGATACCGTTGATGATGGTCGCGGGCATCGTGGCTGGCGGCTTCTGGGGTTTGCTGACGGCAATTCCGCGGAATTATTTTCAGGTAAACGAATTAATTACCTCGTTGATGCTGAACTATGTGGCGCTGCTTGCGCTGAACTATGTGGTTTTTGGACCGTGGAAAGACTCGAAGGGTTTTAATTTCCCGGGATCTCCGATGTTTACAGTAGCGCAGACGTTACCGACTTTTGGCACGACGCGGCTGCATTTGGGTATCATTTTCGCCATCATCGCAGTGCTAGTCTATGCCTTTGTTGTTCGGTATACACGGTGGGGTTATGAGCTGCGACTGATCGGGGCTAACAGTGAAGCGGCGAAGAATGCTGGGATTCGCATTTCCAGACATGTGCTCGTGGTAATGGTGATTAGCGGTGGATTGGCGGGGCTTGCTGGGATGGCGGAAGTCTCAGGCGTAGCGCACCGACTGATGTATGGTATCTCTCCGGGGTATGGGTACACGGCTATTATTGTGGCGTGGCTGGCGAAGCTGAATCCGATTGGACTGGTGATCTCTTCTGTGCTCTTCGGCGGGCTGATTGTCGGGGGATATAGCGTTCAAACGATCGGACTTCCGTCCTCCATTTCTTCCATGTTTCAGGGAGCGATCCTCTTCTTCCTCATTGCTGGGGGGATGGCAGGGAAGTTCCGTATTCGGCGGAATAGTTGAGGGAGCTGTCATATGTGGAGCGTGGTGGGCTGTGCGATATAGTTAATGGTGTTAATGAACGGTTAGAAAAGGAGGGTGTAAGAGATGGATGCAATTACGCAAATCATAGTTTCAGCGATCTCTTCGGGCACTCCGTTACTCTTGGCTGTTTTGGGTGGCATTCTGATCGAGCGATCAGGGATTATGCAGCTAGGTGCAGAAGGTTTGATGTTAATGGGTGCGGTGACTTCGTGCCTCGTTTTCATACATACTGGAAGTTTAGTGCTGGCGATTCTGTGTGTGCTCGCGGTTAGCGGGGCTCTGGGATTGCTCCATGGTTTTCTTTGTGTGACGCTTCATGCGAATCAGGTAGTGTGTGGATTGGCGATGACGATATTCGGTGCTGGACTTAGCGCGTACTTAGGGAAGCCGGTGAGCGGCCAGCCGCTTGTGGGTGCGGTACCGAAGCTCGATATACCATGGCTGGAGCCTGTGCCGGTGATCGGGAAGATTTTTGCCCATATGGATTTGTTTACATGGTTAAGCTTCGTGCTGGTTCTGGCCATGCATCTGTTCATCCATCGTACTTCTTGGGGACTGCACCTTCGTGCGGTTGGGGATAATCCGGCTACGGCGGACGTCATGGGGATTCCTGTGATTGCGATTCGCTACGGGTGCATTGTCATTGGCTCGATGCTGATTGGGATTGGTGGGGCAGATTTGCTGCTTGTGTATACACCGACTTGGAACGAGGGGATGACCTCCGGACGCGGGTGGATTGCGGTGGCACTTATTATTTTCGCTAGATGGAATCCGATTCGTGCCCTCGTGTGTGCGTATTTCTTCGGTATTCTGGATAGTCTGGGCTTCCGTGTGCAGCTGATTGGCAGCCATATTCCTTCTTATTTTTTGAAAATGATTCCGTACGTCGTCACCATTCTGGTGTTGATGTTCCTCGGTTGGCGGAATAAAAATAAGCCATCAGGTGCACCTGAGGCGCTCGGTGTGCCTTATATACGTGAGCAAAGATTTTAGAATACTGGAGGGGCAAACCATGAGTGAATTTGAGGTTCATATTCCTTATTTGAAAAGATGTGTAGAGCTATCCTTGCTGGCGAGAGAAGCTGGCAATACACCATTCGGTTCATTGCTCGTTGGGCCTGCTGGCGAGATTCTGATGGAGCATGGTAATGTCGAGATTACCGAATCGAATTGTACAGGGCATGCGGAAACGATGCTTATGGAAGCAGCCTCTAAGCGTTATAGTAAGGAAGAACTGTGGGCGTGCACGCTATACACCTCAACGGAGCCATGCGCGATGTGCTCGGGGGCGATCTATTGGGGGAACGTAGGGCGCGTGATCTTCGCTATGCCCGAAGCGATGCTCGCGGGGCTCACGGGAGACAATGAGCAGAATCCGACGCTGGCGTTACCTTGTCGGGAGGTTTTTGCAAGAGGGAACAAGCCGATCCAAGTGATCGGTCCTGTTCCTGAGGTTGTGGATGCAGCGATTGCTGCGCATAGCGGGTATTGGGATTAAATAGAGAAGCCACCGGGATTGAACTGTAACCCGTTTCGTAGACATTTTAATAAAAAGAACTAAGCAGCAAGGAGATGGTCCCTGAACTGGTCAGGGGTCATCTTTTTTAATGTCCACTGATATCTTGA
>NZ_JCAUAN010000060.1:0-6586 GCF_059691975.1 Paenibacillus sp. J22FR5 | reverse complement strand
ATAATGAGGAACGAATCCAGAAAAAACTAAACAAGCTGACTCCGGTTGAGTACCGGCGCCAACTTGTTTCCTAGGGCTTTTTTTAATGTCTACAAAATTGGGGCTTGACCAAACGAGGTGAAGGGCTGTTTCCATTTATAGGGCAACTGTCTATAATGAACATCATGCGTTCGATTTCCAGAACGATCACGAAGCGGAGGCGGACAGCCATGTCGACTATGTCGATGGGGAAAAAGCTGATAGGGGGCTTTATCTATGCCCTTACAGCGATAATTTCCTTCAAAGCTTGAACCAGCACATCATTTTCTTCGGAAGTGCCTATTGAAATGCGAACGTGATTCGGAAGATTCCAACCCCCGCCATAACGAACAATTACCCCACGACTCATCAAACTGTCATAGATGCTTTTGGCCTGTGGCCCCAGATCGACGAGTACGAAATTACTCATGCTTGGCGTGAAAGGAAGTTCTATTTCACGTAATTGCGTGTACAGTTCTTCCCGCACGGCTTCATTATTGGAACGAGTTGCCTCAAGGTGCCCAGCATCCCTAATCGCAGCAGCAGCGCCAACCTGAGCAAGCATGTTCACATTAAAAGGCTCTTTGACCTGACGAATCCGTTGCAGGATGCCTGCATCTGCGATGCCATACCCCACGCGAATACCAGCTAATCCATATATTTTGGAAAAGGTTTGCAGAACCACAACCGGATAGCCTTCTCGGACGAGCGCAAGGCCGTCGCAGTAATCATCTGCGGTCACGAAATGGCTGTACGCCCCGTCGAAAATGACAAGTACATGCGATGGAAGACTCTTCACAAGCCGATGTAAGTCTGTTTTCGTCATATAGGTTCCTGTCGGATTATTAGGAGAGCAAATATAGAGCATTTTCGTGCGCTTTGTTACAGCAGCGAGAATATCTTCTACTTCATAGCGGAAATTTTCACGCAGCGGAACGTTAATAATACTAGCTCCAAGCAAATTAGCTCCGAATTCGTACTCGCTAAACGTCGGCGAGGGCACTATGACCTCATCACCAGGTTCTAAGTAAGTTTCGGAGAGGAGTGTGATCAATTCATCCCCTCCATTGGTAACAAGGACTTGATCGGATGAGAATCCGCGTTTTTCGGCAATCACTTCTCTAAGATTAACGGTCTCCGCATCTGGATAGCGATGAATCTCCGATAAATAAGCTTGAATTGCCTCTAATGCAAGAGGGGAAGGGCCTAATGGATTTTCATTCGAGGCCAGCTTCGTGACCTGGGTAACCCCGAATTCGCGTTGAACCTCCCAGATGGGTTTTCCCGGCGTGTAGGGCTTCATGCGTGATAAAATGCTGCGAGGATTGATATTTTCGATACCTGGACCGCTCATATTAACCACTCCTTCTTCATGAATACTTCACTTAAATACTACATTAACTCGGTAACGCAGTAAAGTAAAAAGTTTACGTACCCAATTAATGGCAGTCTGTTATATGATACTAATTAGCAGTGTTTATCTAGTAGAAGGGATGACAGCAGGATGAGGAAAATGAGATTCGGTATTCGTTCCAAAATTATGATTGGGTATGCATTCATCATTTTCTGTTTAACCATTTCGTTCATACTCGTTAATCATCAGTTGGTCTCCATGCAAAGAGATCGCAATTATGTGATCGAACACGATTTTGCCGTCAACAAAGAATCGAATCTTATAGAGAAATATGTCATGGATATGGAAAATGGGCAAAGAGGCTACTTACTCACTGGGGATGTCAAATATTTAGAACCCTATACCACTGGACAGACCCAGTGGAGAGACTCCTATAATCGACTAAAAGAATTAACGAATGATAACCCTGTCCAGGAAAAGAATCTGGCGACACTCAAAGAATCTATTGAGAGTTGGCTTGTGCAAACAGGTGAAACCATACCTACGATGAGAAATGGTCTCGAAAACGAGAGCGATTTTAATTTTACATTTTTTATTACCCATCAAAATATTCTTGATATTCGCTCGCAACTAGGTCGCTTTCGCAGCCTTGAAATGGGGTATGTAAAGGATCGGGCGGCACACCTTGATTCTCAGAATGAGATGCTGACTAAATCGTTATTTGTGATGCTAGGGGTGGTGCTGATCTTTTCATTGCTAGCCGCGTTAGTTATCTCGAGGTCGATCGTTGGGACGATTAAGCAGGTTACCAGAAGCATTATCAAATTGAGCTCCATGAAGCGGGATCGTTCGAAGCGCATTCATGTCACGATGAATGATGAGGTGAAAGATTTAGCTGACGCTACGAATGCCTTGCTGGAAAGTCAAGAAGAAATGGAGTGGCAGCAGCGGAAGCTGACAGAGGTGGTCCATATGCTGCAAGGTATCTCCGATTTAGAGACGCTTGGTACATCATTTATTCGTAAAGCGGCAGAGTTATTCGGAGCCTCCTTCGGTGTTTTCTATATTCGTGGTGTACACGAAAGTAAGGATTGTATGATGGAGTTGGCAGCCTATGCGGGCATGGGGGAAAGTGCTGAAGCGGGGAAACCGTATTTCCGCCTTGGCGAAGGCTTGGTTGGTCAGTGCGCGATTGAGAAGCGAATCTTACATCTTACGCATGTTCCTGAAACTTATATCCGTTTGAGGTCTGGACTGGGGTCAGCAAGCGCGAAAAGTGTACTCATTGTGCCCATTATCCATAATCATGAAGTTATTGCGATCATGGAGCTGGCCTCTTTTGATAAATTCACTTCACTACAGCTCAGTTTGTTGGATGATATCCTCGAAGTTTTAGGGACAATTGTGCATAGCGTGCAAACGCGTGTAGAGGTTGAAAGACTTCTAAGAGAGTATCAAGTCATGACAGAGGAGCTTCAAAGTCAGCAAGAAGAACTATTTATAACTAACGAGCAACTGGAAGAAAGGAATCGTTACGCAGATGAAAGATCGAGGGAGCTTGAACATATGAAAGCATCCTTCGAAGAGTACGCCATTCAATTGGAGATGAGCTCGCGGTACAAATCGGAGTTTTTGGCTAACATGTCGCATGAGCTGCGTACGCCTTTGAATAGCATACTAATCCTCTCCCAAATGCTTCAGGAAAACAATAAAGACACCTTGACGAAGGAAGAGCAAGAATACGCTCGTGTTATTCATTCCTCGGGAAATGATTTGTTACATTTAATCAATGATATTTTGGATTTATCCAAAGTGGAAGCTGGAAAATTAGATATTCATGTGAGCGAATTGCATGTTGGCTGGCTCCCGGAGCTGCTGCAAAGTCAATTTGAGAAGGTAGCTGAACAGCGAAATCTTGCCTTTCAGATTAAACTGGATGCTCCGGTAACTGATGCTTTCTACACGGATGAGCAGCGGCTCAGTCAAATCCTCAAAAATTTACTCTCTAACGCGTTCAAATTCACCGATGAGGGCTCTGTGCAGGTGGATATTCGCATGTGCAGCTCAGAAGAAATTAGTAAGCTGCTGCCTTCGGCTAAACATACGCAGGTCATGGCTGTTTCCGTCAGGGATACAGGGATAGGGATACCGCCTGATAAACAAGAAGTCATTTACGAACCTTTCTGCCAAGCCGATGGAACAACGAACCGAAAGTATGGAGGAACAGGCTTAGGTTTGTCGATCAGCCGTGAGTTAGCTCGACTTCTTGGAGGCTGCATTCATATGCAAAGTGAGGAAGGCAAAGGGAGTACATTTACGGTGTTAGTGCCTTCTTTGCCTCATATGCAAGGGGAAACTTCGTCGATGCATATGGAAGTTGCAGCTGCATCCACCTCCACAATCAGTGAACATTTACTTCGTGATGCCTATAAGAAAGCCTCTCATATGGAGGAATCCAATCAATTTAAGGATAGAAAAGTGCTTGTTGTGGATGATGATGTGCGAAATGTATTTGCGCTATGTAATGCATTTGAGAACCAAGGTATCGTCGTTAGCACTGCTCAGAACGGGCAAGAGTGCTTAGAACTTTTGGCCGTGGATCATGGCATTGAACTTATCCTCATGGATATCATGATGCCTGTCATGGATGGGTATGAAGCAATGCGTTTGATTAGAAGGGATAGTCGATATGAGCATGTCCCGATCATCGCACTTACCGCCAAAGCCATGAAACAGGACAGGGACATCTGTTTACAAGCCGGTGCATCAGACTATATTAGTAAACCTCTTAATCTAAGTCAGCTTCTTTCCCTTATGCGTGTTTGGTTGAGCAAATAAACAGAAAGACCTTTGATTACCTTCCAAGTTGGAAGTAGTCAAAGGTCTTTTGCGTTACAGCACATTTCGTTCTGTATGAACTTCAAAATGATAAATAGTGTTTCGCGTCAATACACGGAAATCCAACCCGTCTTGATCAATCGCTTGAACACGTGTTGTTTTGAATGGTGTATGTTGTCTAATTCCAGATAACGTCATCGGACACCCAACTTCGGTCGGGTTCACTTCACGAAATGTTTGCCCTTGAATCTCATCGAAATCGAAACGATCTGACCGATGCTTGGGGGTAATCCCATCCACCTCATAGATTTGCAGTAGCTTTAACAACCTCATTTTTGAGCCCTCCCGTCTGTTGCTTTCGTTTTCATTATACACGGACACCTCCTTTTTGGCGAAGTCTACAAACCTAACATAAACCTAAAGAAGTCCTTATACTTTCCTAGTTTCCAAAATATACAATTGTTATATCTGAATCGGGGGTGTTGCGATATGATACACACGAAAGTAGTCATCGAGGAAAAAGAAGTTCTCATTTTTTTCGAATCTATATATCAAGAGTTTTCACATCTAGCCATTGAAACCATAACGAAACATCTAGTCAATGCTCAGATAAGATATATGTTTAATAACCTGGGATTAGTGCATACAACGAATACCGAAGTTACGCTTTACTCGTTAGATGGTGAGATGGAGACATTGTTCATGAACTGATCGCGGTCTAGCCCTTTCCTTTATTTTTCGCTACAATGAAAGGGTTTAGAACAAGGAGGTATGTACATATGGCTGTTATGAAATTGGAGCATGTAGGCGTCATGGTAGCAAACCTAGAAGCGTCTATTGCATTTTATGAAAAGGTGATCGGACTTAAGCACAAAGGGACGTTACTCCATACCAATGGTGTGATACGTCTTGGTTTTCTTGGCTTTGACGCTAAGAATGAAACAGAAGTTGAATTAATTGAGGGCTATAACGCGAACCTGCCACAGGAAGGCAAAGTGCATCACTTGGCATTTACCGTAGATGATGTGGACGCCGAATTCGCAAGAATTCAAGGCCTGGAGGTTGAACAGCTAGATACTGAGATTACTACCCTTCCGAATGGCTCAAGGTATTTCTTCTTTAATGGGTTAGATGGCGAGCGGATTGAATTTTTCCAATCGACACGCGGGTAGGTTTATCATTTGCTAGTTTAGGGCATACTTTTTACTAGAGTCATAGATTCTAGCAAAGAGGTGCTTTTTTTATGCGCAAGATGTGGACGCAAACGATGATATGTGTAACTATTATTGGCTTATTCTTCGGGTGGATCCGTCACGTGGATGCACAGGCCGAACAAGATGCTCAGCGGTTGCTGAATGTGGCAAAGCCTTTTATTCAAACAAATCAACAAATTACCTTCAAATATACAGGCTATTTCGGAACTTGTGACGGTGTGGATGCCAAGGTCATGGCTGCTGGTGAAAGCTTGTCGCAAAAGCTGGGCTTAATACCAATGAACAATGAGGCACTTCGCTCTCAGCATACTATTTTCAATGTAAAATCAGAAGTTGAACCTGGCGCAGTCATGACATTAACAGTTGCAAGTCCTGTGGGCCAGATGGCATGCTATGCCGTATTACGATTAGATGCTTCGGGAAATGTGGAGCAAGATCACCTGTTGAAATGGCAGGAGCATATGAGCGCTCTTTTAAAGGAACAAGGCATTCCAGGTATGTGGAATGTAATGATACAAGGGAATGCTTCGGATGACGCCATTTCTTTGCAGGGTAACCCTAAGGAATTCCTTGACGAGTTAGTTCATGCTTATAAAGGTAACGTTGTAGAGAGTTACGAGGATACGACAACCTACAGCACATCACTGGCGTCTTCCGAATTCGAAGCTTCTATCCTTAGTGGTAATCAAAAGGTTAATGTGCAAATCGCGCTTCATCTAGAAACGACTTCAGGCATGTGGCGCTTGACCGTAGGAACACCAATTATCACAATGGAATATTAAGTGGGGAAAAGGGTGCAGCTTATGCATCCTTTTTTTTCGTTTATACTTGTAGGAACAATTCGAAACAATTGCAATTGCGGAACTTTTCCAAAGGGGTTGTATTTGGTTTCTGGGCATGGTACATTAGTCCTCGTTGTTCTGAAGCAAACAAGCACAAGCGATATGAAGTGGACTTGCTTTCGGTCAATGAGGTATGGTAAGATGACTTTCCGACAGACGTCGACACAAATTGACAAGAAAAAAAGTGCTTGCAATTAAGAAACGTTCTGTGGTATATTACTTCTCGCTGCTTCGGTAACACGGCAGTGAACGAAAGAAATTGATCTTTGAAAACTGAACAACGAGTGAGTAAGCACGAACGAGAAATCGTTCAAAAAAGA
>NZ_JCAUAN010000059.1:0-7668 GCF_059691975.1 Paenibacillus sp. J22FR5 | reverse complement strand
GATCTTTAACGAGCAAAGTAGACAACCCCTTTGGTGAAAATTAACCACATAATTAACTTCGCTAAAGGTGCAGGAAAATCCTGTTATATGATCTTGCCGTCGTAGAAAAAATATCGATTTTTCAGACTTTATCTGCAGAAATTGCTCCCACGTTATGTTAGTATAGTAGCTGAAGTAAGTGTTGTCTATCAATTATTATGCAGGTTCTCTTTCATTTGGAGATATTAGTAAATATCAGTTAATGTCATCGCTATTGACTTAACCTGTACAAATGCCGCGGCCGAAGTGTATAAGCAAACACAACAGCTTGGCAAACATGTCGATCTGCTTGTCAACAATGCTGGCTTTGGCTTGAGCGGAGAGTTTCTAACCCATTCAACGGACAATTATCATCAACAGGTTACTTTGAATATTACGGCTGTTGTTGAGTTACCGCATTTCTTTTTACCTGCTATGGTTCAAAAGGGTGAAGGTGCCATCATTAATTTGGCTTCCTTATTGGCCTTCTTCCCGTTCCCCTATTGCTCCGTGTACAGTGCAACCAAAGCTTTCGTACTCTCGTTCACTGAATCCTTATGGGAAGAGTATCGTCATAAAGGTATTAAGTTCTTGGCCCTATGCCCTGGACCTACGGATACGAAGTTTTTTGATACAGCCAAGGAAGTTGAAACGAAAACGAAGCGGACCCCTGAACAAGTCGTTGATACGGCATTGAAAGCCCTTGGCAAACATAATACTTACGTCCTTGATGGGGGCAACAATGTGTTAACTGCACTTCTCGCTCGGATTCTCCCAAGGGAATCGATTCTTAAGATATTTGGGGCGGCTATTCGTAAATCTACGCAAAGTAAATCGTCCTAAAAAAAGCCCTCTCAATTAATTCCTCATGCCGATTGCTTTACTATCCTGATGGACTTTAGTAGTATAGCTAATATCGAATGAAACGAGGTGCTTGACGATGTCCAATGATGAAATCATTTTGACCCCTGAGGGTTTGCGCAGTTTAGAGCTAGAACTTGAGGATTTGAAAACAGTAAAGCGTAAGGAATTATCAGAACGTATCAAGTTGGCGATCTCCTACGGCGACCTAAAAGAGAACAGCGAATATCATTCTGCGAAGAATGATCAATCTTTCATGGAAACACGGATTCTGACGATTGAACGAATGCTCAAAAAGGCAAAGGTCGTGAAAAACACCGGCACTTCCAAGGTCCAAGTTGGATCCACGGTTGTTTTGAATGATGTGGAATTCGCGGAAAAAATCGAGTACAAAATCGTGGGCACATCGGAAGCTGATGTCAATGAGAATAAAATCTCCTACGAAAGTCCGCTCGGAATATCCCTAATGAATAAGTCTGTAGGCGATGTCATTAGTGTGAATGCACCGATGGGGATCATCTCTTATGAGCTGCTCGAGATTCGGATCTAACCGCGATTTGTGTAGTATCGCACAACAAAGAAAAGCAGGCAGTAACTAGACATTCTAGTTATTGACTGCTTTTTTCATTGTGTCGATTGTAGAAACGCAAGCGCCTTCTCCATCTTCTGTATGTAGGAGGTGTCCGAGCTGGAACACATCCATTTCACCTGAGCATTTCCCATTTCAAGTAACTGATCGCGCTCCTCCAAAACTTGCATCAAGCGATTCACTGTACCTCTGCTGCCATCTACAATTTCAATATGGCTAGGCAGAATCCGGCTCAAAATCCCTTGATAAAATGGATAATGCGTACAACCAAGCACGACAGTTCCATAGGTACTCAGGTCAAAAGGCTCCAATGTAGCCATGAAGTAGTCTATCATTTGCTGGCCGTCAAAGATGAGATTTTCGCAAAATCCCACGAGTTCTGCAAGCGGGAGCGAATCTACCATGCCCATATCATCAATCCGGGATACGAGCTCTCTATATTTCGCTTCCTGCAGCGTCAGCGGCGTTGCGAATACGAGCACCCTTTTACCAGATGAACGATTCATCTCCAAGGCTGGCTTCACTGCGGGCTCCATCCCAATGATGGGGAGCTTATAGATTTTTCTTAACTCCGCGATCGCGATACTGGTTGCTGTATTACAGGCGATCACAAGCGCCTTAATCTCTTCTTGAATAATCGCATCAACAGATTGCTTGACGAAGGTCAGAACTTCATCTTTCGATTTCGTACCATAAGGCACATGCGCGGTATCTGCAAAATAAATAAAGTCCTCATGAGGCATTCTGTTCATGGCTTCGTTTAGAACCGTGATTCCTCCGAGCCCGGAGTCAAAAAAAGCTATTTTCATCCTATTCACCCTAATTCGTATCGTTCTGTCCTATAGACTAGAGTAGTCCTGCTGTAATAAGACCATTTCGTACGCCTTCTTCATCCACATGTGTTGTTACGTGATCCGCGTAAGGCAATAAATCCTTATGCGAATTGCCCATTGCGATACCGAAACCGACATAAGAGAGCATCTCCATATCGTTCAGACCGTCTCCGAAAGCTACCGCATCTTCTGGCTTCAAGCCTACCAACTCCAGCATTGCGGCGATGCCTTGTGCCTTGGATCCGCCAGCGGGCAGCACATCCATCGCATGTTGGTGCCAACGGATAAGCTTAAACTCCGAAAGCAAGCCTTCGTACAAATGTTCATCCTTCGCTTCACAATGGAGGAAAATTTGATAAATATCGTTCGACTTCCAAAAATGCGGATCATAACTTGGCAAATCAACCTTCAATGAGGATACGGAGCTGTTCACAAATGGATGATCTTCCGCATCCGTCGCAAAGGCATGCTCCCCTTCAAATACAAGCGAATGCTGGTTTGCTGCAGCAAGTTCAACCAATGCTTCGATAGCGCTTTTTGCGATCACACGGTGGTAAAGAGGCTCACCTTTGTAAACCGCATAGCCGCCATTTAAACATACATAGGAATCAATCCCCAGCAGCTCAGCCAAAGGCTTAATGAAATAAGGGGCTCGTCCAGTTGCTATAACGGGCTCGATGCCGCTCTTTTTTAACTCGTGAATAGCCTTGACGGTGCTTTCTGGCACCTGCTTGTCCTCATTGATTAACGTACCGTCGATATCAAAAAATACAATTTTGTACACAGTAGGGTTCTCCTTTTCATTCGGAAGCAGCACCTGCCGCTCCTTCTCTCTTTCTCTCAATTAAACACCATATGCCGAGAAAAAACAAAGAAAAAAGAGAATCCCTTGGGCTTCTCTCCCGCTATGCCTATACGATGCTGTCGATGATACCATAGGTCAAAGCCTCTTCCGGACTTAAGTACCAATTCCGCTGATGCTCCTTCACACTGTCCAGCTCTTCGGCTTGCAAATTGGTTTTGGACAAAATGTACTCATCATAAATATTCTGCAATCGCTGCGTTTCATCCACTCGATTCTTCAAATGCTCTAAATGTCCATCAATATGTGTTGAAACGGAATGATACATGAAGGTACTCAACCTACCTGCGTGCCGTTTGTGCCCACTGACCGCGATCAATAGGCTCATACTTGCCGCCAGTCCGTACACATAGGTGTGAATAGGGGTTTTGCTGTTCTCAATCACATTGATAAGCCCGAAGCCATCGTAAACACTGCCTCCATTGCTGTTAATGATTAGATCGATTGGCAGGCGTTTGAAGTCCTTTTCCTTCTTATCTTTGTCATCATCATATTGATTAATTTTCATGATTTGCTCGACAATCATTTTCACAGAAGTCTTATTGATGCCATCGAATAGATAAAGGGTTCTGTCACTCATAACATGCCTCCAGTCCGTATGGCCTTGTATTACAGTAGTCTATTCTCGAATTGTAACCTTTGTAACTAGTTGAACACTATTTTCAGATTTTTGGGCGAGAAGGGGGAGTGCGGCTGGAAATGCCTTTTCCACTGTGGAAGGGGAAAGTAGATGCCTAATTGGTCAGAATGCAGGCGATTTCGTAGTATTGACATCCACCTCCACCTACTCGAAAGGGAACGAGGATACGCTATCCGAGCATTGTGTAACATATTTGAAATTAAAGGGAACGTGAGTGCACTATTTCATTTCTTTTGCTCTGATTTTGCCATTTCCGATAAGATTAGAGCATCCTCGTTCCCCTTGATCTCACTTTAGTCTGTTTTTGAGTTCAATAGTGCTCTGACGTTCCCTTTCATAATTCTACTGACCTCCACCTCCACCTACTCGAAAGGGAACGAGGATGCGCTATCCGAGCATTGTGTAACATATTTGGAATTAAAGGGAACGTTAGTGCACTATTTCAATTCTTTTGCTCTGATTTTGCCATTTTCGATAAGAATAGAGCATCCTCGTTCCCCTTGATCTCACTTTAGTCTGTTTTTGAGTTCAATAGTGCTCTGACGTTCCCCTTCATATTTCTACTGACCTCTACCTCCACCTACTCGAAAGGGAACGAGGATGCGCTATCCGAGCATTGTGTAACATATTTGAAATTAAAGGGAACGTGAGTGCACTATTTCATTTCTTTTACTCTGATGTTGACATTTTCGATAAGAATAGAGCATTCTCGTTCCCTTTGATCTCACTTTAGTCTGTTTTTGAGTTCAATAGTGCTCTGACGTTCCCCTTCATATTTCTACTGACCTCTACCTCCACCTCCACCTCCACCTCCTCCTACTCGAAAGGGAACGAGGATGCGCAATCCGAGCATTGTGTAACATATTTGGAATTAAAGGGAACGTGGGTTCACTATTTCATTTCTTTTGCTCTGATTTTGCCATTTCCGATAAGAATAGAGCATTCTCGTTCCCCTTGATCTCACTTTAGTCTGTTTTTGAGTTCAATAGTGCACCTACGTTCCCCTTAATTAGCTAGACATGGAGTTGATAGCTGCGCGCGCGTTCTTTACCGCTTGATACAATCAATAATTGCATATCACACAAGCTGTGCAAAAGTGTCCTAGCGTGTCTTTTGCTAACTTTAAGATGTTCAGATAGTTCTGGAGCAGTGAATGGACGGAGTTTTCTCCTAGCGAAGCGAATAATTTCACTTTCTAGCCAAGGTAGCGTTGAAGATACATCTGTTGAGATGAATTTGCCAATTAGCGAGAGTATGAGCTGCTGGCACTGTTTCGGCGCTTCGACGATCGAAGGGTATGCAATGGGGAGAACGAGCCAGCCGTCTAACGCAAGGTGGGAGTGCCGAATGCAAAGGTCCTTGAACCTCCACAGCTCAAGATCACGTGCATGCGTGCCGTAGCCTTGGATTTCGATGCAGCCTTTTGCATTCCCCGGCATATAAGCAAAATCGATATAGCGATAGCCGTTCGCAAAGTCACGAACCTCCCATTCTGGGTACAAGTCATTGAAGTTGCCAACTTGTGCATACCATATGGATCGGAGAAATTCCATTTCCGCATGACCTAGCCCACGTTCTAACCGTTCCCGTCTGCGATTGTTCGTCTCTTGGGCTACTTGTTTTGCCATAAATGTCTCAAATGCTTGTTCAAATTTCATCATATCCATCTCCTCCATATGTTGGTTCAAAACAAAACGCCGCTCTCCACACGATCTCTGAAAGGAATAGCTCCTCAGAAACCATGAAGAAAGCGGCGTGTGCTTCACGACCAGCTTAACATTATTTAATTTAAGTATACTTGGATTGTTGCTTTCTTGCCAATTCATCGTACTAAGGGGTCACACAACCCTATTCATTCCTCATCAGTTTGAAGTTGGTAGTCTACCAGTGACACCTTCCCATCATCCAAGACTTGAACGCCCTCTGCTTCCAACAAAAACCGCTGCAGCTGTGCACCCTCATCATCCTTGATCGCGATTTCTCCTCGGACGTTGAGGACTCTGTGCCAGGGTAGACGGTGTTTTTTGCTCATGGCATGCAGAATGCGCACAACTTGCCGAGCTGCTCTTGGACTCCCAGCCTGCCGAGCAATCTGGCCATATGTCATCACTTTTCCTTCGGGTATGGATCGGATGACTTGGAGAACCCTCTCCGTAAAAGGTGTCATTGTACCGGAAGGAACTTGATGCATACAGGCTGAGACATCTCAAGTACACTGCCTGTTGGGACTAGCTTCCCAGTCGACTCGTCGCGCGCAAAGCTAACGATGTTGTCGGAGTCTTTATTCGCTACAAGAACAAATCGTCCGTCAGGCGAAATCCCGAAGTTACGTGGATGCTTCCCTAAAGTTGGGGCATATTCCACGACTGATAGTTTTCCTGTTTGCTCGTCAATAGCATACACCACGATGCTATCGTGTCCGCGGTTGGAACCATAAAGGTAACGTCCGTCAGGTGAGACGTGGATGTCTGCGCACCCATTTTCGCCATCGTAGGAGGCTGGTAGGGTGGGAATCGTTTGGATTTCTGTCAGTTTACCGTGTTCCTCATCATAGCTGAATGCTGTAACCGTAGAACCGAGCTCATTAATCACATACCCGTACTTGTAGGAGGGGTGAAAAGCAAAATGGCGCGGCCCTGAACCAGGCGCAACAGACACTTCGCCATGTGGTAGAAGACGTTTAGCAGTAAGATCAAGTTTGTATAAAATAATTTTATCAAGACCTAAATCACATGCACCTATGTATTGATTGGCTCGATCTACGAAAACGGAATGCGCGCGCGGCCGATCCTGAACCGGAAGAAGGCTGGCACCTTGATGCTGCTGAATATCAGCGGAAGTCCCGATTTGTCCATCGGATAAAATAGGAGATAAACCAACCATACCACCATGATAACTGGTAACCATCACCACTTTATTCGTGTTGTCTAACTGGATGTGGCAAGTCGTTGCAGGAAGGGTATTTTCCTGGTTAAGCAAAGATAATTCGCCTGTTTCTTGCTGAATCTCGTAGGCGCTAGCTGCTCCGCATTTCTGACCTTCTGAACCAACACCCTCAGCTAGTGCGTATAATCGCCAATTTGCTGCATCGACAGCTAGAAAGGTTGGATTTTGGAGACCCGTTACGTTATGGGTAAGCGCTAAGCTACCTGTTTCTGCATCAAATTGTGCCGTATATACCCCCGGATTCTTCGCATCGGCGTAGGACCCGATAAATGCCAAAGTTTGCTTCTTGTTTTGTTGCTTGACCACTGAAGTCACTCCCATTCATATCATTTCACTACGAGCATTATCTCAAATCCACATCGTGTGGGCAACTGTTTGGTGAACGAAGGAATGTGAAGTAGCTCAGATTAATGGGCTATTCGGAAACTGATGGGATTGCTAAAATTGGCGGATTCGCTGAGATTAGCATGTTAAAGTGACTAATATTTAGCTCACATTGGTGGGCTATCGGAAACTGATGGGATTCTTTAAATTGACGGGTTGTAGAGATTAGTATGTTAAATTGCCTAGTATTTCGTTCTAATTGGCGGCCTCCGAAACATCAAGAGGAACCTCATTGCACTATTCGCCTCCAAACCGCAGAAAACAAGATCAAGGGGAACGAGGATACCTTATTTACCGCTTAAACAGCCAACCTTGGTCAAATTTACTGGAATAGCGCATCGACGTTCCCCTTAGATTCAAATTCGACTAGAAACGCTCAAATAGTGAATCCTCGCTCCCTTTCGCGACTCGTGGGCCGCCCGTCAATCGAGTAGGAGGGGGCGGCTAGCCCCCGACCTCTCACACCACCGTACGTACCGTTCGGTATACGGCGGTTCATGAAACATTCCGTAAATCGTGGTATCTGTCCGCTAAA
>NZ_JCAUAN010000058.1:0-8100 GCF_059691975.1 Paenibacillus sp. J22FR5 | reverse complement strand
TAATAAGAGCGCCTCCTTGATGATGTTGGGTTAAACCCGTTGATAAAACCATCATACCGAGGCGCTCATTTTCTTTCAAAGTCCATTTCTTAGCACTAACAGGAATGTTTAGCTCAACAGACTCCAGACCTGCAATCAACATAAGAAAAAGCCCTCCTTAACTTTGGAGGGCATGACACCGTTACTTCTAGTTTTTTACCATCCTTAGAACAACACTCCACATGTATTGAGTGGATAGTGAAAACAACTTTTCCCGTATCCGCATCTCGGCGATATCCAGTATAAACTAGCTGTGCAAACCTCCCTCCAGCCGGGGACGGGGAAGGTAGCGACCGATCGGGATTTGGATGAGGCTGATTCGTCCATGCATGGACATCCGGTATAGCTCGTCGCACGATCCGGCCTGAAAGCCAAGCAGCGGACGCCCGCCCATGCCGAGAGCGGACGCCGCCAGCAGCAGACGCTGTAACAGCATGCCGGCTTCCATCTGCTGGATGCGGTATCCTCTATACCCCAATTGGGGAATCAGGTGATCTTCATAACCGGCGATGTGCAGACAGATCGGTACTTGAAACAAATTGACGTTGTGCAGGGTCATCCCCTGCTGCAGCCGGAGCCGATGATCACCGGCAAGCTCGCACCGGAGCGCGTGGGCGGCTGCGTCATAGCGATAAGCACCGTCCGGTACGCCTTCGACGTTATAGAAACACCCGTATAACGCGACACGAAGCGGAGGAGCCTCCCCCACGCCGTCCAAATCGTTGCGATACGCGAAGGAGGCCGTAGCTTCTTGCAGCAGGGCGGCTAGCTGCTGCGCTGTTACACGGCTCAAGACGAAATCGTTTTCGGGCGAATACCGTGCTCGGCTGGTCGCCGCCAGATCGAAGTTCAGCCGCTTCACCGTTGGTAAATAGACAGTCTGAAGTCCGCTTTCCGCTCGATTGACGGGCTCGAAACGGCGAAACGGCGACAGCGTATCAAGCGCCGCCGCTTCGTTCATCAGAGTCAGCTGCGGAATCTCCTTAACGGATCTCGAACGCACGAAATAATCATGCTGAACAGCCGGAAGCTCGCTGATCAGCTCATCCGCTGCGACTTGCATCGGCGTACCGCCGGCATCATCGATCCAAGCGATGTCGCGCTGCACCGAAAGAGGCATAACCGCATAAACGTTCTCCTCTGAGCCGGATAGCCCGAGCAGATGGCCCACGGCTCGGTCTAGAAACCGGAAATGCACTCTTGATGCATAACCGAACCGTTTCGCAGCTTCCTGCAGCTGCCCTAGCAGCACGCCTGAATCAAGCCCATGCAGACGATAAGCAAAGGTGTTGTATTTGAAAGCATTTTTCCAACCCATCGTCGATACATAGACAACGCCGAAGCATGCAGATAGTTCACAGCGGTTGCCGAGAGCCCGGGCCAAGTACGAATCGTAATCGCCTTCGCGCAGCAGCACCAGGCGGTGATGCGCTGCATCGTAATGGTAAAGTCCGGGAGCACCAGCTTCCGTGCGGAGATATACGTACAATTCATTCGGGTACCGCCCTCCGCCGGAAGGAACGAATCTGCGGTACGTCCCCATCGGAACCGCAAGAGAATAGCTTACTTGCGTCAGCCCGTAGACATACCAGAGAAAATGGCTGATGTCATTCAGGCTCGGTTCAACAGCCTTTGCCCGCGCTTCTAGCGTCATCGGGATATCCGAGGACAGCGGAAGAGTCGGCAGGCCGCGATATAGCTTATAGGCAAGCGGCGCATCGTCCCAATCGACCTCCCAGCCGGGTAGCCCGCTCTCGTTGCCGTCGGCATGAAGCTGGTGAATAAACGCATCCAGACTCATTCTTTTTCCCCCAATCGGCCTATAGTGATACCGCGATTTGGCATTAGGCGATATCGGCCCAGCTCATTTATGGGAATGGATGCGGATGAGCATTGAGCTCCTCCGGACGCAAAGGCCGCTCCGTGTACCCGAGCTCGGTCGGCACTTGAAGCGCCCTATCCAGTCCCGCCAACCGGGTAAAATGGTAGCCGAACGTCATCGGTAGCATGCCGGGCATTAGCACTTTCACGCAGTGCAGCCCGTTACGCCTCAGTTCCGGTGTCGACTGGTCAACCACGATCACGTCCAAATGCAGCCGGAGGAACTTACCGATCATCGCCTTCAGGTCTTCGGTCAAATCCTGGTGCTTCGGAGTGGGCCCAAATTCTTGAGCGAATGCTCGCATCGGCCGGTTTTCCTCCAGCAAAAAGCGCAGCCTCGGCTCCGCCTCCGGCAGGCTGTACAGCATGGAATGGTCCTCCATGCCCCGAACCAGCGAAGGATTGTGGAACATCCGCACATAGTCCTCCCGGTTCGCCTCGAATTTATGGTCTAGTGTAAGCATCATCCCCGACAGCTCGTGAACCGCCCCTTTCGCTGCCCGTACCGGATCCGGGTGCGCTCCGGCTGCACAAATAAGATTCACTCCATTAGGCTTTCTATTTTTCGCCACCGCCCAAATGCTGGGAATGCCATTTTCCATCGTCGCGTTAAACAAGAGCACGTCAAAACCGGCAACGGCCCGCAGCCGGTCCACCATGAGCTTCAGGTCGCGGTCTCCGGCGGATTGTGGGTCTATACGGGGAAGCGGCAGCTTTGCGTACCATGTCAGCAAGAACGAATCGCGCTCCACGACCTCCAGCATCCCGTACATGATCGCTTCCTCCAAGCTTCCGCCCAGGGCGCAGCCGTTGGATGTCTCGTACACGAAGCCTTGCCGACAGGGAGAGCTGTAATACGCAAGCCACTGCGGCACCAAAATCGGGCGTCCTTGCGCAAACGAGTACCCCCAGACCCAATCGGTCTCGGCATCAGGATCGAACGGCCTAAAAGGAAATTCAGGCAGCTCATACTGCTCCTTCGCATACAGCCCGACCGTCACGGGATCGAGCGCTTCCCCCGCCAGTTGCCGGTAGCTGCCGCGAACAACCGGCCGCTTGCCGCGCGGCGCCATGCCGCAATAACGCTCCAAGCCCTCCAGAATAGCCGACAGCTCGCTATCCGCATAGCAGTTCGTCCGGCCCGCCGTCACCTCGTCCTGCTCTAACATCGGAAGATTCACGGTCGCATCGGCCAAGGGCGAAATCAGATCCAGCATTTTTCCGTTCAGAAATCCGATCTTGTAATCGAGATAGTCCCGAGCCAGAAAAGCTCTCAACTCTTGGAGCGATCGGCTGCGGTAGATGTTTTCTCCGACTTTCGGGGACGGCTTGAGCGATATCCGGGCAGCATCCCGCGAATCTTCGGGCAGACGTCCACATATGGGACATAACGGGTCCGGTAGGAAGAAATGGCTGGAGCAATTCAACGTCTTCAGGTTGACCAAAACCACACGCTCTTCCGTGCGGGAGCGGATGCGCCGCAGCGCGTTCCGCGATTCCGCCGTAATCAGATGCGCCATCTGCAACAGTCCCGTTCGCGATGCCCATGGGTCAGATGGGATACCCCCGATCTCCGTCAAACGCTGCTGCAGCCCCCACATTTCCCTGCGGTCGCGCCCCGCTATAAGCTGCCGGGTATCGGCGCACCTAGAGCATCCAGACTGGCCTGGCCTGACGAGCGGACCGATAACGCCTTCACCGAAGGCGACGAAACCGCGAAGCCACGGAATGCCAGCAGCCTGCAGCTCCGCTTCCGCCTCATGGTGAACGGCTGGATGCCAGGCATCGTTCAGCACCAGGGCAAATTCCACATCTTCCGGCAACCCCTCCCTGATATCGGTCAAACGAACGATTCGGCACTCGGAGATCAGCTCCCCACACACCAGCTCTGCCAGCACTCCTTCTCCGACAACGGCTACGACCGCGCTCATCCGGCTTCCCCCTCTCCCAGCAGCACGCCGAAGACAGCAGCAGGACCATCACGCAAAAACGGCTCCACCGCCAAATCGATGATGAAAACTTCTCGGCCGCTCATTTTCAGCTTCCTCATCGCATCCCTGACCCCATCCAGCTTCGACTCCGACTCCTCGGCGGGGACGGTCAGCTCCAGTGGGGCGCCCGATCCAAGCACCATGGTCCTCACCTCCACGGCAAGCGGCACGTGGCATGCGGACCCGTTTTGCGCCTTCATCAGCGACGCCTGCAGCGCCCTGCGCAGCGCCGTTGTCACGGTTAAACCGGTGGCTGCGAACCATCCATCCTCCGTGCCTGCCCATATGACGGGTAACCCGCATACTTCCTCTCCAAGCCCGATCGTCGGTGTGCCCCGCATCGTGGTCAGAGCCTCTAAATAAAATAAGCATGGCTCGTCGTCAATCTGACCGAGCCGAACCCGAACGATAGACGGCTTCCGGTCTGTCAGCCGTGCCTCCAAATGCTTCGTCAAACAAGCCTGCAGTCCGCGAGCCGCGCCTTCTGCGGCCGTCTCCCCGATGCCGACTCCGATAAACTGCTCGGTGTTAACGAGAACCCCCGCAAGCCGCGACACATACGCCTCAAGCCCAGTCAGCCCTGCTTCACGCCGCGCCTCCCCGTGCGTCAATCCCGAGCAAACGATGACCGGTAGCAGACCGGCTGGCCCTTCCGACAGCGGATCGGCTGCCTGAACGCGGCACTGTGACAAGGGCAGCTGGCCAAGGTCCCCTTCCTCCCAGCTATGGAAAATTCCCGTTCGGTCCGAAGTCAACTTGCTGAAGTACGGAAACAAACCGTTCACTGCGCCGCCTTCCGGCTCTTCCTCGAGCCGAAGCTCCGCGTCATCCACCCAGTTGGCTGCGGCATTGACTTTGCCGGCAGCAAGCGGATGCGGAAGTAATGGGTGCCAGCTTCCTTCCAATGTCTCCAAATCAAGCAGATACAGTGAGTTTCTCAGCTCTGGCTCGGCGGCGCCCGTCACATTCTTGAACAGCTCGAAAACAATTACATTCGCGAGCAGCGCCCCCCCCGTTGAGGAGAAGGCAAACCTCTCCGGATCTTTGAATACTTCGGACTCGTGGATGCGCCGCCATGCCGATTCCCAACAGACCGCTCTCTCCGGCTGCACGAGCGGGCCCGCGATGCCGGCCTGATGCAGTCGCACGGCGGGAAGTAGCGTTTTGCGTTCCGCTTGGCATGCCTTATGAAGAAGCCGCAGCTCCTCGCTATCGCCCTGCTCAGACACATAGAGGACCGTTTGGAACGGCCGTACCGCTTCCCTCCAACCGTCGGCACCCTTGTTCGGAAGTACAGCTTCCCCGATTGCAACCTCGGGGTCCGTCAAGCGAGCGTGCTCCGCCAAAGCCGTAAGCCGACGCCGATCCGTCGGCAGCGAATCCGTAATCAGAACGCGGAACCGGGGCAGGCCCGACTCAAGCAGCGACGACACAAGCGCGGAAAAGATCTGGCCGGAGCCGACAGCGAGCACCTCAGCCTGCCGGTAACACTGAAACCGGTAAGCGCCGGAATCGCCTAAGCTGTTGAGATAAGCGATTTGCCCTGCATACCTGCGGACCGTTTGCTCCGAGAGAACGTGCGCGCGATCCTGGCTCACATCGCGCGCAAAGCCTTTTCCCCTCAGCACTTCCGCGATTTCGTACACCCGGTCCCGGTACGGGCCGGATAGCCCGTCCGTCAATTCCGCCAGTGTGCGCTCCCCGTTGAACATGGGGATGAGCTTTTCCAGCCATCGGTCAATCATCTCACCTTTCATATGAAACGTACCAACGTTGTTTCGGAAATAAACGCCGTCATTCTGAACCGGCAAAAAAAATGTATCCGCCTTTACCTGAAGGCGCGCAGACGAGGTCAACTTTGACATCTCAGCCCTCCTAGCCGTAAATGCTGTTCTCCAATTTGCAATCTTCGTTCTATATCATATGTACTACTATTTGTCCCTCATGTCAGATCTCTTAAGGGATAGAAAATCGCCCCCGCACAGCGCCGTGCAGGGGCGATCGGTTTACTGCAATCCGTAAGAGAAGACGAAGGCGTCAGCGGCAGCGGTGTCCGCCACCGCATTGGTGGCAGTTGCCTGCGCATTGGTGGCAGAAGCCCGCGCAGTTATGGCAGCGAACGCCGCCGCAGAAGCCGCCACAAAACCCACCACAAACTCCGGCGCAAAACGCGCCGCAAAATCCTGCGCAAAATCCGGCACAAACGCCGGCGCAAACGCCGGCGCAAAGTCCGACGCAAAGACGCGACGTATCCACCGGCACTTGGCCATTCGGATACTGGCCGGCAAGATACTGAGCCTGCTGCTCCCAAGGCGTCATTTCGGTTGCCTGGAACTGCGAAACACCCAACTGTTGAAGCTCATTTTGAATATTGGTCATGTGATAAACCTCCAGTAACTTTTTTTCATCTCAACATGATACCAACTTATGGTCGACGCTCCGCGTTTGTTACTGAGTCATAGGCCCATTTTTTAGGCGTCTGTCACAAAAAGTCCGGATACGCAAAAACGTCGGCCCCCAGATAACCTCTGAGGGCCGACGTTCTTTCCCTATTGGGGAGATAAGGCAAAATGGTTTAAGACTAAAAAAAGAGGCATAAAATGAGATCTCCAAATGTTTTATAAAAACCAATGTTGATGTAATTTATCTACCAGTTCTTGGGTAATACGAGAATCCCGGATTTTTACTATAAATTGTTTTTCCTTATGCAAAGCGTTCATTAATTCTGGTCCGACATTTAGGTTCTGTTGCACTAATTGATGAGGTGTAAGCGCCATCCACTGATTCAGTGAAATATCTTCAAAACGGTCACTCTTAAACATCTCCAAAACCCACACGCTTTGATTACCAGTATTCTGAATATAGTGACCAAATGCAAATGGTACATATCCTACATCCCCAGCACGATAATCGAATGTACGAGCCGTACCATTGGGTGCCAAAACCGTCATTCGAGCCGTACCTGAGATATAATATTGCCATTCGTCATTGTTTGGATGCCAATGCATTTCTCTCATTGCACCTGGTTTGATTTCCAATAACGATGCGGCAATTTGAGTCGAAATAGGAAAATTGGTTGAATCCACTATTCGAACGGTCCCTCCTGGAATTACAATCGGCTCTTGTACAAGTAGTCTATGTGTAAAGGTTTTTGGTAGCGTACCGTATGGGTCTGGTACATGTTGGCTTTCGAGTGCACCGGGAACGTTTGCTTGAAAAATGTATCGTTGTTGTTTCGGGATATGTGTAAAAGCGCTTGTTGGAACACCAAAATTCGCCGATAGTACGTCCTTTGGCGTATGTGCGAACCAATCGGAGATAGATAAAGTATTAAGGTCAGAGAAATTACCGTCAGGGAAGACCAGTAAAAACTCGCAACCTTCTTTCAACCCTTGAATAGAATGAGGAATTCCGGGAGGGAAATACCATAGGTCGCCCACGCCTACGTCAGCAATAAAATTCCTACCGTTCTGGTCAACTGATGTAATGCGCGCTCGCCCCACAAGAACTATAGCCCATTCCGCTTGCTGGTGCCAATGTAACTCGCGCACACCACCCGGAGTCAGAGCCATATTCACCCCCGCAATCGTGGTCGCAATCGGCAACTCTCTAACCGTTACTTCCCTCGACCAGCCGCCGTGATTTAACTACATATGGGTGTCAGAGAAAGAGAACTTCATATTAGGCAACGACCCAGCGTCGGTGACAGGCGAAACCAGCATGTTAGGGTTCTCAAGGTCTCGCATAACGTCCCGTGGTCCTAAATCCAACCAACCGGCACCATCATTTCTTATCGGTTGTGGAATATTTCCGTATATTTGGAAATATGTCCTTGTTTTTAGTAGTAAACTGCCCGTCCCTCGGTTTTAAGGGTTTATCTCACATATACTCACTCATTCGCAGGATTTTAACACCTTGGTTTGCAGATGTTGTTCATGAGAGCGCTCATCAGACGTAGCTATCCCAATTTTGGGCATACGGGAACAGAAGAAGTGTTGGAACATTTCTCCAAAGGGTATTCTTCTGCACGTTCACTCCACACATACCTTGGGGTTCACCATCCCATGACTCTACGGGGCTTTGCCCTTACATTCCTGCGTTACACCTGACCAAGGCGTGGAGACCGATAACGTTTAGCTGACGGGTCTGAGCCCTTATCGGGCAGTAACTCGGTCCTCCGTGCTTTCTT
>NZ_JCAUAN010000057.1:0-10255 GCF_059691975.1 Paenibacillus sp. J22FR5 | reverse complement strand
AGAGCGCCTCCTTGATGGTATTGGGTTTCAAACCCGTGCACAAACCCATCATACCGAGGCGCTCCTTTTTTGACAAAGTCCAAATCTTAGTCATTACAGGAATGTTTAGCGGAACGGCAAGTTTCAGAACCATCCATTTGCGGGATTACCCATAGTAAATCAGCATGTTAAGTCAGATGCATGAAAATATTTTATTTGCATAGATGCTTCCTTTCTTAAAGACAGCCATCCGATGGAATGCCTTATCCCCATATAAAAAACTCTTCATTTATCCCTGTGAACTGATTTCAACAATGTTTTATCAGGACTAGTACTATCTGGTTTAAACATTTCTAGTTGAGGTGGATTAATACTAAAAAACATATTTCCACATTGATTACATTGGTACACTTCTTTAGTAAATTTATGTTCTAACCCTATAATATTCATCACTGCTTCTTCCTTATCTTCAACAGTTGGTCCTGATTTTTCTATTGCCGCATAAACTTCATCCATGAAATCATACCAATCTTGATCTGATATCAATCGAGCCTTATATGGCAAGTAATCAGATTGATCACGTATTGTATGACCACATTCGCACATAAATTTCATTCTTGAACGTTCACCTCACAATTTGTTTTACTGTTTTATTCTTGAAACAAATGCTTAACTCCTTTAGATTCCGTTAAGAAAACCTGCCCGTTAGGTGAATGAAGACCACTGATCGTACCGGCAGCCTTCTGGTGATGTCTATTGAGCTATAGTGCTTATTACACTCTTGTCCGCCGTTAGCTTATCTCCTAGACTTTAAACAATTGTTGCACAGTAGCCTGTTTCCTTACCTTTTTCAACTGCATTGATATAACCATCAAAGTAATATGGTATCTCATCTTCTTTCCCATTCTGAATTCTACCTCTAACTTTATCGAAAGCAAAAATTGAAATTGAAAATTCCGGCTCACCAGTAACTAAAACAGGTTGTTCTCTATCTTGCATCCAATAGTACTTCCCACCATAATTCCTTCTTGCTACTTCGAAAATGTAACTTCCAACCATAGAAGAAACAGAATCCAAAGAATCATTATCTATTTCATACTCACATAATTCTTCAAGAATATCTTCTACTTTACGTAAGCTTTGTACACTAAAATCGAAATTTCCTTTATCAGAAAAATTATTTGTGAAGCTTTCTGCCGTTGAAATAATGTCTTGTTCTAATCTACTTTGCATACATTCTAGCCTCCGATAATATGGACATAACCTAAAACGTCTATTTTTCACTTTTACATCTCATAATCTCTTCTCCAGACATTTCCATTATCCTGCCCGTTAACATTCCTGTAGGTGTTAACAGATTGAACTTGCAGAAAAAAGGACGCCTCGCTAGGATGAGTATGTACTGGGTTGCAGCCCTCAGAACTCACCTTAGGAGGCGTTATTATGAAGTCTAATCTAATTAATTCTCAAAATCAACGTGTAGAACGAATCTCCACAACCACTCTGGTTATAGGCATCGACATTGCCAAGGAGAAGCACGCTGCACAAGTCATTAATTTTCGAGGTGTTGTCCTCACCAAGCGCCCTATTCTATTTTCGAATGACCTAGCTGGTTTTGAGCATTTAGAACACAGTATTCGAAAATTACAGAAGATGCACGGCATGAATGACTTTGTTGTGGGAATGGAGAGCACCGGTCACTACTGGTTCAATATTGCCAACTGGTTGGTGGGTCAAGGAGTTGATGTGGCTCTTGTCAATCCAATGACAACCAAACGCAATAAGGAAAATAGAGATAACTCACCTTCCAAGAACGACCCAAAAGATGCTCTGGTCATCGCCGATGCAGTGAGCCGTGGGTTCTACACGCCCTTCTCTCCAAAGGATGAAGCATTCCGTCGCATACGGGTTATGGTTACAAACAGAGAGCACTGGGTTGTTAAATCTGGACGGATTAAGAATAGAATCCACCGCTGGCTTGATATCCGGTTTCCAGAATACAGACAAGCATATGATGATATTTTTAGCGATCGTTCGTTGGCCACTTTGCGCCGGTTCCCAGCCCCTTCTGACCTATTGCAGCTAACTCCGGAGCAAATGGTACAGATCTGGGGTGAGTATATGGCCAGACCTGGCGGGGTTCGAGGTAAGAACAAGGCGAAGGAACTTCAAACACTCGCTAGACATAGCGTGGGAGACACTACTGCCCTTGAAGAAGACAAATGGGAGCTGAGGCACCTCATCGAAGAGTATGAAAGAATCTGCCGAATCATTGATGAAGCGGACGAGATGATTGAAAAGGTACTGCCTGAAATTCCTTGTTCAGATCTCGTTCGATCTGTCGGTGCTTCCGTTCCTGCAACGGCTGCCATATTGGCATTTGGCGGGGACTTACGTAAACTGTCTCACGGAAATCAATTATTGCGCAAGGCAGGATTGAACTTAGCAGAACGAAGTTCAGGCAAGTATAAGGGGCAAATCAAGCTCACCAAACGAGGCAACTCACTACTGCGCAAGCATCTCTACTTCACTGTGTTTCACCTGTTATCTTTCAATGAAGCGTTTCAAGCCTTGCATGCTCATAATACCGAAGTGAAACGAATGACGAAAATGCAGTCCATGATGAAGCTGATTGGGAAACTGGCCCGGATGCTTGTAGCCATGGCGAGAGAAGGGCAAACATTCTCCATGGATAAGGCCCAGCTACCATTAGCAGCATAAAAAGTAAATCGTAACCCTGACACGTAGATTGGCTCATTCGTAGGATCTCACAAAAAAAGCACGGAGTACCGAGATTGTTCAGCTTTAGGGCATAGACCCGTTCCGTTAACGTTGATCGGACTCCACACCTTGGAAAGATAGGACGAAGGAATGTGAGGGCATAGACCCGTCGAGATTTGGGAGAGTGAATCCCCAAGGACCTTGTGGAGAGAAGCGTGCAGCATACCTTTTTTTATGGAAGATGTTGTAAACACTTCAGCACCTTCTGTTCCCGCATGTGCTCTAACGGAACTTCCTGCCACACAGAACCCAAACACCGGAACTCCTATTTAACATGCATTTTGAAATCCTGCGAATGAGCGAGCATTCGTGAGAAAATCCCTATTCTCTGAGGGAGCTTAACGACCTGACCATTATTAATAAAATGAGTCACCGTAACGTTTCCGTAATCAATGCTCATCTTGTACTTAGATTTTATGATTCAACAGCAGCAAGAATAGCGCCAATCTCTTTCCAATCCTTTACTCTCGTTATCCTTTCATGTTTACACTCTTGATTATATGGCTTATCAATCAATAGCACATTGATTCCACCATCAGCTAAGGATAGCGCATGTGCTGGATTGTCTTCGATAAAAATTGATACACCATTTAGTTTTGCACATTCTAGCTTTCCATTTTCAAATTGCGATGCACATAGCGAAGCTTCGACCATTATTTCATTTTCTTTAATCCATTTTTTCGCGGATTCCATCCACTCAACTGGTCTTCCTGTCATAATTGTAAATTTAATTTTATCGACAAATCTAGATATTGTTTCTTGTAAGAACGGGTATGGTTGCATATGATGTAATTCCACTTGGTTAATGGCAAAGAATTCTTGAAATTCTTCAAAACTCTGCCCATAAAGCTCTGATATTTCATAAATAACAACTTCGTCGAACATAATATTTCGATTAAGTTGTTTATTAAGAACACTGACTATAGATTTCCTTGTATCCATTAGCGTATCATCAAAGTCCAATCCAATATGTATCACTAATTCCACTCTCCTAGATTCTAAACTAACGATTATCTGCTTTAGCGTAATAACAATCCTAGATATAACAAACCGCCATATCGTCTATAGCGGCAGATTGTAAATATTATTCATTGGCTCCATTTTGTTTGATAAGTTCTCCGTTAGCCATACATGCAGCGCAAGCGCCGCACCACAGATGATGAAAATGGGGCGGAAAATCTGTCAATACTGCTACTATGGCTGGGAGAGGAAGGTCGATGAACTATGGTGCCATAGAGCCCATCCGTTAGTCTGACTCCAACGACCACGGTGCATCACAGATTGTCACTCCCTTTTTGGAAGCACTCATGGGAGATTAATCCTACTCTGGTTGCTGCACCAGCCTCGTTTTTATTTTCAGCCTTAAATGAGCTTTGGTACTTTAATCACATAACTCTTCTCAGGCACAGCCTTTTTTTTAAAAACCATTCGGCTAGGTCTAATTTGTTATTGTCTTTTTGTGATTTTTTAGCGAGCTTTTGTAATCGATTAAACATTCCTTGGATTGCATTTTCTAGTCTCCGACTGTCTTTAATAAGCCTTCTCGAAGCCTCATTAAATAATCTTCATACATATTAAGCGTATAAAATTCAATCACATTATTCTCCGAATCTTTAAAATAAACTCTACTATGACCTGCTGGGTTAATGATAATTTTATGATCAATACCGCAAAGTTCCAGCCGATTTATTGCATCATCGATATCGGCAAGCTCAATAAAAAATGCTAAATGAACATGTAGGCCGCCTTCATCAAAAAGCCCATTCCATTTCGAAATAGGCTCCCTTTTTTCAGTTAATTGGTCTTGATCAAAATCTCTTGGAAGCCATAATCCTAACCTAGTGTTTCCGCCAACATATAGCCATGTAGCCCATACCTCTTCCTCACTATTACTGAATTGCCCATTATTATATCCCCATTTGTCAACAATCGGAAAGCCCAGCTTCTCATGCCAGAATTCAACAGCCAGACTCATGTTTTTCAGTTCAAGCACTGCTTCTGATATTCCTTTTGATTTAATTTGCATGATTCGACCGCCTTTGATTAATCATTAATATAAAAAATGAGCTTCACGCTTGATTGTGACGATATAGTTTTCCGTCCCTCAACGCCCACCCATCGAAATCAACCCCATACTCCTACGATGATAACTCCCAGCGTAATTAAAATTGATGTAATTAAGCGTCTTGTGCCTTGTTTTTCTTGGAGAATAATTATTCCCATGACCGTACCAAATACTGTTCCTATTTCCCTCATAGGTGCGAGTTGAGCTACAGGTGCAAGTGATAAGGCAAACAAGAATAATAGATAACCAGCAGGTGCAATAATCCCACCTAACAGCATTATCTTCCAGTTTACGTTTAGTTCCTTTCGGATGCCTTTGGAGTTAAAAGTTGCCCATGAAAGAGCTAGTAGATTTCCTATATTTGTTGCTTCGTTTAAAACTACAGGTGAAACATAGTTTAATGCAACCTTATCAATAACAATGTAACTAGCGATGCATATCCCCACAGCGAATGCCAACAATGGTGCCTTTAATGATGATGATTCATTACTCTTGAGTTTTATGTTACTTAGTAACACGATTCCTATGACAATACAGGTCACACCTATCCATCCAAATGTAGTTAACTTTTCGTTAAGTAAAGACACTCCTAATAGCGGCACTAATAAAGGGCTAGTTCCTCTCATAATTGGATAAACCTGTGACAAGTCACCTACTGAATATGTAGCAGCGAGTAATTTGATATACAGCCCGTGCAGGAACATGGATACAAGTATTGCCCAACAACCAGTAATAGTTAGGCTGCTATCCCATTCAACAATAGTCCACGGCAAAAATATTATAATTGCTACAAGTTGACAAAACCAAAGAAAAACATTTTTGTTTATGCTTCTTTTAGTATAAAGGTTCCAAATTGAATGTAGGCAACCAGAACCAAGTACGAGTATTACAGCTAAACTAAACACTGGCTCTGCCACCTTCCAATAATAGATAGACTAATTCAATATTTTACCATATTTTCCCCCTGTAGTGGGAATATTCTTCTTATTTAATTCGTAAAAGTATCCTGCCCGTCCCTCGGTTTACTTTAATAAACAAAAGAGGAGCGCTGCCGCGATGCAGGCTCCTCAACTATCGTTATCCGTTTTTAATCATGTGTTCAAGCGGGGAACTAATTTATTGTAATTACTTCATCTTTCATGTTTAACATTTCCCAAAAGTCTATTTCTTCGAAGTCTGAACAACGAATCACAACTTCATATTGATTATTAGTTTCCTTAACTTCACTTATTACCCCAGTCACTTGCAGGGATTTATTAAGAGATACATGTATTTGCATTCCTTCTTGTAGCTGACCTTCTAATAAGAGACCTTTCATTACAAAAGCATTTTCATTCTTGATTGTTTGAACTATTTGAAATAGAGCCATAGAATCTCCTTTACTCTTCTAAATTCTCAAAACTCATACTTGAAGAATTCGCGAAGTTGATTAAACTCTCCTCCCGTTACATCAATGAAATGAGAAAGGAGCTGCCGCAGCAGCTCCTCAACTATCGTTCTCCGTTAACGGAACTGAAATTAACTAAACGTAAAGATACTAAATTGTGTCATTAGATAAATCGATATGGAGAGATTAACAACAATAATAAATAATGCATGTAGATTAACCGAATACTTCATCAATAACCGACGACACAGAAATGATAATGCGATCATCGTTATACCATAACCAACGGGGACTACAACACTATAAAATACTTTTTCCGTCATACTAATGTCACCTGGCGGTCCATCCGCAGCTGTAAAACGTCCCAGTTGAATCAAAATACTGAAAACCCAGTAGAAAACGAAGGATGTCACCGATAAAACAATGAGATATGCAATATAACTAAGACTACTCTTCAAGTAACGCCCTCCCTCTTTTCCCACTCGTTTTTAGACGTTTGTAAGGTATCAATCATTCAGCAATCGTTCTTACGTTAGCGTAATAATCTATTCTCCACAAATTACCTATGTAGTTTTATTTTCTGTATATAAATTAATAACAACAGAAATCTAGTTCAAAATGTGTATATATCATAGATTCAGTGACTATAGATACAATTAATAATAGAATAAAGGGATGACATTTTCTAAAATGCATTGAACAAATCAATCCAACTATAGGAGTTAAATATACGAATATATTAATAATTAGCACTTCATTTTGAGTCGAGTTAATGTTGAGTTTGGCTATAGTAAGAGCTATTAATATAAATTCAACAACAAAGTATAAGAACCCCAAAAAAAGGCCCCCTAGCATGGATGCTGTTATAAAGCCAATTTTAGTTGACATAACTAATCCCCTTTTCATAGTTTGAAATAAAATCTACTTTCAAATAAATTATAGGGCGTTTTGTTTTTTTTCAGTAGTACTATCTTTTTCTAGTACCAGATTTTATTACCATATTTAACTCCCTTTAGTTGAGCAAGGGCTGCCAATCATGCTGGCAGCCTCATCTTGGTTCTATATGTAACTAACGTTCCTCGTTAGCGGAATGGACCGTGCCGGTCTAAATGCTTGTATATGGTGTTATGTGACGTAGTACTTGATAAAGCTTACATCTCATTTTCAATATTATCTTCGATTACAATTTCTTTAATTATAGCTTCTACAGTATCCAGTTTAGTAATCAATTTATTCTGAATCCAATTTTCACCTTGTTTTGATGTGAAATAGTAATTATTTTTAAATAAACTTTTCTTTTTTAAATAGCTTTGAACCCACTTAATTTCATTTTCTGGATCTGTTATTCCTAAATAATATAAAGGTTTTATTGCTATTTTCATTAATGGCTTTTCAAGATCAGATCTAAAGTAGCAAAGATGAGAAATAATAGAGAAATAACCTAAAGCAGCTCCCTCACAGTTATAACTAGGTAGGAACTGATCAACAGTAGTGATTATCTCTTCATCTGAGTACTTATAGGGATCTTTATCAACATTGTTTAAAATGTCCTGCAATTGGGGGCTACGAGAGAATTGATGAATAATTAGTTTCATCCCCTTGTTAGTTTTTGATCTTCTGCTCTTATTCACGAATTCGCAAAAATCCATACTTGAAGTATTCGCCAAGTGATCAAACTATCCTGCCCTTCATCAGGCTGCCAAGTATTCTGAGTATACTGGCAGCCTGTTTTTATTTTACAATCGTGCTTCTCGTTAATTGCAATTTCAACAAGTGAAATCTATATCAGAATTAAGGTTTGCAACTGATGTAAGTTTTCTAAAATCATCAACTAGTCTTTGGAAAAGCTCTGGATCGAGTTCAAAACCTCCACTTAAAGTATTAGTTAAGGGAGTTGAAGCATTGTTTCTACGAGTCATCAGAGAGTACATAATAACCATACCTCCCCTGTTATTATGATTCTTGATATTCAAGATAAAGTCTTCATGAGTCATTGCAGTTAAATTTATCTCACCATTTCTTGATTTACTGAGCTCATCTAACTGCTTAATAAAACTAAGCAAGTCAACTAAGGCGAACCAAACGTTAATATTCCAGCCCCTGAAATTATTGTCTACGACTTCTATGGTACAAGATAAACTAGGCATTCTGTTATGTAAATATTGTTCAAGAGTGAATGTTATATATGACTCTTTATCTTCAGAGTAAATTCTAAAATCGTAATCTGTAACACGTTCAAACATAACGTCCCCCCAACCCATTTCCCAGTATTATACAACTATTCAGACGCTTTTGGGTCACTATTATTGGAAGTAATCTGCCCTTTAGCGCAATGACTTCTGCCCCCGAACAAAAAAAGAGCTTCCGCGAGGCAAGCTCCTTCACTATCGTTTCACGGTTGCTGCCACAGTTCCTCTGAAGTATTATTGGGGTCTTCATGCCGCTCATCGCCCCCGCATCTCGTTGACCAGCCGTTGCATAGCCTTTTTCATGTCCTTCGGCGGCTGCTTCACCCGTTCCCCGTGGCCGGGAAGCACCCATTCGAAAGTTTCAGCAGCAAGCCGTTCCATAGAAAGCCCCTGCTCTTCCCAGGAATACCAGCAATAATCCTCGAACGCCTCCAGCGTCCCTCGGTGCCGGTCCCATGCCAAATGGTCACCCGTGAACAAAAACCGTTCCCGATACAGCAGCACCATCGAGCCACGTGTGTGGCCCGGAACGACGACGATTTTCATTTCGTTATCCCACTGTACATCCTCGAAGCCCTCGATCACATGTTCTGCGTCGGGTTGCGCCTCCCTCTCGATCGCATGGATGATGCGCTTCGCGCCGAACCGCTCCGCATACAACTTCGAATCCGCCACATCGTCCCGATGCGTGAGGAAGATTGTATCGAAGCCTCCCATTTCCTCGAACCTTCGAGCTAAGGACGGCACGAAGCGCGGTGCATCGATAAGCCAATTGCCGTTCGGCCGTATGATAAAATACGAGCTGCCGCCGAACGATTTGGGCGACGTATATCCGCAATAATGGACACCGTCCTCCAGCAGCTACGGAAAGTCGGCCATCACCTCGGCGATGTCGTTCTTCTCCTCGCTCACTATAGCCGCTGTCGGACAAGCGAGCAAGGCTTGCAGTGCCTGCTTCTGCTCGAGTCCCGTTTCAGGCTGGTGGGCAACGGTGGAGAATCCTTTAGCTTCGGTGAATATCCTCGGCGCGAGCTGGCGGCACGTATCGCAATCAATACAGGCGGACGTGACGTACAGCGGCCCGGGTACATTCGTATCCAATCGGTGATGCGAGCTCATGCGATCAGCCTCCATTTAGCTATCGTTTTCTGTTAGTTTAATTGCTTTACTTGGATTTGATGACGATAGCCCCACGCCCGAAGTGCAAGCGCCATTTCTTCGTAGGATTCGTCCTTGTTTACTCGATAACCTGGGCGCACCCATCCATTAACATAGAACCAGATCGAGCGCTGCTTGGAAGAGAATGAGATAGCCTTCAATCCCTTATGATGCAGAGTCCAATTCCCAAGTATGAGAACGTCGTTCTCAATTTGAAGTTTTACAGGTCGAAATGAACGAACAATCATGACAATCATGTAAATTACACCGCATGCTATCAAGATGCTACCCAGGGCTTCTAAGGCGTTACTTTCGATCAGATGTGAAGTAGCTAAAATGCAAAGGTTGAGTGCATTGATCAGCAATATCCAATGTAGTCGGTTTGGTTGAATGAGAAATGAATGTCTCATAAACATCCTCCTTCGTACGTTAAAGAAAAAGAACAGGTCGCAAATATGGATAATCTTACCTTATTTCTGAGTTTGCTTCAAGAACTTTATTGCGTTAAACCTGCCCGTTAGGTTAGCGAAAGGCTGCCGATCGTGCCGGCAGCCTCCCATTGCTGTGCATTGAACAAACGTTATCCGTTAGAATTCCTGTGGAACGAATAATTTGGAATTTGAATAAAAAAGAGCGCCTCTGTACGATGGGAGTACGTAACGGGTCTACAGCCCTTAAAATCCCACATCAGGAGGT
>NZ_JCAUAN010000056.1:0-13193 GCF_059691975.1 Paenibacillus sp. J22FR5 | reverse complement strand
TAGCGTAAAACGTAAACGATTTAGACGAGACCCAGAAAAGTACCTAGAAAGCCTGGAAAACCTATGGGACGCACAGTGCGTTTGCTAATCTTGCCGTCGTAGTTTTTTTTTTGTTGTTCTAAAAAAAGTGGATTTTTGCACTTGAAAACAGGAGTATATTTGGTCGCTGTACAGTAGCCTAGCTTGTTAACACGCACCAGTCTAAAACTTTATTTTTCATCAGATATCTGAAAAATTATACTTGGTTCAACTTATTAATTTTTCTTAACTTGCAAATATTTTTTCATAAGTCCTTCATTCTCAAATCCATATTAATAATAAAAGTCCCGATCAATTGGCTTGATCGGGACTAATTAATCTTATACTTAACATCACTGAACAACAATCTTTCAAACAACTTTATTGTTAAACAACAAGCGGTGTTGTCCCATTAGTTAAAATTACTCCACTGTCACGCTCTTCGCCAAATTCCTTGGCTTATCCACATCATTCCCACGCGCCAACGACGCGTAGTAGGACAGCAACTGCAAAGGAATCACAGACAACGCAGGTGTTAACACATCCAATGTTTTCGGAATAATGAACGTGCTGTCTACCGACTTCTGCAGCTCTGTTTCACCTTCCACAGCAATGCCCAGCACATTCGCGCCGCGCGCCTTCACTTCTTTAATGTTGCTCACGGTTTTCTCGAGCAGCTCATGCTGTGTCGCTAACGCGATCACCGGAATATCATCCTCGATCAGCGCAAGTGTGCCGTGCTTCAACTCACCAGCAGCATACGCCTCGGAGTGGATGTATGAGATCTCTTTCAGCTTCAAGGAGCCTTCCAACGCTACCGCATAATCCAACCCTCTGCCGATGAAGAACAGATTATCATGCTTCGCCATCTCTTCCGCTACAACCTTCAACGCTTCCGCTTGCTCTAAAATTTCACTAACCTGCGCAGGAAGCTCCTTAAGAGCTGTAATCACTTCCGCGATTTCCTCAGGCGTTTGCGTGCCTAGCGTTTGTGCTAAGTGCAGACCAAGCAGATAGAACGCGATCAATTGCGACGTGTACGCTTTCGTCGAAGCTACCGCAATTTCCGGTCCTGCCCATGTTGTAATGATATCGTTCGCTTCACGCGCAACGGAGCTACCTACAACATTCGTGATCGCCAGAACGTGTGCTCCGCAACGTTTCGCTTCACGGAGTGCTGCCAACGTATCCGCCGTTTCACCGGATTGGCTCACAACAATAACGAGCGTATCCTTTGTGATAATCGGGGAACGATATCGATATTCAGACGCTACATCCGTTTCCACCGGAATACGCGCCATTTTCTCAATGACATATTTCCCAACCATACCTGCATGGAATGCTGTTCCACAAGCCACGATATGCACACGGCTAATGTTACGAATCGCCTCTGGTGTAATCGTGAGCTCATTCAACGTAACGCTCTTACCATCAGGGGAAATACGACTTCCCATCGTATCGCGATACGCTTTCGGTTGGTCATAGATTTCTTTCAGCATGAAATGATCAAATCCGGCTTTTTCCGCCGTAACAATATCCCAATCGACATGGAACATTTCCCTGGAAATAAAATTCCCCTCTAACGTCATTAATTCGACAGAATCCCGCGTTAATAGCGCCATTTCGCCATCATTTAGAATGAATACATTTCGTGTATACTCTAGAATCGCTGGAATATCTGACCCAATGAAGTTCTCGCCTTCGCCAATACCAATAATAAGCGGGCTAGCTTGACGCACAGCAACGAGACGGTCCGGTTCGAACTCTGTCAAAACACCAAGAGCAAACGCACCTGTCATGTGCTTCACGGCTTTCTGAACGGCTTTGAGGATATCTCCCTCATACAGACTCGCGATCAGATGCGAAATAACCTCTGTATCCGTTTCCGATACGAAAACATGGCCCTTCGCGATCAGCTCTTCTTTCAGCGTAATATAATTCTCAATAATGCCGTTATGCACAACGGAGAATTTCAGAGAATTATCGGTGTGAGGATGTGAATTCACGTCCGAAGGCTTACCGTGTGTCGCCCAACGAGTATGCCCGATGCCAACGCTTCCGTTCAAAGGCGTTTCACCCAGCTTCGATTCCAAGTTCGCAATACGGCCCTTGGCCTTCTTAATTTGCAAACCATCCGCCGTATACACCGCTACCCCAGCAGAATCATAGCCTCTATACTCTAGCTTTTTAAGGCCTTCCAATAAAATCTCCTGAGAATTACGCTTTCCAATATAACCAACAATACCGCACATAGTTACAACCTCCAAATTTTTATAAGCCTCTTCTACAAGGGCTGTTTGTCAAGGATCTTAATCAATTACTAAACATAATGAAATAAACTATCTATACGGGCGTTCTTTACGTGTACATGTCAAATAAATCGTTAATAGATGTTGGATACTTGTCTGCCCGGTCGCCCGAACGATTTTGCTCTCCAACTTAACGGCACTCCTCGTGCCGGAAGGTCCCCGCCGAATGTTTCGAACACCTTCACCTCGTCAACTCACCGCGTAGTAGTAGCAAATCGCCTACATTTCCGTCCCGCTTGTGAGTTCTGGCGCTATTTGTTGCGAATAACCTCTGCCCTGCCTTTCCTTCTTGAGTAACTTCATCATATGCATTTTAACGCGGCAATGCAACTTGTTTTTGGCATGCCGGATCCCCCATCTCACCTTTTTCTAGCAAAATGGGGGACTAGCAACCTATGATTATACCAATTGCGCTTGAATAACCTTCGCAATGTCGTGCACATATGCTTCAACTTGCTCTTTATCTGGGCCTTCGGCCATAACACGAATCAAAGACTCTGTCCCCGATGGACGAACCAACACACGGCCGTTATCGCCGAGCTCATCTTCCACCTTACGGATTGCTTCTTCAATTACAGCGTTATCCTTCAACTTGCTTTTATCAGCCACACGGATGTTAACGAGCAGTTGCGGGAATTTACGCATTATGCCCTTCAAATCGCTCAGCTTGCGCCCAGATTCAACTAGCGTATTCACCAATTGCAAAGCCGTTAGAATACCGTCGCCAGTCGAGATGTAGTCTAGGAAAATCACATGACCAGACTGCTCCCCGCCTAGGTTGTAGCCGCCTTTACGCATCTCTTCCATCACGTAGCGATCTCCTACAGCCGTTTGCAGTGCCTTCAAGCCCGCTTTTTCAATCCCTTTGAAAAAGCCAATATTCGCCATCACCGTCGTCACAATGGTGCCGTGGTTTAGCTTCCCTTTGCGATTCAGCGCATCGCCAAGAATGCTCAAGATGAAGTCGCCGTCGACTTCATCGCCCTTCTCATCGATCGCGATCAGACGATCCGCGTCGCCGTCAAAAGCAAGCCCGATGGCTGCGCCATGCTTAAGCACCTCGTCGCGAAGCTTCTCCGGGTGCGTGGAGCCGCAATCATCGTTGATGTTGCGCCCATTCGGCTCTGCGCCGATGGTGATCACTTCCGCTCCTAGCTCGCGGAAGATCAATGGAGCCAGCTCATAGGCAGAACCATGAGCACAGTCCAGAACAACCTTCACACCGGTGAAGGACACGGACACCGTCTCCTTCAAGAACGCCAGATAAGCATGCTTCGCATCTGGCTGATCCGAAACCGTTCCAATCTCGCCGCCTACAGGGCGAGGCAGTTCATCCACAGCTGCATCCAGCAGCTGCTCAATCTCAAGCTCCGTCTCATCCAATAGCTTGAAGCCGTCGCCACCAAAAAACTTAATCCCGTTATCCTCAACCGGATTATGTGAAGCGGAGATCATGACGCCCGCGTCAGCGCCTAGCTTTTTCGTCAAATAAGCAACCGCTGGCGTGCTCACCACACCGATACGAATCACTTCAACACCAATTGATAACAAACCTGCTACTAGGGATGCTTCTAGCATTGGCCCTGAAATTCGTGTATCTCTCCCGATCACGACTTTCGGATGCTTTGCCTGTCTTGTTAACACATACCCGCCGCAGCGTCCTACCTTATAAGCTAATTCTGGTGTAAGCTCGCCATTTGCGACACCGCGCACACCATCCGTACCGAAATATTTCCCCATTTTTATTCTCCTCTTTCTCTATGACCCATTATGGATTTGTTGCTTTTACATTTTTCTCGCTGATTTCAACGATCGCTTTTACTTCTTGTGGTATGCCCAGCTTCACGAAAGTTGGCATATTCAAGGTAACACTCAGTTCATGCTTGCCTGGCGGTAAATTACTAACATCTAGTATCGCTTGAATGTCCCCAACTTTCAATTGATCAATAATGGCAGGAGCACCTTCTACCGTTATATTCAAGGTAGCGGACCCTGGCTGCGTGACTTTGGTTGTATAATTCTCATTTTGACCAATGATCGTAATCGGTACATTCTCTACAGCTTTCGTAATCGAAGGCACAACCTCGACGTGAACGGTAACCTTCGCAGGATCTAATTGAGTTACTTTATTCCTCAGAGGAATGTCCAGTGCAAAATCTTTCGTTTCCTTCAGATCCTGCAGACTAAGCTGCGGCCCTTGATAGAACTCCAGGCGGTCTACGACATCCTGTGCTCCGTATACCGTCACCTTATCAGGCGTCTGTGTGACCATCGAGATCGCGAAGCCTTTAGGCGGCTCACCGCTTATTTTCAGCTGCAACGGTATGGTTTGGAACGGACTCGTAATTGGCACCTCGACATCGACAACCGAAGGATTTATGTTCAGTGTGACTTCTTTGCCTTCCTTATCAAAAGCCTGCAGTCTGACCTGCTTCGTCACAGCCGATTGCGCTTTATCCACAGATACTTCGCCGCGGACATTCTCAATCTGATCGAGTTTACTTGTTTGTGCCGTAATATACACTTTACCTGGCTTGACAATAGGTTGTCCCGCTTTAAGACCTGCTGCAGGCGTTCCTTTGACATTAATGACCACAGGTACTTCTTTCATCTGCAGTTCCTCAATAACGACGTGTACCGTTCTAGGAACGATCTCTACATCTACATCCGAGGGAATCCCCACCGGTGTAAGCGTTAGCTGATGGTCACCTTTGCCCACTTGTGTCAAATCCAACTGTATTTGATAGGAATTGCTTGCCGTTACTTTTTTAACGGAAGATTCCTTCCCCTTCAGTATTACTTGTACATTCGAAGGAGACATCGATGAGATGTAATAATGCGTTTCATCATACTTCGTCGTGATCGAGACATTATTGATTGTTTCCTCACGCTCGCGCAGGGGGGAGTTCCCGGAAATATTCGTCTCTTCCATATGCACGACAACCCATAGCAAAATCCCAATCACAAGGGCAACAATCCGTACAACATTCGTATTACGTAACCATTTATCCATTCGAACGGCCCCTCCATTTCAAGAAAGGGTTCTTCTCATTTGTTTTTGCTTTGGGCTTCAGCTCTTCAAAAAGCTTAGATATCAACGATTCCTCTTTAATATCTCGCACGATATGCCCATTCATCGTTAATGAAATTTGGCCCGTCTCCTCAGAAACAATGACACACATGGCATCGGATACCTCACTCATCCCAATCGCCGCGCGATGCCGAGTCCCTAACTCCTTCGAAATGAAAGGATTTTCAGATAAGGGCAGATAGCAACCAGCCGCCATCAGCTGACCTTGCCGAATGATGACCGCACCATCATGAAGAGGGGTATTCGGGATAAAAATATTAATTAACAGCTCTCCGCTGATTTTGCTCTCTATCGCAATACCGGATTCGACATAGTCTGTAAGTCCCGTCTCTTTCTCAAAAACAATTAAGGCACCAATCTTCCGTTTGGCCAAATAATTCGCAGCCCGAATCACTTCGCTGATTCGTTTGTTTACATCTTGATCTTCTTCTGATGAAGATCTGGTGCTGAATAGCTTTCCTCGACCTAATTGTTCCAGGGCTCGTCTTAGCTCAGGCTGAAAAATAATAATAACCCCGAGCACCCCGAACGTAAATGTTTGATTCATCATCCACTGGAGTGTACTTAACTGAAACCAAATACTAATGACCCATGTAATGACAACTACGAGGATACCCTTCATCAATTGAATGGCCCTTGTCCCGCGCACCAATAGGATCAATTTATAAATCACATAGCTAACGATCAGTATATCGACGATATCCTTAGCCGAGATGCTCGTGAGCAAATCCATTTTGTATTCTCCCCCAGGCGACTAAACAAAGTTCTCTCTATATAAGAATCATAACATAAACCCAGGTATACTTCTATTTATCTAGACGCACCACACGAGAATTGGTTCATTTTTCCTATGTTAAAACAAAAAAAAGCCCCCAATAGTCTTAGCTATAGGGGGACGTTTCGTTATGGTGTGATTTTACCTACGAACTCACCTAATTTGTACCAGACCCAGCTCAATGCTTCATCGACTTGTTTGACTTCTCCAGAAATATGTGCCGTTGAGGCTAGGTTAACCGAACCATCGATCACGACGACATTCCCCGTAACATCGCCCTCAACCTTCAGTTCCCCGCGTTTGACAACAAGATCACCATTCACCGTATGCCCTTGAGGAACAATCACGGTATCTCCTTGAATGACGACTTCCTGTAGGTTACTTCCCTGCACCATGAGATTCTTATCGTCGTCCCACATCGACACGAAACTTCCGAACATAACCGTTCCGAAAACAACAGCAACCGATACAGCAGGATGTCTGCGAATCCAATCCGTCCATGTACTCTTCTTTTTCATCGGTGGTAATCCACTCATAATTTGTGCAGTTAGCGTATCAGGTACTGAGATAGAGGGCAGCATTCTAACCAAAGCATCCGTTTTCTCTAATTGTTTGAACGTGTTATGACATGCCTGACAGGCTATCAAATGCTCTTTCAGCTGAAGAGATTCAGACTTTGGTAAATCACCATCGAGATATTCATGTATGAGCGGGAGGGCTTCTTTGCAATTCATGATACAGCCACCCCTTTCTTTAAATAGTAGAGTTTATGTTTACTCCATAAATAGGCTATATTTCTCGATAAACGCACTCGTCCTTAGCGAACGGTGTAGCCGTTTATTTCGGACTTTTCATATTCTGATATACCATACGTTTCGACTTCAAATACGTTTCAGATTCGAACAGAATTTGTGCTAACAACTTGTTCCTCTTGCTCCAGCCTTTTTCGTAAGTACTCCCGACCCCTGTGTACACGCGTTTTGATCGTCGTTACGGGCATGTCGAGTACATCGCTTATTTCTTGTAGAGACATATCGTGTAGATACCTGAGAATAACGACAGACTTATATTTTTCAGGCAGCGTCTCAATCGCTCTGTGAATTTGTGCTTGTGTCTCTGATACAATCAGTTGTTTCTCCGGTGTGTCATCGTCACTAGGCAGCATCGCATAGTAATCATTGCCCTCACCATCTGTCATTTCGGCATCAAGCGAGTACGTTTGCTTTCTTCGACGCAGCTTATCGATGCATAAGTTTGTCCCAATCCGAAAAATCCACGTAGAAAATTTCTGATTCTCATCATAGCGATGCAAATTCGTATACACGCGCAAGAACGTTTCCTGCACGGCATCTTCGGCTTCTTGCTTGTTATTCAGCATGCGGTAAGCCAAATGAAAGATCTTATCCTTATAGAGCTCTACGAGCTCCGCAAAAGCATTTCGATCCCCATTTCTGGCCAGCTTAGCCAGTCGTGCTTCAACAAAGTTCAATTGGTTTTCCTCCGGCTTCTCGACAATTCAACTACCATTTATTAAAAATCCCTCTTCTAATATATACGCAGAAATTACGATTTGTTTTCAGAAATTATAATTCCTCCAAGAATTAGGGCCATTCCTCCCCATTGTAACCCGCTGATCGGCTCTCCGATAAGCAGATACGCAGCGAGAATAGCCACAGGAAGCTCCACAGATCCAAGCAATGCAGCGAGTGTACTACCGATCCTAGGTATTCCAATGTTAAATGAGACGGTGGGTAAAGCTTGCCCTAAGAAGCCTAACAGCAGTCCCCACAACTTCAGCATACCACCATTTTCGTGAATGAACACCGTCGGCGGATACAACACATACATAACTGGCATCGCGGCCGTCAGCATAATCGCAGAATTCATGAGCGGAGGCAGTGAACTTACCACTTGTCCCGTGAAGAATAGAAAAATACTATAGGTTAACGCTGATATAAGTCCATATAGTATGCCCATTATGCTGAGCTCTCCCCAGTTTGTATCAAACACATTCACAGCAAGTATCGTCCCTGCCAAAATGAGTGCAATCGCAAGCCCTTCCATTCGTTTAGGCAATCTACGTTTCACAATACAATCCATGGCAATCGTCATCCACGTAAATTGAAAGAGAAGAATAATACATAGAGAGGCATCGAGCTCTTGCAACGCAATATTGTAAAAGACCGTCGTTAACGATAATCCAAAAATACCAATCAACCCAAGCTTAATCCATGGACCTTTGAATGGATTCACCCATGATTTTTTGTGAAAAAGAATCAGGCCCCATACGAATAACGTTCCCATCGTCATTTGAGCTGGTGTAATCTGTCCGTCTGTGAAGCCCTGATCGTACGCCATTTTAATAAATGAGGAGAGCAAGCCGTAGCTTGAAGCTCCAATAAGAACAAGGACTATTGCCAACCATCGCCCCATGCTGCCGCGAACCTCCTGTCTTTGGGCAAAACCCGTAATCACAGGAAAAGCCGAGCTGCCCGCATTCCTGCAAGGCCCCCGACTTTATCATCCTGTTGCTTTTCTTATGTTGTCGTAAAGGATCAGCCCGTATTCCGAAGACCCGCGGCAATCCCATTGATAGTAAGTAGTACTTCACGAAGTAGAATCGCATCATCTTCATTGTTTTCTCTTAGTGCACGAAGCTCAGTAAGCAGTTCAACCTGCATATAGCTTAGCGGATCCACATAAGGATTACGCAATTTGATGGATTCTTGAATGACAGGGACATTATCCAGAATCTCTTGCTGACCTGTAATTTGCAAAATAATCGAGGACGTCAACTCATACTCGTCTTTGATCAGATTGAAAATACGCTCTGCAATCGCCGATTCTTTCACCAAGCTTCCGTATTCCTTCGCAATCAGAAGATCTGCTTTCGCTAACGCCATTTGTAGATTATCAATCATGGTGCGGAAGAACGACCAGTCCTCATACATCTCTTTGAGAACCGCTAGGTTGCTTTCATTGCCTTGAGCGAAGCTTTGCAAGCCTGTACCCGCCGCATACCATGCTGGCAGCAAGTATCTCGTTTGCGTCCAGGAGAATACCCATGGAATCGCACGCAAATCTTCGAATTTATCGCTATTCTTACGCTTGGATGGACGGGAACCGATATTCAGCTCACCAATCTCCGGAAGCGGTGTGGATTCTTTGAAGAATGTTAAGAAGTCTTCGTCTCTGAAAATAAGATCTTGATACTTCGTTTGCGCTTGCTCCGAAATGCCGCGCATAATATTCTCCCACTTCTCTTCTAGTGGGTGTCTTTGCGGGGAACGGGACAGCTTTGATGCTGTGATCAACGCAAATGTCGCCTGCTCCAAGCTACGGTAAGCAATCCCTTGTAGGGAATAACGGGAAGATAGAACTTCACCTTGCTCTGTGATTTTAATGCCGCCGCCAAGCGTTTCAACCGGTTGTGCTAGAATGCTACGGTTCAGTGGCATACCACCGCGACCCAATGCACCACCACGGCCATGGAAGAACTTCAACTTCACGCCGAATTTCTTCGCAGCTTCTGTGATATCTTGAAGAGCCATACGCAGCTCCCAGTTCGCTGTAATCACACCGCCGTCTTTATTACTGTCCGAGTAGCCTAGCATGATCTCGTGCAGCTGTGTTTCAGGATCAAGGCTTGCTCGGTAAGCAGGAATGGCTAACAACGTGCTCATAATACCTGGTGCCGCATGCAGGTCGTCAATCGTTTCAAAAAGCGGAACAGACTGAACCGTACTTGTTACCGTACCGTCGCTCTCTCTGCGGTATAGTCCTGCCTCTTTGGCAAATACCACTACCTCCAGAAGGTCACTTGCGCCTTGTGTCATCGAGATCAGGTAACTGTTAATACAGTTGCGTCCGAATTCTTTCTGTGCTTTACCTACTGTACGATACACGTCTAAGCATTCCTTCGTACCATCCGTATAATCCAAATACGTTGACGTGATCGGACGTGGATCATTCAGCACATTCGTAAGTAATGAAATTTTCTCATCTTCCGAAAGCTTGCTGTAATCAGGTGTAATACCCATTTTCGACAAAATTTCTGTCATTGCATTTTCATGCTCTTTACTGTGCTGTCTGATGTCCAGAGCAGCTAAATGGAAGCCGAATAGCTCAACTTGACGAATCAACTTCTTAATATATTTATCTGCAACATAATCTGCAAAATGCGTACGCAAACTAGCGTCCATGATTTGCAAATCTTGAATGAACTCTTCAGGGCTATTGTACTTCTGTGTAGCAGGTACATTCGCATTACCCGTATTATGAACCTTCTCGATCATATAAGTCGTTTTGATTCGATAAGGCTCTTTCTCATTGCGCCAAACATCCTGTACATTTCCCATTGCTTCACGATCACTTTGGATAGAATCGATCAGAGCGTCGCTCACATTCACAATGTTCTTGCTAAAGCTCATATGCTCAAGGGATTCTTTCAGTATTTCCTCATACTTCTGCAAAGCCAATTGACGGTGCAAACCAAGTGTTTCCCATGTCACATTCGCTCTAACAGATGGGTTTCCATCACGGTCTCCGCCGATCCAAGATCCAAATTTCAAGAAGGATGGCACATGCCATTTGTCTTCTGGGTAGTATTTATTTAAACAACGCTCTAGCTCATGATAAACCTCTGGGAGTACATCGAATAGCGTCTCGTCAAAATAATATAACCCGTTACGCACTTCGTCGATAACCGTCGGTTTACGATCACGCAGTTCGTCGGTTTGCCACAAATTAAGCACTTCACCTAGCAGCTTCTCGCGCAATTGCTCGCGTTCACGGTAGGTTAGGTTAGGGTTGTCCAGCTTCATCATATCTTCAGAAATACGCAGGTTAATATCAAGTACTGCACGACGCATAGCTTCAGTTGGATGTGCCGTCATAACGAGTTCCAAAGAGATCGCTTTAAGAATTTCTTGCACTTCTGCATAAGGAATATGCGTATTCTTCAGCTCTTGTACAATGCTCTCAATCGAACCTGGTTGTACAGATTCACCAGAAGAGCGCTCATAGTCACGCTTACGACGAATACGATGGTTTTGTTCAGCGATATTTACTAATTGGAAGTATATAGCGAAAGCTCGTATCACTTGATGGCGAATTTCCGGATCTAGTGAAGATATCGTTTTCTTAAATTCATCATAGATCTCAATGACATAGTGTGCTCTTAACGACTTGCTCATTTCACGAATTCTTTCAACGACATCCAGCAGATCATTTCCGCCTTGATGTACAAGAACTTCGCCTAGTATGTGCCCAAGAAACCGAATATCTCTACGCAGCAGGTTATTCGTACTTTGTTTTTGTAGGACGATCTCACTCTCTACCATTACTCTCCACCCCATCTATTCACTATGATGCATTAATGCTTCTCTCTGCAAAAGCTAGTCGCTATAAAAACTCATTTCAGAATATTTTACCACAATCTGACCGCAACACATAGTATTAAAATAAAAAAACCGTACGTTTTCGGGTGGTAATTAATGTATTGATAAGATTTTATCAGTAATGTTGGAAGCTTTTCCTTCTTTTAAAACACTTCGCTTTTACATCTCAAACTGTCTTCAACGCGATACATAAAAGAAAAAGCCACCCGAAGGTGGCTCTTTCTTTTAAGCGGGCGGCGGGAATACTCCAACTACTTGATTGGTATTGCTTCCTACGGAAGCAGCTAGCGGTATATTTGGACGCTCGTCCTATGTGGGGAGAATCATAGATGTTTGTACGGACGGTCGAACCCTTGGTTCAATTCCCTAGACAAAAGAAAAAACCACCCGGAGGTGGTTCTTTCTTTAAGCGGGCGGCGGGAATCGAACCCGCGCGATCAGCTTGGAAGGCTGAAGTTCTACCATTAAACTACGCCCGCATAGTTTAGAAAAATGATGATCGGGACGACACGATTTGAACATGCGACCCCCTGCTCCCAAAGCAGGTGCTCTACCAAGCTGAGCTACGTCCCGATACGTTTATAACCTATAATGAAGAATGGCGCGCCCTGAGAGATTCGAACTCCCGACCTTTTGATTCGTAGTCAAATACTCTATCCAGCTGAGCTAAGGGCGCATATTAATTTGGAGCGGAAGACGGGGATCGAACCCGCGACCCTCGCCTTGGCAAGGCGATGCTCTACCGCTGAGCCACTTCCGCAGGGTACCTCAGATGTATAAATACACTTGAGGATTTAATGCGCGTAGAGGGACTTGAACCCCCACGGTCACCCGCTAGATCCTAAGTCTAGTGCGTCTGCCAATTCCGCCATACGCGCACATTATAAATAAGGCAAATGGTGAGTCATGTAGGATTCGAACCTACGACACCCTGATTAAAAGTCAGGTGCTCTACCAACTGAGCTAATGACTCATATAAGAAAATGGCTGGGGATCAAGGATTTGAACCTTGGCATGACGGAGTCAAAGTCCGTTGCCTTACCGCTTGGCTAATCCCCAATAGAAAACATGCCGTCGAGAGGACTTGAACCCCCAACCTACTGATTACAAGTCAGTTGCTCTACCAGTTGAGCTACAACGGCGTATGAAGTTAATGGTGGAGGCTGACGGGATCGAACCGCCGACCCTCTGCTTGTAAGGCAGATGCTCTCCCAGCTGAGCTAAGCCTCCATGGGATTAAATAATGGTGACCCGTAGGGGACTCGAACCCCTGTTACCTCCGTGAAAGGGAGGTGTCTTAACCACTTGACCAACGGGCCTTACAAAAAGAATTACTGGAGCTTCCAACCGGAATCGAACCGGTGACCTCATCCTTACCATGGATGCACTCTACCGACTGAGCTATGGAAGCAATGGCTCCCCGAACAGGACTCGAACCTGTGACAACTCGATTAACAGTCGAGTGCTCTACCAACTGAGCTATCAGGGAATACTGCTTGGCAACGTTCTACTCTCCCAGAACCCTGCGGTTCAAGTACCATCGACGCTGGAGGGCTTAACGGTCGTGTTCGAGATGGGAACGCGTGGGTCCCCTCCGCCAT
>NZ_JCAUAN010000055.1:0-14299 GCF_059691975.1 Paenibacillus sp. J22FR5 | reverse complement strand
GGTTCAACATAACATGCCCTGACTCTCTTTATTCTTTTACCGAATCCAATAGGGATGAAATCCTGCGAATACACGAGCTTGCGTGAGGAAATTAAATCAAATCGAGGGAGCGTAATGCTCATTTCTTCTTTACAGGACAGAATATTTTCATTTCATTTCTTTCATCATTTAAATCTCTTATTGTTTTCTCGTCGTATCTCTCAAAATAATAAGCTGTATCATCATATGTATATCCGTTTTCATTCAGCCATTTTGTAGTGAAATCATAAGCTGTTACCGTCTGGCTAGCCAATCCCTTATAATTTGTTAATGAATAAGTACGAGGCAATAGATGTATATGGACCATTCCATGCGGTAAGTTTTCAAGAGGTTCCACTTCAAAACAAAAATAAAAATCAACTGTTCCATTGTTACTTTTATAATTTGGAGGTGATATTCCATATGTCACATTTGGATTCTTAATGTTTTTTATTTCATTCTGTCTTCTTACCAATTCATCATATGCATTTTTAATGTTGTTTCCTAAATTAGACATATTAGCACTCGCCCTTACCCCAACAAATGCTGAGATGTTGTCAGTTTGAATGATTTGAATCTCCATGTAATTCACTCTCCTTTTTTGTTATCTCTTTGCATTCGATTTTTATACAAAATACTCCTTTCGGTGCAGACAGAAAGATGCACAACTTTCTCACGGCAGCCTAACAGATTTTTAACTCATAACCCACTTCGAGCCAAAACCACAATGTGATATATTTATTTTATTGAAAACTTTAGATTGATTATTAGAAGGGATTTCATACGTGTTTATGGAACTATCTAAAACTTGGTGCACTAAGAGGAGATATGTATATTGAAAGACAATGAGCTTGTTTTGGCTGCTATGAATGGCGATGTTCAAGCCTTTTCTTTACTAGTGGAGAAATATTCTGACGCTTTATGTTCCGTTGCTTACGGTGTATTAGGTGATTTTCATTTGGCACAAGATATTGCTCAAGAATCTTTTATCAAAGCTTATTTTAAATTACATGCTCTAAAGGATCCTGAAAAGATAGGAAGCTGGCTATATGCTATTACTTATCGACAAAGTGTAGATTGGAAAAGACAACAGATTAAAGAACAACATGCGTTTGAGAGGAATGAATGGTTAAATCACCCCGCTACTTTTGAAGAGATCGTTGATAATAGAGAAATACATATAGAGATCTGGAAAGCATTAAATAAGCTTGATGAACTTAATCGGATAATTATTATTTTGTTTCACATGAGCGGGCTTACTATGAAGAGCATTGGAAAACTCCTTAATATGTCTATTAGTGCAGTGGAAAGTCGCCATCGTAGGACTCGTAAATTATTGAAGCAAGAACTTGTGGATACTCTATTTGATGGATTACAAAATCCATTTTCTGGTAGTAGTATGGCAACTAATGTAACGGCTAATCTTATAAAACAGACAGGTCATTTTTACATACCTGTTACAGATAAAATACGATCAACCCATTGGTTTATTACCAAATTTGGCTTATCCTTGGCTCAGAATGGACATCTAATTCTTCCATCAGGACAAACACTATATCTCTTACAAGTCAAACCTTCTCAAATAAACTCTAAATCCGAATTTTCTGTTCCATTGCTGTCTTTTGAAGTTGATCAAATGAATGATATTTATGAAAAACTTAAGAATCAAGGGATCCGTGTAGACGATCTTATAAAAGATTCCTTAACAGGTGATCATTTTTTCTTCTATGATATGGACAACAACCGATTTGGTATTTATCAGGGGAAATAACTTTCAAAGGGTATGACGGAATTTTCCATAAATAGTCGTCTATTTAATGAATACTAAATTGGAGGATGATTAGAATGAATGAGGAATCTCTGCAGCAAAAGGAAAACGAATCTAAGGTGGTTAGATCACTTCTTAAGCGAGTGTCCCACAATTATTTACCGGTTAAAGATTTAAAAAAGGCAACAGAGTTTTATGTAAAATATCTGGGTTTAAAGCTTTTACGACCAGATGGGAATATCCTTATTCTCGGTAATGGCCAGTGGTTGTTTCTTCTGGAGTCAAAAAGCAATAAAAATGCAAATTTTGTTACAGATCAGTGGGAGGATGCGGGTAAAGACTATGAAATGTTTTCCCTCACATTTGAGACTGAAGATATCATTAAACTCCATGAGTCCCTTCGAAAGAGTGGAACACATGTGGAATCAATCGTTGATCAAGATGGATGTGGTCTTCAATTTAAGTTTAAAGATCTAGACGGGAATAAGTTTAATGTTTGGCAGGATCCTGATAGAGGGAGGTTTTAAGCTAAATATTACTTTAATTTTAAATATGAGTGAAAATATGGAGCATCGATAATTATTTCGACTGCTCCCTTTCTATTCATATTTCATATCTCATGAAATCGACCATTTCATTATGTAACTATCCTGCCCAATCGTATTATGAGGTCACCAGATATTTCTGGTCGACCTCATTTTTTTGAGGCCGTAAGATAACGGTAGCCGGGGATCGAACGATTCTGCCCGTGGGACTTAGATCCCGAGAGCTATTCAGTTCATCCCCCCTACTTGTTCAACCATGGTTAGGCTGGTTGGGACATGAATCCCGTATCACATGCGATAGTGTGGAAGACAAGAAGGTTAGGGGTTGCCGGCGAAATTACTTAGGGAGTGTTGTCATGAATCCAGTCATTGGTTTGGATGTATCAAAGGGAGAGAGCCATGCACAAGCTTTTTTAGACCGTGGAGTACCTCATGGGAAGATCTTTAGGTTTAATCATGATCTTGAAGGGTTAGCGTCTTTTCTAAATTATATGAGAGGAGTGGAATCAGCTGCAGGGATACGTCCCTCCATTGTTATGGAAGCAACAGGCCATTATCATAGCCCCGTTGTTCAGTTTCTGGATGAGCACCAGTATTTGAACATCGTTATTAATCCTTTAATCTCACATAACGCCAAGAAAACCAATTTGCGACGGTTGAAGACGGATGCCGCAGATGCCCATCTTTTAGGAGCGTTGTTTTATAAAGAAGAGTTTGAACCCTACAAAAAACGGGGTCAGCATCTCATGAACTTACGCTTTCTAACTCGCCAGCATGAATCTTTAACGGGTATGTATGTCCAAGCAAAACTACAATTTCAGGCCATTCTGGATCAGGTTTTCCCCGAATATCATGGCGTGTTTGGTGACCTTTATTCAAAAGTTTCCCTTCGACTTCTGGCCTTACACCCGACGTCTAGAGAGGTTCTGGAACTGGATGAGAAGGAGATTGCAGCAACAATCGGGCGCCTTACAGGACGCGGCAAATCGACTTTATGGTGTCTTGAACGCGCTCAAATCTTAGTAGCAGCAGCAAGGCGAAATCCCTTTAAGGAGACGGCTTTTCCAAGCCATCTGATCTCCATGCAGCTGCTCATCAAATTGCTTCTTCAATACCAGGATCATCTAGCAGACCTTAATAAATCGATAGAGGCCCTAGCTGAAGCGTTACTGGAATATGATTTAATCCAATCGATACCCGGGATTGGCACTAAAATTGCTGCAACAATTTTAGCTGAGATCGGGGAAATCGATCGGTTCAATCACGCAAAGAAACTTGTTGCCTTTGCTGGTATAGATCCAAGTGTTTTTTCTTCAGGCAAGTTTACAGCAACCATAAATAAAATAACTAAGCACGGTTCCAGGAGGCTTCGTACTGCCCTATATCAAGCTGTACGATGTGGTATTCGTAGTAATAGAAATAAAAAACTAAGAGCTTATTATGATAAGAAGCGTGCTGAAGGAAAGCTGTTCAAAGTAGCGATAATTGCTTGTGTGAATAAACTCATCCACTGGATTTTTGCCATCTTGACTACTAAGGAAGCATTCCGTTTAGAGTAAGTAGCATGAAATGGAAGTATATGGAATATCTTTCCGTGCTATGTGGGACGGCTCTTTCCCATGCACTTTTTTAAGTATACCACCTCATGAATCCACCATTAATAATTAAATATTGACAAGCTATTAGCTGGAATAGCTTAATGACAAAAGGAGCAGTTGCCACGGCAATCTACTCCCAGGCTTGTTTGAGCTAACGTTCTCCGTAAGAGTTTAAACGAGCAAACGGGCAAGCGGTTAGTCGATTTGATCCACCGAAACTACCTCAATAGCATTACAATAAAAACCTAAAACTTCACACTCAATGTCCCGTACCCAAAAATTTAGTGCACACCAACCATCACCTTTAATATCTACAATATCAAAAATTCCAAGTTGTATTATTTTTCCGCTAGCATTGATATTAAGACTTTCAATCTCACTAAATCGGATTTGAATTCTTAAGTTTATTCCATCCTTATTGGATAAGAATTCAATATCAAGCATTGAGATATCTTCATAGTGCCTATTTTTATCCATGTAATATTTAAAGGCAGAAATACATACCAAATCAGACCATGTAAAATTTGTTATTCTGGATTGTAATATGGTTAAATTCTGAATCTGCATAGATTTCTCCTTTCGATGGGTTCTTAATCTTATTCATCTATCTTTTTTCGTTTGCTTTTTCGTTAAACCTACATTGACTAATCCAACACTAAATAGCTTACTTAATTAACGTGAATACTACTTTTTACTTTTGAACTTTTCAACCAGTTTTAGAAACTCAGGTGTCGTCTTTATACTAACAATACCAAGATCCTTGGGTAGATTTTCATCCTCTACTATTTGAAAACTTAAGATAAACTCCGAAAATGAATTTGCTACTAAGTAAACATTACTCCATAATTCTTCTTCTGAGGGGTCAAAGTGTTCTTGGTCATGATCCCAAAAGTAAATTTTTCCCCATTCATCCTCAGTAACTCCAATGCATAGTTGATCCCCACCTGGAATATCCGCAAAAGGTATCATGCTTTCAGGCATTCGCCCTAGATAACATTCGATATTACTAATTAATTCGTTATTGTCATTTTGCAAGTTATAAAAATACCCCATTCTCCCTCGTTCATTGTGCTTTGGAATGTTGGTTATTGGTGAATAGCTTATTTGATGGTTATAATTAATTCTCCCATAGGTCAAAAGAAATTTTTTATAATCTTGAGGCAAGAGAAACCCATATTTCTGCTCAAATGCAATGACTAAATTATCAGAGTGATTACTACCTTCACTAGTGATGCCTACCTCTAATAATTTCTGTATTACCTTTTCAAAACTACTCTGCATCTTTATGCACTCCATCCATATAGAGACACATTTACTAGAAATATCTTACCACTAATTACTTACACTTAACTACGTTATCGTTCTTCGTTAGTTGAATACTTTAATGCTAGAAGACTCAAGTGAAATTATCTTAAATCAAGTTTAGTTCAAACCTCCAAAACGTACTTTTAAAGTTAATATACCTTGATCTGTTGCATATACACTTTACCGTTAGTTCCATATATTCTCTTTGGATAATTTTCATTTTTATAAACACTGGATAAAACACTCTGACCTTCTTTATAAAGAATCTGAATATGACTTTTATCAAATAATTTTCTCATTAATATTTTCAGCTGTCCTACTACGGCTTTATCTTCAACACATACTCCAAATGAAACTAAATCCAATTGATCTGTTCCTTCCTTGAATGAATCTACTAAAATATAAGCATTGTTCAGACTATTGCTTCTAAATATTAAAACATCCCCAGTATTTCTTGGAGATTCATGATATCTTTCGTAGATTTTTTCAATTTGTATATTAACATCTATCAGATTAATAATTTGATTTAACAACGGATCTGTAAGAAATATATCCTCATCTTCTTTCGGATAATAAACTAATTCGGAAATAGACAATAGTATTAGAAATTGATTTGAAATCATCACTTTTTCCTTTCGTGAAGGTGTCATCGGACGGATCCTCTTCACCGCCGACTAAGTATTATCACTAGACTCCTCCAGTAATTTAGATAAATTGTACCATAATAATAATGAATTCTTAATAATTTTCATTGAGTAAATCTGCCCGTTACTTCAATGAAAACAAGGAGTAGATACCGTTAGGCAAACTACTCCTTATTCCGTTCAAGTAACGTTCATCCTTTAGTGTAATGATTACTATTGTGTTCAGTTGAACATTTTACAGCTTTATATTGGCAAAGTCATCCTTATTCATCACCAAAATACATTTTACGATCTTGCACACGTAGAATATATCCTTCGTTGCAATTGTCCTTTAGACGATTGTTGTATTCAACTAGCTCATCTTTCGTAAGATCTCTTACTACATAATGTTTCGTATGGTTGCCTCTTACTACAGCACAAGCAATATGGGGGTCTATAGGGAAGATATACTCAATTTTGCCTTCGGAATTAATGAATCTACAAACAGGATTATCACTGGTTATGAATTCTCCATTAGCAGGAGCCCTTAAGAAAACAAGGGTTGACTCATTAACAAATTTCTCTACCTCAGCCATAATCAATCCTTCTCCATTAAGAAATTGACGATATAGCTTCAAAATATAACTATGGGCATATTCATCGTAAACTGTCTCTAAAAACGGAAATAACCGTTCTTCTTCTGGAATTTCAATGGATTTAAAATCGATACCTAATAAATTACCTCTTAAGGCTACGTCCATTGCGTCTTGTAGTACTGGATGATACGGTTTCGATCATCGCCATTCAATCGAAACCATAAACTTAATTAGATCATCTCTTTTGATTGCATTTAATAAATGAGTGTTCGTTGACGATACTGCATTTGCAATTGCATCATGAGTTCTGTTCCAATCATTTTCATATTGTTGGCTCCAATTTACTTCAATATCTTTTCTTGTTTTTGAAAGTACAGTGCTTCTAAGTGAATGTTTTACTTCATTAGAAACAACATTCCCTTTCAAATCACTAATACTCCATTCATTGAATCTATAAAAGTTTAGATTCATGTCGATTGGATCTTCTAATTTATTTCCATCCAATTTAACGACGTATTCTTTCAAAGGTTCAAAAAATGATTTGAAATCCTCTTCGTTACCACTAAGAGAACCTGCTCTAATTGTATGGTAATCATCAATCCCTGCAAATCTTTTAGTATTCTTTTCTTCCCCTAAATCGACGAGTCCTTTTTTCACAACATAGATTGACGAATTTCCATGCTTCCAGGACTTCATGTAGGTTTGAGGAGTAAGATGATGATATATTGCTTCCGTATCCATTGTTTTCTCCTTATTCTTTTTTAATGTCTTCATCTCATAGAAACTAGCTTCAAAAAGTCATCAATATCAATGGATTTAATGAGTTAATTATACCATATATTGTAACTAATCTGCCCGTTAGTTTAGCAAGTTACAGGTCAGCCTACTGCTTGTCGGCAATCGGACAATGTTCTTGTCACGAATCGGGAATCGGATCAAGTTCTTGTCATTGACAAATGACAAGAACTTGATCCGATAACTAAAAAAGCCCGCGGTTTACGCGGACTTAATTCGGACAATGTTCTTGTCAACCGACACCAACGGACAACGGCAGCCACCGGAAAAACGGATGTAAAAGATGCTGAATGGATTGCAGACCTTTTACGTCACGGATTACTCCTTGAGTAATAATCTATATCTTGCTCTTGTACGGTACTTCCAACAGGATTTTATTGTTCTTGTCATAAACATTAATTCTCAATTCATTCATTTCAACTAATCCGAAATATACTCTCTTCCAATTAGTTGAATAATATTAGCCTCAATAACTTGATTGTTCTTATCGATTATTTCAACTTTGTTTATTTCGGGATCATTAATAAAACCATATATTAAATGCCTTCTAACATTGTCATTAAAGTTAATTCCTGATTGATCTATTAACAATTTATTCTCATTATACATTACATTTGATGAACTCAGTTTCCATCCTTTAGTCTCATCACCCTCAAACACTGCCAAGCCAATACCAATATTTCCATTATCAAAAAGGGCTTTATATAGAATGAACGGTCTTTTCATTACGGAGCCTTGGTAAATTATTTCCTGTCCTTCTTTTTTATGTGTTTTATAAAACTCTTCTTCAATTGTTTTGCTTTTACATCCAGAAATACCAAGAGAAATAAATAATAGGATTAAAATAATTTTATAACCTCTCATGTTCCCTCCCCTCCCTAATTCAAGGTTATCTCAGATTCAGATAACGTCTTTTTTGCGGAATTCGTATAATAGCCTTGTTAGACAGGTTCGCTTCACATATAACAAAAGATATTCAATTATTCGGGAACCCAATGACAAATTCCTTTAACTCTACAAATCTGCCCGTTACTTTAATGGCCATTTCACATTTGAATAAATCAATACAAAACCAACCTATAATATCACCACGATTATACGCATATGTTTGTGTCGCAAAACGATTAAGCACCTATGTTTGTGTCGCCGGCCTCATCGTCAAAAAGAACAAAGAAAACCGCGACAATACACGTAAAAGGTCATACGCTACGGAAGACCTTTGGCTACTGGTTCTACAAACAGACCATGGACGTGGCCAAGCTTCAGAAGATCCTGAACCACAGCCACCCGTCCATAACGTTAAGCTGCATTGGAATCAAAGATCAGGAAATCGAAGAAGACATTGAAAGCTTTGTTCTATAGCGTACCAACAGCCTGACGGTGTGATTCCGTTGGGCTTCTCTATTTTGACCCCGCCAGCACCCCCAAGGGTACACCAAGCCCCACGGCAAGTGCCCCGACCAAATTTGTGATAAAAATCAAACTCCCAGGGAAAACACCTCTGACCTTTGACCAACTTCCGATTAGAAGAACGGCTTATGTCCAATCAAGGACTATGTAACGAACATACTTTATACCGTAATGAAAATTTACTTGAGGGGACTGACTAACATGAGTGGTTTAAGTTGTGCAGGTTTTGGTGTTGGTACTAGCGCAGCAGCTGTTTTGGTTCTGTTTATTCTTTTGGTAATCATCTTATCAATAACTTGTGTTTGGTAATCATCATATCAGCGGTTTGTATGGTAAATCCTTAAACCAACATCACAAAAAAACAAAAACGGTCTTATCGCGAAATTGATGCGAATACAGACCGTTTTTTCTCATTGTTTAAATGAGGGTGACGAGTGAGTTGTGTGCTGGCTGGCAATATCAATATATGGTCAAGTGGATGGTTCCGCACTAGGTCTATACCCCCACTTCGATACCAATTTCAACTAATCCTTCCAGCAAGCAGCTGTAGCCGATCCGATTCCCACCACTTACCGCGAAGACGGATCCAAGGTGAAGTGCCTACGGGGCTGACTTGGGTAAACTTCGGGACATCGTGGGGGCTAAGATAGTGGAATAAAGAAAGGCTCACAGGAATAATCCCCGTGAACCCCCATTTCTTTACTGAAATTAAATACAAAAAGACATTGTAATGATAACCAACAAAATAAATAGAACTAAAATCTCCACACTGCTATTGCGACGAATTCCGTCTACCGCTATTCCCATATTCATACACCCTCCTTTTACGGGGAATAAAGTCACTTTCCATACTATGTCAGCATTTACCCCTTGGCTTGGACTAGGTTACGGAACTAACGTGGATTTCCTTCGGGGACATCGTGGGGGCTAGGATTGACGGTTGACTGTAAAGCGCAACACATAACCCTGCTCCACGTAACCTAAGTGTGTATGTATAGGGCATTCACGTTATTGACAGAAAAACACCCTCTTTGTTTGGTAACAAACAACCGTGCAGTGAGACGCGTGAAACGGGGCTCTCATGTGTTCCATCCAAATCATTCCAATATCTGAAGGAAGCCGCAGCTCACGCATCGTGCAGCATCAGCGTAAAATTCACCGCTTCTGGTACACCTGCCTCGAATTGATTTGGCGTACAAACTCGAATTGGGCTGAAAGTTTACGGTTCTGTTCCAAGACCTGCAAGGCGGACTGCAGAACATCCGAATTTAGCGTTACTTCACATGAAGGGATCTCAAAGATTAGCGGCAACTGTTCAGCTAGACGCACGGACGATACCTCCTCGTATACGCACTCCGCTATCACCAAATAACCACAATCATAACGATAGCGCTCATCGGTATTCCCCCTCTCGCAGCAACACGGCAAACACTCCTGCCATTTCCTCTTTCAGAAATGCTTCTACTGCCAGATCCAAGACCAAGAGCCGCCTGATTCGTGAATGCTGCGCCACGCTGACTCCCAGCATCCCTCAAAGTCCGGATGCACTAGCGGACCTGCCAGACCCACCTGCTGCAGACACACTGCGGGAAGAAAGATCTTCTTCTCCTCCCTGCAAACCGTGTGAAGAACCCTCAGTTCCTCGATATCCCACTCCTGTGATACAAACAAAATTGAATCAAACGGCCTCACAGCCTCCCGCCAACTACTAACCCCTTCCTTCTGCAGGGTAACTTCCTCTATCGCATCGAATGGTTAAAATTTGTCATTTTATTCCTCCTCCGTAATTCCCGATCTGCCCCAACTCTTCACAAGTAATCTTATGTACTGCTATTTGTCCCCAATACGTGCATATATTAGTTATCATCAATCAATTTATAATGAATTCATCTTAAAGAGGAATATTGACTTAGCGTATTTGGGGATTTCACCGACCATGGATTACTGGCGAAATCCGAGAAGCCAAGTTCTCTGGAGGTTTGTTATGCCTTTGTTGTGGGAGTTTAAGTATGAAGTGGAAAGGAAAGTACCGTGGTCACCAGCGTTACTTTACAAACGGGAAGCAAACCATGACAGCAATCATAGGGGCTGCCGACCGGCAGTTCCTTCCCTTCTGGCTCGGGGAGATTAGCGGAGAAACCCGCCGAAGCGAGCGGGGCACATTGTGCGAGATGAGGTGATCAGCGTGAAAGCTATCATATCAGTTGTCGGAGAAGGTTTATTGGCCGACTTCGTATGCGGAAAGCTATTGGACCATTATCAGGTCGTTCGACAGACAGATTTCACTTCACACATACCGAAAGCGGCGAAATTGGTTGTGGTGCTGCACGATGACTGGCCTTCCTCCGGATACTTCGAGGCTGAAGAGGCGTTGCAGCAGGCCGGCATCCCGTGGCTGCGGGGCTTTATTTCAATGGATGAGGGCATAGTCGGGCCTTTGGTTCGTCCGGGTGCGCCGGGATGCTCCGAGTGTGCGGATAACCGGCGTTTCACGGCGTCGCCTAGGGGCATACAAAACGTAAGATCTTCGCCTTCAGGACTTTGGCATACAGCTCACTTGCTGATTGCCGAGACGCAGCGAGTGCTGCGGGGCATCCGAGCCCATACGGAAGAGCATATGTATATCGTTAACCTGAAAACTCTGAATAGCTCGCTCCATTTCATTCTGCCTGACCCGCTTTGTCCGGTGTGCGGCCGCTTGCCCGACGATTCATCGGCGGCGGCCAACATTTCGCTCAAGCCGAGACCGAAGATAAGCGCCGACAGCTACCGCTGCCGTCCGATAGACGACCTGAAACAACATTTGACCAAAGACTATATGGATTCCCGGACCGGCATTTTTAATGCCAAGATGCTTGACCTCGTGTCGCCGTTTGCCGGGGTGGGGGTCAATCTGCCGTCGTTTCTGATGGGAGATGAGGTAACGGGAAGCCGCAGCTTTTCTTATGCGGAAAGCGAATTGACCGCGATCTTGGAAGGATTGGAGCGACACTGCGGTATAACCCCCCGCGGCAAACGGACCGTAATTTATGACAGTTTCAACCGTGTTGCGGATCATGCGCTCGACCCCTCCAAGGTTGGGTTATATTCAAAGAAACAGTACGCGCGGCCTGATTTCACGTTCGAACCGTTTGATCCCGACCTCCCCATCGATTGGATATGGGGCTATTCGCTAGTGCGGAACTGTCCGATCCTTGTTCCGGAGAGTCTCGCTTATTACATCTCGGGATTCGGTAGCGGCTTTGTCCAGGAAGGCTCCAACGGCTGTGCGTTAGGCGGAAGTTTGGAGGAAGCCGTCTTGTACGGGATTTTGGAAGTGGCGGAGCGTGACTCGTTCCTGATGACTTGGTACGCGCAGTTGCCTATCCCGCGCCTAGACCCCTATTCCACTAACGATCAGGAACTGCGGCTCATGGTCGAAAGGCTACGCGCAGTTGCCGGATACGATGTGCATTTGTTTAATATGACGATGGAGAATGGGATTCCGAGCATTTGGGCGCTCGCGAAAAGCGTCAGCCCCGGGAAGATGAATCTTATCTGTTCGGCGGGAGCTCATTTGGATCCGGTACGGGCCGCGAAGAGCGCCATTCATGAGTTGGCCGGCAGGTTGATTTTCCTGCAAGAGAAATTTGAGGCGGGCCAGGGACATTTAATGCAAATGCTCGACGATCCGTTTCTCGTATTGCATATGGAGGATCATGCCATGCTATACGGTTTGCCGCAAGCAGAGGAACGGCTGCAATTTTTGCTGGACGGACAGCGTCCGCTCAGAACGTTTGACGAGGAGTTCAAGCGTAAGGCAAGTCATGCGGATCTGACCGATGATCTGAAGGACACTATCGAGGTGTTTCGCCGCTTGAACCTCGATGTGATTGCGGTGGATCAGTCATCGCTGGAAACGCTGCGAAACGGGCTGCATTGCGTAAAAGTTCTGATTCCGGGAATGCTGCCGATGACATTCGGACATCATTTGCAACGCTTGACGGGGCTGAAGAGAGTGCTTCGGGTGCCGGCGGAGCTTGGATATACGAAAAAGCCGCTGACGGCCGGGAAACTGAATCCGCATCCGCATCCGTTTCTATAAGACGCGAAAGATCAGTATGCCAACCCCATAGCACAAAGCATAGGGGTCCCGCCAACAAAACGCGGATTTCGCACGCTAGGCCATTTTTTACACAAATAAACCGGATTCCTGTACGCTTAGGAATCCGGTTTTATAGTAGTGACAGTCTCCATTTAGGAAGAACGGGTTTGTATTTTTTTATCCTTTTCAGCAATCATGCCCTGACTTAAGTCCAATCAATCACTATGTACAGAGAATATGATTATACCGTAATGAAATTTCACTTGAGGGGAATGAGTAAACATGGGAGTAGGAGTAGGTTGTGGTGGAAGTTGTGCAGGTTTTGGTGTTGGTAACAGCGCAGCAGCTATTTTGGTTCTTTTCATTCTTTTGGTTATCATCACATCAGCTTTTGTATGGTAATTTCATAATCCAATATCACAAAGAATACCGAGAAAAACAAAAACGGTCTTATCGCGTAACAGATGCGAATACAGACCGTTTTTTTTCTCGTTATTTAAATTAGGGTGACGAGTGAGTTAAGTGTGTGGTTGGCAATATCAATATATGGTCAAGTGGATGGTTCCGCACTAGGTTGATGCCCATTTCGTGATTACTTACCTTCTAGCCAGTTCCAGAGCGCTTTCTTCGATACTTTGATAACTCTCCATTACCGGTCGGAATCAACGTTATCGTTGCGCTAAAGAAAGAAAACGTCATGGCGTGGGCACCAGTAACGCCGGCGCCGGCACCATTGAAAGATTTAGAGATTTGAGTTGGCGACATAATTATTAACGATTCACCGTTGATTATGGTTCCTGAGTTCGTGACTACTTTAGAGGCACTTATCTCGCCTACCAAGGTCCGAAAAGCCATGCCGTGTCCTGTAATTATTACCTTTCTATATTCAAGATATTTGTCAATTGTTTTCTCTACACGATTCTTCAGTAGTTCCTTAGACTCCCAAAGTTTGGCTACCCCAGAAGGATAGACTCCATTGTTATTATCGTAATCGTCCCCTAGTTCTTTAAGCCTCTCCATTGAGTCGTACACAAATGTTAAGTCGGGTTGCCATTCCCTTAAGTCGAATTCAATCTTTATTTCTAAACTAAGTTCCTTAGATAGGATAGCAGCAGCAGTTTGAAGAGCTCTTGGGTATGGAGAAGACACAATAATTTCAGCTTCTTTTAAGCGCTCATCTTTCGCTGTCAAATAAACTTGGTTAACCCATTTAATCGTAAGAGGTACCAAATCCCGACCATGCCCCTTTCATTTGTACTGTTCGTTTATGTCCCAATGAGGTTCTCCATGGCGAATGAGAAAAAATTGCGTCATTATATCCTCCGCATATCCATTATTTGTATTATTAGTATTCGCCCCTGAGCTACGTAAACCTCCCATTACTTGAGAAAACGGCAGCCAATCGGCTGCCGTCGTGGATGATTAAGGTATCCTGTAACCACGCATAACTGCCCGTCCCTCGGTTTTAAGGGTTTATCTCACATATACTCACTCATTCGCAGGATTTTATCACCTTGGTTTGCAGATGTTGTTCATGAGAGCGCTCATCAGACGTAG
>NZ_JCAUAN010000054.1:0-15729 GCF_059691975.1 Paenibacillus sp. J22FR5 | reverse complement strand
GGTATTGCGATCAACTTTGCGCCGCGTCTTATTGATTTGGCAAAAGGTGCACTTAAATAAAAAAAGCAGCGCCAAAAAAAGGGGCGGGGAACATTCCCCGTCCTTTTCTTCTTTTAAGGAGAGATGATATGAAAAAATTAATGCCATTAATTATTATTTTAATGACGCTATATATGCCTTTTGCTAGAGCTTCAGCTAGTGATTTCACCTATATTGGCGAATATTCTCCGGCTGGAAACTATAAATTCTCATTTACGGATGATGATACGGATATTGTAACTTGGTATTTTTACGTTAACGGTAATAAGTTTACGACTTTGCATAGCAAAGGTACGTTTTCCGTCTATCTGTATCCTAGTAATTATCCCAAGCCTTTTACGGCTTATATAAAGGGAGTTAACAGTAGCGGAGTAGAAGTGAGCGAAACTAATTCAGTTACGGTCAGTGGAAGTAATCCAGACCCAACACCAACACCAACGCCGACACCAACGCCTAGCTCGACGCCGCCGCCTTCGGGTGGCAGTATTCCAGCTCCTACAGGTTTAACATATCAAAATGACGGAAGTACATATTATCAATTCGAATGGAATCCTGTTCCAAATGCGGAATCCTACAACGTTTACTTGGATGGTCAATTGATGGGGAGTCCATACGCCGATATAACCGAAGACCTCATAATTCCTGATGGACAGCACACTGTTGAAGTGGCTGCTGTCATAAACGGCGTAGAAGGACAAAGGGCATCGGTGACAGTCGGAAATCAAACCCCTCCAGTAGAATGCACGGCAGCATGTCAACAATTAATGGATCAGTTATCTTGTCCGGCATGGGGTCAATATATGGGGGCATGGTCTGACGTGATAAAGAACAGTGTTCCTCCTGCACCGAATTGGGATGATGTGGCACAGAAAATGAAAGATGCAATCGTTCCGGCAATGGGTCAAGAATTGGTAAATAGAGCGCCGGAAATTGCCAAGATCATAGGGGATGATTTACAAAGAAGGGAAAAGCCAGTACAAGCGCCGCAGCCTTTGCCTAGCTTCAATCCTGCTGTACCGCATATGACGGACTTGCCGAGCAAGATAGATAGCAATTTGACGGATAATATTCCTAGTTTTGAACCTGATTTCTCACAATCGCAGCCCTTTACAATTCCCGATCCGACTGCAAAAGTCGATGATTTAGCAAAGAATGACCAAACCTACAATTACGCTGAACCAACATTTAATGCACCTAATTATACGAAAAGAAATCCTACTATCGAGCCGGACAAGGGTTATCAGACACCGAATGATACGCCGATAAGCGCACCAAGCTATCAAAACAGAAACGGGCTAAACAATAACCCACTTCCTTCCTACAATGCACCAAATGTAGGCGGTGGGGATAGCGTACCAAGTTATCATTCAAATGCTACAGGAACAATGCCGGATTATCAAAATGGCGGTGCGGGGTCTGGTAAAGCGCCGCCATATCAAAGTAAGTAGGGGAGGAGGTTTGATTGTTTGAAAAGGTTAGTATTGTGTTTAATTGCTATTGGTTTCATCGTATCTGTAATTCCTTATAATGCTTTTGCTTATACAGGGGGCTTGCTGAATGGTTTAACTATGACTAAAGCAAAAGATGTATTTTTAAGTGGTTCTGCTATAACGGCGGTGACAGATAACAACTTATCTACATCTAGTACATTGCAATATCATGATGCAGGAAATAATAATACAGATACTTTGTATTATACGTTTCCAAGTGATGTTTCAGTAGGTAGTTTCATGGAGAAGACTAACAGTCTAAAAACTGAATTTCGTCTGTATGATTCTAATAATGTATTGATTGTTTCTCGATCTGCTAATATGCCAATTAACACTGCAAATATGTATCCATTGAATCAAGTTTATACAAATGTAAGGACGGTAGCGATTGTTGATGTGGGTACTGGTACAAGTGATGGTTTGACGTTATATGAATTTGATGTATTTCCAAGCGGTTCAAGTGACATTGTGCCTCCTGCTGTTCCGTCTGGTCTTAGATCATCGAATGTAACGACTACGAGCGTTAAACTCGATTGGAACAGCGTTGCTGATTCTGACTTGTCGTCGTATAAGTTATATCGTGATAACTCGTATGTTACGACTTTGAATAATACAACGACAACTTTTTTGGACAGTGGTTTAAGCATCGGAACGAATTATTCCTATCAAGTGATTGCTGTAGATACAACAGGTAATGAGTCGGCAAAGTCTGCTGCTCTTAATGTGAAGACTATCGGCATTCCGGCTGCTCCATCTGGTTTAACAGGAACGGCGGGTAATGGATCGGCAACTCTGAACTGGTCGGCTAACAGTGTTGGCGACGATGTGCAAGGGTACTTCATTTATAAAGATCATGTAAAGATAAATACAATACCAACGGCATCGACGAGTTACGTGGTAGCTTCTGGATTAACCAATACAACGAGCTATATTTTTGAAGTGACGGCAATCAATAACTCAGGGTTAGAGTCGGCAAAGTCGGCGGCGATAACGGTAAAACCATTAAATACAACACCGCCGAATGTACCGATAAATTTTATTGCAAATTCGGGGAATAAGATAGCTGTTTTGCAATGGGCATTGAACGCAGAGTCTGACATTGCCGGATACTTTATTTATAAAAATGGCGTCAAGCTGAATAGCAGCCCTATTGCTTCAAATAACTACAATGTAACGGGGTTAACTATTCAGCAGACGTATGGTTTTCAAATAAGCGCTGTAAATACTTCGGGAACGGAATCGGCGAAAACACAGTCAGCTTCGGTCAAGATTTTAAATACAACGCCGCCAGCTCCACCAACGAATGTCACGGCTGTTGCAGGGAATCAAATGATAACCGTAAGTTATTCGGCAAACAATGAGCAGGATTTGCAAGGGTATTACATCTACAACGGTTCGGGTGTGAAGGTAAATGCGACACCAACGGCATCGACGAGCTACACGATAGCGTCAGGGCTTGTGAATGGTCAGTCCTATAGCTACATGGTTTCGGCGGTCAATACGTCCGGCGTCGAGTCGGTAAAATCTCCAGTGGTCACGGCAACGCCTAAAAATCTCAATCCTCCAGCGGCGCCGAATAATGTAAAGGCAACCTCTGGAGATAGAAAATTGACGATTAGCTACGATGGGAACAGTGAAAGCGACTTAAAAGGCTACTACATCTACGATGGTTCGGGTGTGAAGGTGAATGCAACACCGACTACATCGACGAGCTACACGATAGCGTCAGGGCTTATAAACGGTCAAACGTACAGTTACAGCGTGTCGGCGGTGAATACGTCAGATATGGAGTCGCAGAAATCGGGGTTAGTGTCAGGGGTGCCTGTGAATCTCATTGCTCCGAATGCTCCGATAGGTGTAACGGCAGCAGCGGGAGATAGGAAGTTATTTTTAAACTGGCAAGCGAACGCAGAAACAGACATTTCACATTATGATGTTCAGGACGCCAGTGGAACAAAGGTTAATACACAGCCGATACAAGCAAATTCTTTTGAAGTGGATGGTTTGGTCAATGGAACATCCTACACATTCACAATAACGGCGGTCAATACGTCGGGTGTTAGCTCTGCTAAATCCGCAGCGGTTACAAAAAAGCCATCTAACAGTACGCCGCCTTTAAAGCCTACAGGGGTTAAAGCGAACGCAGGGGATCGGACCATTTTGTTAAGTTGGGATCCCAATAGTGAGCCGGACATTTTCGGATATTTTATCTATGATGATTCGGGTTCAAAGGTTAATACGACACCAACGGCATCGACGAGCTATACGATAGCGTCAGGGCTTGTGAATGGTCAAACATACAGTTACACGGTTTCGGCAATCAATACGTCTGATGTGGAGTCGCAGAGATCGGCAGCGGTAACGGCGAAGCCTCTCGATGTGATTCCGCCGCAGACGCCTATCGGTTTTAACGGTGTGCCGGATGAACTTCAAATAAAATTGATATGGAGCAAGAATGCAGAGCTGGACTTAGATCATTACATCATCCGAATGGTAGGCAATCCGCAGCCGATTTATATACAATCCAATACGACGACCATAACGGGGTTAGTCTTAGGGAAAGCCTACACATTCACAATCAGCGCTATCGACTTAAGCGGAAACGAATCGCCCGAGTCAGCGCCTATGACAATAACAACGCAAAAGAGAACAACAGACATATCGAAGGATTTAAAGCCGGAATACTTGCTCTTAAGTTGGAACGATGTTGCTGGAGCTACAGCGTACAAGGTTTATTACAATGGCAAGCTCGTAAATACTGTCAGTTCTTCGGTTACGTCCTACCAGGTAACGAAACAAGAAGGCTACGATCCAACGTCATCCTTTCAAGAAACGAAGGTTATAACCGTATTTTCAGACGGTTCAACCAGCGGCGGGGTGACGGATAACAACGCGCTATGGGGCTTCACAGGAAGTGATATATTTAGTAACTCCGTTACCATCTTTGGATTCCTTGTCTTGTTTATCTTGTTGGGTATTTCGATGGGGTTTGCCCCTAGGATCATTGATGCAGCTAAGAATGCTTTAAAATAACGAAAGGGTGATAATGAAAAATGACTACTCCCGAACTGGTACAAGCTACCGTGTACTATATCCAACAGGTTTCCCCGTTCTTGCTTCTGTTCTTGGCGCTTGCTTGTGCTGACAAGCTCATTGATGTTGTAAGGTACGCGGTGGGCGCTTACGCAAGGTTTAGGAACTAATCATGTTTAGTGCTATAGCCGACGGATTCCGCTTCCTATTCGCTCATTTGAGTAACTTGGGGCTTTGGTTGCTTCAAGGGTTAACGAAGCTCATACAGCCCATTCTGGACTTTCTAGGGGGAATCTTTTATTTCATCTACAATCTAGGTGTCCTCCTAGTCAAAGTCACTATGATTGTTGTAGGTTTGGCCAAGCTGCTTATAGGAATCGTTACAGGGCTATTTAAGACCTTCCTAGGGCTTTCCTTCACGGGTAGGGCTTCGGTGTTGCCGGACAGTTATCAAAGTGTGTTTGACCATTTAAAGCCGTTAATGGGCGTCCTACAGCTTGATAAGGTGGCATATCTGTTCATCTTCGGTATTTGGATTTATACAGGATGGGCAGCGATGCGAATTATTGGAAACATGAGAGGGGGCGTATAGATGAACAACTTCATAGATAGCCTTTTTTCACCGATTTTTCAATTTCTCGATCTGATTTATAGCAAGCTTGGGGGCATCGGAAGCGTAGCCGCCAAGGGTGTTCGTCTGGATGATTATTTTAGTATCTTTGGTATCTTAGGGAGCCAGTGGACAGGCGTCATTACATCGCTTATAACGGCGCTCATATTCCTACATACGCTATCACAAATACAAAAGTACAGCCGTGTCTTACTTTGGTTAAAAGACTTAATAAAGTGGTGGTGATTTTATGGGTAATGACTATCTGACTTATCAGCTCATGCATAATCCGTCGCACCAAGGCACTGAACTAGCGGTATCTCTTATCTCATTAGCGGTGATGTTGGTCTTGGTCTACTTATCAAGGAGGAAGAATGATGACAACTAATGCATTGCCCGCAGTATTTCAGTATTTTTTCACCGCAGGGGCAGCGGTAGGGACAGGGCTTTTGATTCCGTTCATTGTTGGTGCTTGGATGAAAAATAAGATTGAGGAAGACGGGGGAATTTTCAAATGGCAAAAGCGAAGGAAGTAGAAGAGTTTAACGGAACGGTCATCATTTATGGTGATCTTGATTATAGGTATGACGAGGAAAAAGACGAATGGACGCGGATCGGAAGCGGAACAAACCGAACGTGTGAAGTTATTCCAGTGAAGCATTTGTACAAGGATAGAGTCGTTACAGAAAAATATGTGTTGCCAATTGGTGACGCGGAGATTTTCAACGGAACTAGGGGGCTAACGTATTGCTATAACGTTGCATTGCCGTATTTGCAGGAAATCGCGCATTTAGCCGAAGTGGAGCAAAACACAATCATAGGACAAGCTTATTTGTATCAAGGTAAAAACAACAACGCAGGGAAAACAAGCCCGTTAACGTGGGCGCTGATTTTGTTCTTGGGAATAATGGCAATCGTCGGTATGTTCAAATAAAAAGGGGGGATTTTCCGATATGAGAAACGATACACCGCCGGATATTCAGGGAACGCTCTCGTCTGATTTATACGCAGATATGCAGCCACAGATTGATTCCGTCAAACAGGTTATTGATACATTGAAGGAAAAGGTACAGCCGTTAACACCGCAGCAAATGCAAGCCGTGGGCTACCTGATGAACCTACAAAAACGGAAGATTCACAAAGGGAAAAAGCCGTATGAACATATCATAAAGCACATTGTCGAAGAAGCGCAGCGCGTAGCCCCTGCCGGATTCTTTATTCGAGTGATCGAAGCATTGATACCTAGACCGATATCGGTTGACTCTAAAACGTATGACAAGATGAAAAAGGAGAGTGATGGCTTAAGATGATGAAATCAATTAAAAGCTATTTAACTGGTGAGAAAGAAATGAGCGCGAAGCAGCGGTATATCTTTAATCTGATAACCGAAGCAATCATAATTCTAGCCATTGTTATATTCGGACCAGACATTTACAAGAAAATTGTCATGGGTGTAAGTGAACAAGCATTGTCGATGTTTAGGGACTTACTTAGTGACGATGGCGGCGCTAGGCTTATCGGTATCCATATGTTTTTTGGGGCTATATGCCTTGTTTTGCTGCAAAGCGTTTATAGAATCGGAGAAAGTACGGTTTATTTTTTCTTTCGTAGAGAGCCGAATATTCTTGATGCAGTTGAAGAGGTGGCGTAATGAGCGACGATTTACAATCTTATTTGTTTGAGCAGTTGGGTCACCATTTGGATAAGCTGGACGACTCACTACAAAGTGATGGGAAATATGAGGAACAAGAATATCACATAACACAAGCAAGGGAAATTAAAAACAAGCTCCAAGGGGCTTTAAAAAGGGGGTAAATGGACAATGTTCATTATTGGTATCGAGGGCGGATATGGGTCAGGTAAATCACTGACAGGGTGCATCAAAGCCCACCAATGGGCGATGGCATCCGGCGCGAAGTTGTTTGCAAATTTCCCGATGCGCGGGGCTTATATGTTTGAAGATTACACGGACTGGTATCGAATCGCAGACGCACACGGAAGCATAGTTGTATTTGATGAAAGCCAATCGAATTTTGATAACCGGCAGTGGAACGGAAATGGTCAAATCACCATGACGAAAGTATTAAACTATGTGCGTAAAATGAATGGGCTTTTTATTTTCATTTTGCCGAGTTTCCATAACATTGATAGCCGGATTAGGGATAAAACCGACATCCTTATTCGTTGTCATAAGACTCCTGGCGGTACGATAATGAATTTTGTCCATGACTTTCAAGATAAACGCTTTGGAGATTACGGCAAGCTGCTAAATAAATGGGTTTTGCCGAAGTCGTCACAGAGAAAGATTCACGCCTTGAATTTATACAGCACGTACAGCATGATTTTACCGTTTCCCCTTCCTCCAATGGGTAAGGATCGTCAGTTCTTCGAAGAGCTAGACAGACGGCACATAGGCGCTTTGAAGAGATACCGATCTGAGCATTTACTCATAGAAACATTAGTCAAGGAGGATTTGGAACATGTTAGCAGCGATGAAAGAAAATTCGGTTGAAAATCCCCATCATTGGGCGTTTAGAGTCTACAATCAAACGGGCAGAACGAACAAAGCTTTGATTAAACTTAGCATCATGATTCAGAAAGACGAGGAAAGTAGAGTAATCCGAATGTTAGAAGGAACTTGCAAGCTTAATAAGCAAATCGCCGTTTCCTCTTCGCTTCTGACAGCTCACGAGCGCCGGAAGTATGCAGACAGGAAAATTCCAGAGGGCAAGTTTATATTTTATATCTTCCCAGAGGACGCGATCCCACAAACTATTTTTATTCGCATTGATCCAAAGGAAGGGAAGCGAGTCTATGAAAAGAGCGATAGAAATAGTTAAATCATGGACAGACCCAAGCTATTCAACGGTTGTAATTGCACTTATTATTGGCGCTATATATCCAGAATCGTTATTTTATTTTGTTTGGTTCCTAATGATTTTCTTTGGAATTGAAATCTTAAGGTCAGTTATGGATTTCTGTCTAAGAGAGAGGTCGAGTCTATGAAAAAAGCGATAAAAGCGGTTCTTAAATTTTTGATAGAGGGTAAGCTGCTTGTGCTTGCCAGTATCGTTTGCTTGGTTTTTCCAGAATCGATAAGAGGGGTTTTGTTATTTGTTGCCATTTGCGAGTTATACGGGGTAATGAGGAGGTTTTTGGTTGAACACTTTAAGAATGAGCAGCAACAGCAGCAAATCGGTAGTCTCCAAAGTGAGCAGCCGTGAAGAAGTTGAATCCATTTTTAGGGCAAATAAGCTTATTGTTAAGCTTCAAGCCGATTGGTTAAAGGCGGTCGTGTCCAGTGATAATGTGACAGCAGCACGAATCAGGAGGCAAATAAATAGCATTAAAGGTAACTTCTTGAAGCAATATGACATAATTTTATAGAAATATATGGACAAGATCAGGCGGATCGGTATATTATGGGAATAGGAAATAAGACCCATAAAATTAAAATATCCCCTGAGCTTGGTGGAACAAGCGCAGAGGACAGGAAGACTGCTTCGCTACAAAGCATTCGACCCTTTGAGAATCAGTATAACTCAAAAAGGTGAAATTGTTAAGGCGCTGGAGCAAAATTCCAAGCGTCTTTTTTGATTTTTTTTGAGGAAGGGGAGGACTTCTCTTTGAGTAGTGATGGCGGCGAAGTAATAAGGGTCGAAAACACGTACACAACGCAGCAAGTCGCGGAGCTGCTCCAGATCGGGAAATCTACAGTAAGTAAATATTGTAGAGAGCTGGAGGAATCAGGTTATCTGTTCTACAAGGATGATCGACAGCACCGAGCATTCACTGAGCATGACCTAGTGGCGCTACGTGAGCTAAGGGAGATTTTGAGCAAGAATATTGAACACGATAGCGCCATAAAAACCATATGTATCAAGTACGGAAGGGCAACGAACGAATACAAGATAGCGATGCCCGACACGCAGCATGAGAGCCGCTATGATGAGCGCTACGAAGCGTTAGAGAAGCAGATCAAAGATCAAGACCAAAAGCTAGATAAGATCATAGAATTACAGAGACAGCAAAACAAAATGGCTGATATGTACTACAGCAACATGACGGTTGCTTTTCGTGAAATGATTGAAATGAAAACCCAGCTATTAGCAGCTAAAGAAGAAAAAACACTATTAAATCGACTATTATCTGTCTTCACCAAGAAGCAGTAATACATAAAAGCAAGACCATATATTTTTTTGTCTCATAACGCTCGTCTTAATTTCCAAATTTTGTAAATTAAGCGTCGAGGGCTTATTTTTTTGTTGCCTTTTTTAGGGAATCTAGCAAATTCAGCTAGATTACAACCACATATCGAGGTGAACGCACATGGATGCCAAGGGATTGAAAGCCAAAGCGCAGAGAAAGAAACAAGCCGAGGCAAAGCGCAGGAAAGCAAAGGCGAATGCTGCACAGCCGAAACAAACAATGTACATATATAAATGCGAAGTTGGTCATGGTCGAACTGAGGCGGTGAAGATATCCGATCCTCCGATTTGCACGACGTGCCACATGACAACAGGTAATGTAAATCGAATGAATCTAGTTAGAAGAACGTCACGACTAGCGAAATAGGAAAACTTGAATATCGGGCGCTCAATGCCACCCAAAACGACATTAATAAATGAATGGTAGTCGTCCATCCCCCCGCGTAAATCAAACCACGGCGAGTCTTTAGACTTGGATACAACGTCCGTGCGGAGCATGATAGTGGGTGTCTTCCGTTGCAGGGTAAAATTCTATTTGTATCCGAACAGCCCCAATTCCCTAGATTCAGTGGTGTGACTCTTGACCTACTGATAAACCGTCCGTGTGATCGGCAACGATCAAGCTGGCTTCTGGAGTTAGTAAACAACTATACGTGATAAAGCGCGACCTAGGCACGTCATACAGAAGAAAAAAGGCGACTCATCCCCTTCGGGTATACTCCTGATTGCCTCCACAGCTCTCCTTTACAACTGACTTAATTGTCGTTGTATAAGGGGAGCTGTGTGGTCGATCTAAGCCTCCTAGCGTGGTGCCTCCTGCCATAAAATCAAGGGAGAGTCAACAGAAGAATTACAACAAACCCAAGACCACACAGAACGTAGGGGCGGCGCGGGGAGTATGGTAAATTCTTTGGGCTTGCGTTAGCAAGGCTACCTTTCTTAGGGGTGTGGATAAAAAAGAGCAAAATGTCCGAGATATCCACAAAAGGAAAAGAGAAAAAGAGAAAGAAACATAATAAACGAAATACAGGGTGACCACAACAAAACACCTGTTGCCGCACCTGCGGCGACCACAACCAAAACCCGCCGAAGTTGAAGGATAACATAGGAAGAGGGGGGCGCGGGGGGAGTTTTGTCCGCGGCGTCCGGCGCGGCTTTCATCCGTACATATGTATAAAATATTTTATTTTGTGAACAAGTCGGGTTCCCCAAAGTCCGTATTCCGGCAAATCTGGCGTTTTTCGGCTTTTTGGTTTCCGTGGAACATTTCATTTTTAAGGGAAATGACCCATTTTTCAAACTCTGTTTTTCTCCGTATAGCTCCGTTTTTCGCTTCTTTTTTGAATGACCCATAAGTTATAAAATAAGACCCTTAAATAGTTGATTATGACCCATATGTATGATATAATTAATTTCAATAGGAGGGATTTTATGGAAAAAGCAAAAGCTATTATTATGGCTTATCAAATTGCAACTTTGAGTAACCCGAGCGATGAGGTTTTGGTAATGCTTGAAAAAGTTTCGTTCGAACGTTCGCTTGAATTGCTTTTGATGATCCGGCAGTCTCCAAAAGAAGTGAAGTCTCCAGCTAATTTTTTGCGCCGAGCGATTGCCGAAGGATGGACGCCGGAAACGTTGCCGGAAAACATAAATCGAAAAGAACAAAACATTGAAACTAGGTTTTACATGAAAAAGGGCGCTACGCGATCCGAAGCGGAACAACGGGCGCTGGATAATCAAAGGGGTGGAAGATTTGGCGAGAGGTAGAATTAAAGCCGATGCAATTAGACCGAGGATTGAAGTTAAGGCAGCGGTAAAGTCGATTGTTTATGACATGAGAAAAAGTATGAAGCTAAAGACAGAAGGCGAAGTAATAGCGTATTTAATCGCCTTCCATGAAGAGTTTCAAGGGAAAATGACTTTGAACCAACAAAAAGAGCTTTTGAAAAAAGCGGAAAATTTGGTTAATCAGCAAACAATATAAATTAAGGAAGGTGAATAGGGTGAGTTCATGAGTCGGGAAGCTAGACGAAGAGCAGAAAGATTAGAGAATATTTTAGAACTTTGTAATTTAGGGCTTGTGTTGATTGGTGGAATGAGTCTTATTTATTGTATTTATTATGTAACAAAATGAATAGGGTGATTACATGACAAGATGGCAAAGGTTTTGGGGTTTTATGAATGAAGATATGGAAGAAAAGTATCCGAATCTTTCTTCTGCTATGTCTATAATATTTATTTTTCTTGTTGCTCCAATGATTATGATATTTGCGATTCTGTCTCTTTTGAATCAAGTAACAAAATGAATAGGGAGCGTGCATTGAACATGAACGATCTTAGTGAAAGGGAATTACTATTGGAGTTACTTCGACTTGTCCAAGATTCCAGAAAAGAAATCGAGGATTTAAGGGAAAAGGTAAATGCAATTATAAATAAGGAAACAAAATGAATAGGAGGTGTACATGGGTGAATACTTACGAAAATCCTTATGCAGATGTCAAGTTCGATGAGAATGGAAAGGTTATACCAACTGTAGAACGTGATGCTGAGTTTGGTGCTTGTGATAAATGTGGTTCTTATTTAGAAGTTGATGTATATGGCGGTACTGTCTGTGTTTGCTTCTTTGATAAAGAATCAAAATGAATATCGAAGTACATGGGAGGAAAATATGAAAAAAATTAAAACAGGCGACATCGTAACCGTTTTGAGTAAAGGCGATAAAGCGGTCATCATAGATATTCAATATGTGCATAATCGCTACCAAATCAAGGGTGTTAGTGGCTGGCAGTACGGGATTGATAATATCCAGAAACAATGAACACCGACTGAATATTGAGGAACTTGGGGTGATGAACATGGACAAAGGGAAGCTAATCGGGTACACAGGCGAAGAATGTAAAAATTGTGGCAGGGTTAGAGTGGAGTTGTGGGAGAACGGTGACAAGGTTTGCGAAAAGTGCAGCTGGGATCAAGAAAAAGAGGAATATGCGCCGAGGGATTACTGACGGACAGATTTGAATATTGAGATACATGGGGGCGGCCTTTTATGGAGAATGAAATAAGGTCACAAATTGGTGATGCATTGATTATCATGCTTCTAGTCTCAATAGCAATTTTTATCTTTATGGGTTGGATTACTAGAGATAAGAAATAAACATGTATGAATATGGGAGAGGTACATAGTGATAATTATTTATGTTTTACTTGGATATATTTTTGTCGGTATTCCTATTACAGTTTGGCTTATGCGTAAAGTGGAAAAAATGATTTCTTCTTGTTGAATAAGGGGAGTACATAAGGAAGGGTGGGAGTAGGTTTGAAAATATGGAGCTTGCTTTTAATAATGATTCTTTCGTTTACAATATGCACGGTGAAGGCAGAAGCAAGCGTTTCGAATTTCAAGGCTAACTATGACCAGGGGAAGAAGACGCTATATTTTTCATGGGAAGGCGCGACTGCAAAGCGTGGTTTCAAGTTGTTTAAGTATCCAGTTAGTAAAGGGGTTAATCCTTATGGATACTACATAAAAAAAACAAGTGGAATAATCGGTTTTATGTATCCGCAATTAGGTGACTATGAAGCTTTTGTCCAAGATGCCGAGGGGAATAGGTCTTCGATAATAGCCTACACCGTTAATAAGGATGGCACAGTTATTATTAAATAAGAGGGGTTGGGCGCGGATTTGACTAAAGAAGAATTTTTGAAACTGATGGACAAGTTTAATAAGCAAACTTTCGATAAATACAAAGAGTACATGTCCACGATTGGCAGAGATGAAAGGTTGTCGGTCACTCCGGCACAATTCATGGTTATGTATTGCTTTTTAAATAAAGATAGCTTGAATGGAGGGTTAACGTGAAAAACAAAGTGGATTATACAGCGGTTCTTTTTAAGACTTCAAAAGAGTTTGTAACCGTGATCCGGCGTACTATCAAATTTGAAAAGCTAGAAATCACAGGATTTCGCATGTTTGAATCTTATCCCAAGGTTTTCGATGTTATGTTGTTTGCGGGTGAAAGGCTACTGATTATTCGCGGGTATAGAGGGAAGAAAGAAGCCCATATACAAGAATTTAAAATCGAACGCTGGAGAGAGTTTTCAGAGGGGCAAAAAGAAACCGAGGTTAAGAAGTTTTTAGAGTTTTATAACGCTACTGAATTAAAACTAGATCAAGTATGGATAACCGCATAAGGAGTGGGGAAAATTGAAGAAATCAATCGCTATCATCATCGCTATTTTATTGGTTATATCGCTTGCAGCTTGCAGTAAAAAGGTAGAAAGCACAAAAGAAGCTCCACCAGCTCAAGAGTTCAAGTTAACTACCAAGGATGGAAAGTTTGAGAAGGACGAATATAAGATAAAGAAAGGTGAATCCTTTACATATGTACTCGATGGGGACGCCGAAACGCTCGAAATCAAGGGGACGGACGTAAAGCTTGATAAATCAAACCCGAAAAAAGCTTTCAAAATAGAAAATTCCGGTATATACGATGTAATCGGTAAGAATGCCGCAGGTAAGGTGTCTAAGTCAAAAATTGTAATAGACTAGAAAACTTTGGAAAGGTTCACAAAAAAGCAACAGAATAATTATAAAGATTTGATAAAGAAAACTTGAAAAAAATGGAATTGAATTTCCGAGCCGCAAATACACCCAATTATGTTAGCTACGCTAATAAAATGGGTGATTTTTTTGCATATAAAATGGTAATTCTAATATTAATCATTCGACAAGATTATGACAATCTTCGACAAAATACGGCGATAATGCTTGATTTATTGAGAAAAAACAACTATTGCAATTTTCATATTTCGTGATTATTATAGGTTTCATGCACTACGAGAGATTTTTTGAATATTCAAACAAAAAAATATCAGCAATCCAGCAAGGCGTTTTCCGAGGACGCTTTGCCGGATAATCGAAGATACCACCTTCGAATAATGTACGTGAAGTACATTTACTGACAGTTGTTATGATAATTCATATCATCTGTTAAGTAAATATGTCCGCGTACAATATATTCCAGTTTAAGGGTGGGCTTCCAAGCTCACCCTTATTTCTATTTTGGAGGTTAAACATGGATCAGGCAATTCAAACCCAAACAATTCAATTAGACGGTACTACGAATTTAACCGTAAATTACGAGGTATCGTTGGGTGAGCTGCTTATTGCATCCTTGCTGATGATGTTAGTCTTGATCCAGTTTGTGAAGTGGCTTCATGAGTTAATTATGGGAGGGAAGAGGAATGTTTGATAGTCTTCTGACTGAACATGATGTAATCGAAAAGTTTTCGGTATTTTTGCTAATTCCCTCTTATTTTGCCTTTATGAATTTACTGGGTCGGTTGCCAGTTGTAATTAGGGGGGGCAAAGATTGAATCCTTTGGAATTAACGTTTTATTGGTTCTTGTCTCAAAATTTCGTCTTGTATATCACCTTTGTTCCTCTAATGGCTTTTTGTGTCATTGCTGGCTTGATAACTATAGTTAGGAGGTTCTGACATTGGATTTAGCCGGACTAATAGACATGAATTACTTTTGGTGGACATTCGCCAAGGTTGTCGGTTTTGGAATTATCTTCGCTGTCATTTATGTGGCGATCAGCTCCGCGGGTCATTTGCTGGAGGTTATCATAGGCGCTTTTAAAAGGATGAAAAACTAATGATTCCAGACTTACCGATAATCAATTTTTTTGACTCCGACAAAATATCAAGCTTATGGCAGTACATCGGCGCTATTCTCATTTTCATTATGCCGCTATTTTTAATCTTTGCCGCTACCGAATTGGGCGGTCATTTACTCAGAGTTATCAAGAGCGTTTTTCGCACAACTTACGGAAACGACGAGGGCGAAAATCACTATGATATAAAAATTAAGGACAAAAATTGAAAGTGAGGTGAACATAATGCCCCCAACTCCAGTTGATTTGTTTTCTGGTGTAACAAGTGTTTCATGGGGTTTTACAGGCGGTGACGTTTGGAGCAACTCCGTAAAGATTTTCGGATTTCTCGCAATGTTCATTCTGTTAGGTATTGCGATCAACTTTGCGCCGCGTCTTATCGATTTGGCAAAAGGTGCTCTTAAGTAATAAACAAAAATTAAAATGCGCTTAAAGCGCGGAAGGAGCTACAAAATGGATTTATTTACTGGTGTAACAAGCGTGTCATGGGGTTTCACAGGCGGTGACGTTTGGAGTAACTCGGTTAAGATTTTCGGATTCCTTGCAATGTTCATTCTATTGGGTATTGCGATCAACTTTGCGCCGCGTCTTATTGATTTGGCAAAAGGTGCACTTAAATAAAAAAAGCAGCGCCAAAAAAAGGGGCGGGGAACATTCCCCGTCCTTTTCTTC
>NZ_JCAUAN010000053.1:0-17250 GCF_059691975.1 Paenibacillus sp. J22FR5 | reverse complement strand
TATAACTACCAACGGTTTCAATCCAAACTGAAAAAACGCGCACCGATTGAGTATCGATGCGCTTTGGCAGCATAGCTTTTTTCATTTGTCTACTTGACAGGGGTATGACCACACAGACGATGCTTAACGGTTTTTTAGGTTATACAGTAAGTATGTCTCATTCATTAGCCAATGCTTCTAAAATCTTTTTCGGATCAAAAAATTGAAAAGTTTGCTTACCTATAACAATATAAGGGGTCGCAATCCCACCTTCTCTAAGCATCTCATCAAAATTGCTCTGGTTATAGGTAACATCCAACTGTTTGAAAGGGATGCCAAGTTTTTTAAAATAGCATATAGCTTCATGGCATGCAAAACAATGGCTACTTCTGTATATCGTTACATTCGTCATACTAGTGCGCCTCCCCTGACAAAAACTTCAACTCGCAAAGTCAGTGTACGATCATCCAAAATACTTATCACAGTCCAATGCCGCGATACACCTTCTGCATTCTAAAGTAATTAGTATTCCTTTATACTCCTTTTTTCTTTGACCATAAATAATACTTTAATTGGTACAACATAATTCTAGTACAATAACATCATGCATTCAGTAAAACACATTACAGATACATATTTTAAATGTGGAAGGCTGCTTGAATCTCCAATAATTAAGCTCCACATACCTTAAATATTACTTTCTAGTTACTATATAACAAAAAAGTGAGTACTTCTATATTTGCTATGGCTGATCCATAATATCTTTTAAGAGATGTTTTACATGGATCCGGCAGTCGCTGGTGAAATTCCACAAGCAGCATTACGATCCCCCCTTTCTTTCACTGAATCCAAAAATTGAATTTGGATGAGGTATCCTCCCTTTCTCAAAAAGTCAATGTAAAGGATTTAAAAGTTACTGTTGAACTGCTTCAAGCAGCGCTGAAACAAATGACCGGAATTACAACTCCTGACGGGTTTCATAAGAGTGGCTACCTTGTGGGCCAAGCATGTAATGGAGATGAAGCTCTCGACAACTATAGAATAAATGCCTGTGAGTGGGGTATTAAATTGAGGAGTAGAAGGAATGAAATTCGTAAAGAAAGCATCTTTAAGAATACGTATCACAGTATTATCTGGAGCAATTTTAGTCATATGTTCTGTTATCCTTACCATCAGTTCAAAGAATTTTGATACAACCAATATGATTATCTCATCAATTGTTACTGTCCTCGGTATAGCGATGGTCTATTTCTTCTCAGGATGGTCTCTGCGGCCAATTCAAGATTTGAGACTAACGATTTCTGCCATTACCGAAGATGATTTGCAGAAACGAATACCTGATGAAAACAGAAACGATGAAGTAGGTGTGCTAGGACAGTCTTTTAACATCATGCTTGACCGGTTGGAAAAATCTGTTTTAAGACATAAACGATTCTCTGCCAGTGTTGTCCGTGAGCTAAAAATGCCCTTAGTTTTAATTAATGCGGGTATACAAGCACTTCAATTAAAGGAGAACCCTTCAATATCAGATTACGAAGAAATGCTTGCAATCACATTGAATAATGTAAAACGATTGATGACTGTTGTTGATGATCTTTTGACTCTATATGACGAGCAGTTACGATTCTATACCACTACCATAAACCTTCAAGAAATATTCGAATTAATTCGATATGAGCTCCTTCCATTCCTTGCAGAAAAGCATATTAAAATTGAGCTAAGTTGCAGGCTCCGGAATGTAAGAGGTAATCCGGCCTTACTGTATAGAACTTTCTTTAACTTGTTGGAGAATGCAGTCAAATATAACAGAGATGGTGGAAAAATCGTGATTGAAACAAAAGAAGAAAATAATGTGGGCAAAATTATTATTTCCGACACAGGTAATGGCATTGCAGCAGATGAGCTCCAGCGTATTTTTGAACCATTCTATCGTGTAAATAAATCGCGTTCGCGTAACACGGGAGGGGTTGGTTTGGGTTTATCTATTGTAAAAACAATTATTGAAAAACACAGATGGCAAATTTCGGTTGATAGTCTACTCGGGCAAGGTACTACTTTCACCATTACACTTACGCATGACAATAAAGTCAGTTTATATTCCTCAAATTTCTAATATATTCACTGATAAAAGAAATTCATAAATATTCTAGGCAGGAATTGTTATTCGCCTCATATGGTTTCCTTACTTCTTTTCCTAATCACTGTAATTATTGTTAATAGGATTGGAAAAATGATACATGGGAGCAGTGATGAAATAGGGAATATTTTAGCTCCATATGTGAAGTGATCGGCCGCTCGAACAAAGCTTCTACTGGTATGTGCAAAAATTAACAGACCGACCACAAATACAAAAGGCCTCTTCTTCTTTATGTTAAAAATCTCTCCTAGTACAAGAGTAAATACATATTGTAAAACAACGATGTATCCTAATGTAAGAACCGTCCATAATCCGATAAGAATGACTTCGATTCTTTCCAAGTATTCTCCAAATTTCACTAGTTGTATCGTTGAAAAGAATGGAAATATCGATATCTTTATATAATTGAACCCTAATGAACCAAGGGTCAAATAAGTAATGATAATCATATAGAGGCCTGCAATGATAATTGCAATCGTAGAGCTTAGGAATATTTTCTTTGGTTGTTCAACTCTTGACATGATAAAACCAAATGTGATCAATTCAGAAAAGGTAAAAGCAAATAAATGCATTCCCTGCGCAATAACTTCGGTTAGTTTACTTTGAAATGGAGGAAGGAAGGGGTTTATTTTAATTTCAGGAAAAATGAATAGGCAAGTGATAAGAAAACCGATTAAGAAAAACGGTAAGACTACTAAATTCGTTCGTACCATAGTGCCAAGACCTATATAAACACTATAGGTAGAACAAATAACACAAATCAAGATCAGTACATTCGCATTAGTATTAGGTACCAAAATTGTCGAGTAGAACATGGACGTAGCCCTTAATCCGCCAGAAACGTTTTCAATATTATTCAAAAGATAGACGCAAAGCATGGCTTTGCCAACCCATTTTCCTAGCAATAATTTGCAAATTTCAGCCAAATTTTTTTGAGGATACTGATTTTGAACATAACAAATGAGCCACAAAACGCCAATTCCAATAAATATATTCATTACATTCGCCATCCAAACGTCCTGTTTTAGAACTTTTGCTTCAGCAAGAAATACTCCTTCGAATCCAGAAATAAACCCAAATAATAGACAGCTGAACTGAATATGAGATATCTTTTCCAATCCTGCCATTTAGATCCCACCTGTTTTTTTATTCAATAATTGTTGACTGACATACTCGGAGATAGGTGTATATAATTTATTGTATAGGCTTTCTACTGTGGGCCACTTCTCTCCAATTTGTGGAGTAAAATAGCCCGCTATCATACAACATAAAACCAACATCAAAATGGCATCAGATATAGTTGACTTTTTTAGTAAATGAAATGAAACCACAATTCCATAACAGAGAGAACCGATCATAAAAACGCTATTTAGCATTAATCCCCTCCTCCAATGGACGTAGTTGTACCCGTTCTTTGTATTTTGACTGAGGCATGTACTTCAATTGGTATTGTAGGGTAAATTTCCTCCCACTCCTTCTCGATGGATTTCCATTCGTTTGGCTGATGTTGCATTAAAATATCCGAAAATCCAAGAATATCTACCTTCAAATCTTTTTGAAGATGATCCAAACTGGCTTTTAATGATTCTTCAATATGCTCAGCAGCGGCTTTCTCCATCTGTTTAATAGTTCTCGAATCAATGACGTTCGTATCTTGGTTCACACTTTCTACGGATGCATTTAATTTCATATCAACTTTCATTACTGGCATGCCGTTCAGAAATTCACTGTGAATTTCTGAGTTTGATACATGAAATATAGAAGTGAAATGAGTGTCAGATTCTATATCAATATTCCCAGGGAATTCTAGGCTCCTCCATATTTTTTTATTTGATAAAATGTTAACCATTAAAACATCGTTACCATCCAACCAATCAACCAACTTCTCTTTGTAAATCACTGCGCCTCCACTCAGTACTAGAACACCATTGGGTTTAGTTTGAGAAGGTTTCATTACTAAGCTGGCTGCCACAAATCCCCGGTAAGGATTCGAAAACAAATCAGCAAAGTCTTTAATAATGATTGGTGAACTCTGACCGAGAAGTTTATTATTCCGGATTTGGCCTAGTAGATCATTTGAAATGATATCTCCTGACTCTGTTTTTAACCTTAATTTGGATGAAGCTTGACCTTTGGTTATGATTGGGTAGGATGTAATTCGGAACTCACGTTTTCTTGTTAAATATTCTACTACCTCATATAAAGAGTATCGTGCCGCGTCTTCACCAACGATGAAAAATTTATTGTGCTGAAAAATGACATTTTTACCAGCATGGGCCCGCATTTTTTTACCTGCTTCTAATAGCGTGCTACCTGTTTCACTTGTAATCCATTGCGTAAATGCACCTGCTTTTTCTTGACCCGAATTTAACGGCAAAACGCAATATGTCGTAAATGTATATTGTTTAGATTTTATATCATAATCAATGGCTACTGCCGTATCTAGTGCAATATCACTGATTTCGTTAGTGTCACTCGAGCATCCTTCCGTTAAACTCACAATAAGACATAATAGTACTTGCCGAACAACTCTCCTCAAATCAATCCCACTCTTTCCCGGTCAAATAATTGGTTGGACGTTTTGAAGAATCTCCCAACCCTACATCTTGGCGAGAAGAAGCTTTTCTGAACTTGACTGGAAAAAGAATAATTTCTTTCATAACATTCTTCCATCTATCTGATCCAAGTGGATCTAGAAAAAGAACGCCACAGGATCTTAAGGAACATAAATGATATATAATGATAAACAAACCCACAGATACACCAAAAATACCTTGATTGGCAGCAAGAAACATTAACGGAAACCGTAATATGCGAAAAGAGATACCTGCACTAAAGGATGGAACTGTAAAGGAAGCTATACCTGTCATCGCAACAACAATGACCATCGGGCGTGACACAATCCCTGATTGCACAGCAGCTTCGCCTATAATAAGAGCACCAACTATACTGACTGATTGCCCCACAACGCGAGGTAAACGCAAGCTTGCTTCTCTTAGAACCTCAAAAGATAATTCCATAATGATCGCTTCAATGAATGTTGGAAAGGGTATCCCTGCTTTTGAAGAAAGAAAAGTCATCATGAGTGGTGTTGGAATCATCTCCAAATGAAACGTCGTTAAGGCTATATAGAGAGAAGGACCCATCAAGGAAATAAACAAGGTAACTAATCTTATGGCACGCAATAAATTAGCGAAGTAAAATCGTTCATACAAATCTTCTGAAGGATGAAGCATTTCAAAAAATGTGCTTGGAGCAATTAAGGCGTTGGGAGACCCGTCCATCATGATTACGATTTTCCCTCGATTTACAGCTGTGACGACACGATCTGGTCTTTCGGTATCCAGGATTTGTGGAAATGGTGAAAAAGTACTATCTTGGATCAATTCTTCAATTTGTGTAGTATCTACAAGTGAATTGATTTTAATTGCTTCTATTCTTTGCATGACCTCATTCAGAACTTCGCTATCTACAACATTCGCAAGGTAGAGAATCATTACTTTCGTATGACTCTCTTTTCCTAATACAACCAATTTTGCTTTCAAATTTGATGATTTCATCCGTCGGAAAACCATACCTAGATTTATTTGCAAATCCTCAGAAAAGCCCTCTCGCGGACCGCGTACGTTAAGTTCAAGTTGTGGCTCACCTATTGCTCGTGTTTCGTAACCTGGCAGACTCATAGCATATACTTTAGGATGTCCTTCCAAAAAAATAACGAAATTGGCATCAGCAACGCGATTGACAACTTCATTCAATTCCGACAGTTCTTGTACATCGCCTAGAGAATACAGGGTTTCAAGGATAGTTTTTTGCACATGTCCTTGATCATTACTCACGGATAAATCCAAGTTAATTTTACGGATTATTTGTTCATTTAATCTTTTTTCATCCACAAGGATCGTTAAATATACGATAAATGCTCCACAGTTATAATCCGAATGGATAAGGTTTCTAACAGTAAGTAATTCATTCTCGGAATAACTTTGCTGAAGTTTCTCTAAGTTAATAGCCGCAGATGATGTCAACGGTACTTGGCTCAATTCTATTCTCCCTTCTCCTTTAAATCACACGAGCACAGGATAATTCTCCAAATATTAGTGTTACCAGTATTATTAGCAATAGTATCCATAAGTATGTCCCATGATCAAACAATTCGATGTTTATTTGTCTTATTTATCTCAATGTCAACATCAATTAAAATAGGCGACCTCCTCTCGATTTATTTCGAGAAGCGATCGCCACTTAAGATAATCTTTTATGAACTAAGGCTTATAAAGCAAATCAGGAAAAATGTTTAGCACTTGTAATTGTGGTTCCCCATTCGCCAATTGGTGTGTTGAAACTTAGCTCTCTTCCTAACAGAAATTCTGCTGCTCTTGCGTAAGGACCTTGACGATATGCTTTAGATTCTTCTTCTGCCAGCCAAGTCTCCTTCGAGCAGTTCCAAATTTCATAAAATACCACTTCATTTGGATTGTCAATATTTTCATGAACAATTCCATTTACAAATGAGGGCTCTTTTGACATTGTGTCAAACAATGGCTTCAAGTTATCAAAGAAAGCCTGTTTGTCTGAATTTTCCTTTAGTTGAAAGCGTGCAATAATTACTGTTTGTTCTATATTACTCATTCTAAAAACTCCTTTTATGTTTAATTTAGCTGTAAGTTTTTCCTCATATTCTCAACACAACACTTTATTTTCGGAAGCAACTTACTTTTAGTTTTGCGTGATCACAATTCTTATTATGAAGCATAAGCGCGGAAATGAAAAGTACGTACTTTTAGGTTATATATTAACTAAAAAGTAATAATTGTGATTTCCAAGGGGATTACACCTATTCCACATGTAAAACTACAAACTCATCTTGAGCAATTGACTTCTGTGCATAGTCCGTCCCCCAATTACAAAGCGCTCTTAAAACGTTTTCTAAAGATTGACCAAGCTCTGTACTAGAATACTCAACTTTCGGAGGTACTTCATTATACATTTTTCTTTTAATGAGTCCACTTGTTTCTAATTCTCTCAGGGTTTGAATCAACATTTTTTGAGTAATATTAGGCATCAACCTTTTTAACTCACCCGTCCGTTTTGTACCTTTAATTAAATAGTACAATATTAATCCCTTCCACTTCCCACTAAGTAAGTCTAATGTAACTTCTAGGTCACAGTAATAAGTTTTCATATTGATGTAACATCTCCCTAATGCATTAATTACTTTTAAGTAACTATATAACAATAAAGTGGGTACTTTTTTTATTAGTACATTTGATTCATAATATCTTTAATAACGAGCAAAGATAATTTAAAATCAGTACCAAAATAAGGTACAATCTATATGAAATTGGGTGGAAACATGATTCAAGTTTTTGAAGCATCATCCCGGCACCAAGCAGACTTTGGTTGGTTAAAAAGTAGCCTGAGTTTCTCCTTTGCAGATTACTATGACCCCAAAACAACAAGTTTTGGTCCAATGCGAGTATTGAATGACGATTTTGTTTTACCTCAGCGTGGTTTTGGTATGCATCCTCATCAAAACATGGAAATAGTCTCAATTGTTCTGGACGGCCAACTAGAACATAAAGACAGCACTGGCCATTCTGCCGTAACCTCATTTGGCGGTGTGCAGCGAATGACAGCAGGAACTGGAATTGTACATTCTGAGATGAATCCTGGAGAAAATACAGTGAATTTCCTACAACTGTGGTTTGATCCAGAGGAACAAGGCCTAGAACCTTCATATCAAACTACTGAGTATAATCCTCTTCTTATGAGAAATACGCTCTTACCTATTGTTTCAAAAAACTCAAATTCGAATGTATCCTATATTCACCAGGATCTCACCATTTATTTTTCAGATCAGGAAAAGGGGAACTCCTTGAAATTTGAGCAACCAGAAGGCAGACGTATCTTTGTATTTATCGTAGAAGGCTCATTACAGTTAGACGATTCAACGATTCTAAATAAAAGAGATACTGCCAGAATAACTAATATGTCCTCACTTCAACTTACTGCAATGGAGCATACAAGGTATTTGCTGATTGATCTTCCTTAATTCAAAAAAGAAACCAATGCACAGTCATTGGTTTCTTTTCAATTTGCTTACACGGAATAATTAGAAGGTACATATTCAATTTTGGACTCAGCTTTTATTGTTAATATTTGATTTTGTTCATCAAATCGTAAATTTCCATTCTTTAAATAAAACCATATCTTTTTCGTAGGCTGATCATCAAATTCCTGGAATATAAACAAATTCAGCTCTTCTTTCCATGTCAGTATTTCATCTATTTTTACCTCGGGGTTTAATTGGATATTTATTCTCCAATGCTCCCCTTCAGGAATAACCTCATACTCCTTTTGATTTTTAGTTTGAAAAAATGTTCTGCCACCTACTGCATGCTTTAATACAAGTTCCTCTCTCATATCCAGCCCCCGTTTTATTATTATGGAAGGTCAATTAGCATTACAAATGTATCTTCATCTGCTCTTAGATCTAAATCAGTGACGGATTCAATTCGTGCCGTATCTCCACTCTGCAACTTACTATCATTTGCAAATAATTGCCCCTCTATGATGAATAAGAATGCTTTTCTTTTTCCACTATGATAGGAAACATGTTTTCCTTTTTCAATTCGGCTTAAATAGATCGTAAGATCTTGATGTATCTTTGCAGTATTGTTTATGCCATCTGGCGTTACAATAGCATGCAATGAATTCTGCATAGAATCAGAATCATACCTGCTCGTCTCATAAGAAGGTTGGAGGCCATTTTGATTGGGCATGAACCACAGTTGCAGAAATCTAGTTGACTCCTTGTCCGAGGCATTGTACTCCGCATGAATAATACCTGATCCACCACTCATTCTCTGTACTTCTCCGACATTAGTAATTTCGGTATTACCCAAATTATCTTCATGTCTTACTGCGCCTTTCAGAACAATTGTGACAATTTCCATGTCACTATGAGGATGTGCACCAAATCCTCTACCTGGTGCAACCTCATCTTCGTTGCATACTCTCATAACACTAAATGCTGTATTCGATGAGTCAAAATATGCACCAAACGAAAAGCTTAACTTACTAGAAAGCCATTCATTTTCAACTTGAAAACGAGATTCTGATGGATACACTTTAATCATAAGGCATCATTCCTTTTCTATTTTATACAATTCATACATACAGTACCTTATTTATTATTTATTGTTCAGTAAAATAGATTACAATTTGAGTATATTCAGAAATTGAATGAAATTAGTTCTACTCAGGGACATGACACACAGGTGCTCTTTTAAAATAGACAGTAAGTCAACTTAGTATACTTATATTTATGCAAACCATAGGGAATGTTTAGTTAATACTCATTTATGAAAGGTGTTGTAAGTCATGTTGAATAAATTATGGTACTTATCTAGAATCCATATATTTGAGGCGCTTCCCCCTGAAGATTTAATGGAGATTGATCAAATGACGCCGATGACTCATTTTAATGCAATACCAAAAGGTACAATCGTACAAACACCTGACTCGAACCGAGATGGATTGTTTTTTATTAAAGTTGGAAAACTCCGAATGTACAAATTAAACTTAGAAGGAAAACAGTATACGGCAGCAATCCTCGGTGCAGGTAATATGTTTGGTGAAATCGATGCATTCTCTCTCGGAACACGTGATGTTTATATCGAAACATTGGAGGAAACTTTACTTTGCTCCGTTCACAAAGATCAGTTCGAGCAATTTCTTTTACTACGCCCACAATTAGTATTGCGATTCTTGAAAGAAATTAGCAAGCGATTAGACGAAACCTCTGAATTGTTGGAAAAATTAGCTCTTGGTAATGTTAATGAACGCGTTCTCTATCTCCTCCTAAGACTATCTGATCAATTCGGCGTCGCTGAAGAACAATTGGTTAGAATAGATTTTCCTTTAACCCACTTGGAATTGGCTAATATGATAGGAGCAACAAGAGAGTCCGTTACAAACTCCTTGAATGAACTTTCCAAACAAGAAATCATCCGTACAGGTAGAAAAAAAATACTAATTGATCAAAAAAAAGCAAAAGAAAGTTTACAGTCTAAGTAATTGCATTTGTACAAGATCCAATCAAACCAGACTTAAACTAAAAGGAGAAGTAGTCCACTTAACGAACTACTCCTCCTAATTAAGTTCAACTAAATTAGCAATGTGTTTCAACCTATTTGATTTAAAGTGTTGAGATAGTTACGAACCTGTTCAGGAGTTTTGGCAAATTTACTGTGTAAATGTGCGATTTTCTCTCCATTTTTAAACACTAACAAACTAGGAATACCACGTACATCATTTTCTTCCGCTAATGTTTGAAACTTCTCTGCATCAATCGCATAGAAATTCTTATCCTTTTGCTCTTCGATAATATCCCCAATAAATCGATCCATGTTTTTACAGTCTGGACACCATGTCGTATCAAATTTCAAAACCGTATACTTTTCTTTTGCAATTAGATCTTGATATTGTTCTTTAGTTTGTATTCTATCCATGTTCATTCTCCTCTTTTTAGTTAAGTAATAAATTCATTTATTTATTGAATCATTTGAAGTAAATCATTTTGAGATTCACTCATCGTGGGTGAATTTCGTTAGTTACTTAAGGTTATGAATATACAAAAATAAGGCTAACAACCCTGCATAATTGAAAATAAATAAAGTAAGTCTTACCCATTTGCCACCTGTTTTTGGGAAGTAGGTTTGATCCACATTTGTATTTCTACGAGAGATACCTATCATAAAAGTAGCAACGAGAGCAATAATAAGATGACTGTGAAAATTGTAAATAGATTGATAAATTAATAATGGAACCCCTATTTTGGGAATAGTAAATCGCAAATTTTTAAGTGATCCCACTTCTAAGATATTAGGCTGCTGGAATCCCAACAGCCTTTTTGCTATAACATTAGATGTGGCGTTTGAAATTACTTTGCACTCATTTTCTCAACAGCTTCTTTTGTCGTCATGCATCATGGATAACGATCTCAATCATGTTGACTTCCTTAATAACATCTTTCGTTAATTCATAGCCTGATCCGGATGGACTTAAGAAAGCATTTTGAGGGTCTGTGACAACAATTGCAGTTGTTTGTTGATTAATTTGCAACGATTTCGCCTCCACATTCTTTTAACAAGTATCTCCGATAGATGTATATTCTTTAATTTTTTGTTTTAAAAATGCTTTACTCTGAACGCCTACAAATGTTTCTAATTGATATCCATCTTTAAAAAGCATTAATGTAGGTATACTTTTCACATCGTACTCTGAAGCAATGTCAGACTCTGAATCTATATCTACTTTTGCAATTGTAGCCTCATGCTTCACCTCTTTAGCTAGCTCTTCTACAATCGGTAATTGGATTTTACAAGGGCCGCACCAAGTTGCATAGAAATCTACAAGTGTAACCCCATGTTCGATTTGTCCTCGAAAACTATCCTTTGTTAAGGATACAACATCCATTATTCTAACCTCCTCGTTTTTGTACATTTATAATACCCTACAGATTTATGTGCTTCTGTAACATATTTTACACAAGCGTTTTACTCCAATCATGAATCATCGAGCCTTCAAGAAACTTCTCACAATCAAGGGCTGCCATACAGCCACTTCCAGCTGCCGTAATCGCCTGACGATACTTCTTGTCTTGTACATCACCGCACGCAAATACACCTGGAATGTTCGTTTCAGAAGTGCCTGGATTCACTTTCAAATAACCGATTTCATCGGTATTTAACTGGCCATCAAGAAATTTCGTATTAGGTGTATGACCAATCGTAACAAAAATGCCTTCAGCTTCAATGATCTCTTCATTAGAAGTGATATTGTTGAGGACCTTTAACCCGGTTACCCCACGTTCGCCTGCCACTACCTCTAGCGGTGTATTGTTCAAGCTCCATGTGATTTTACTGTTCTGACGTGCACGGTCTTGCATGATTTTCGAGGCGCGTAGTTCCTCACGTCTATGTACTACCCTTACTTCTGACGCAAATTTCGTTAAGAAATGTGCTTCTTCCATGGCAGAATCCCCGCCACCGACTACTATAATCTTTTTGTTGCGAAAAAAGAAACCATCGCAAGTTGCACACGTACTAATTCCTCTGCCTACATTTTCCTTTTCACCTGATATTCCGAGGTATTTTGCGGATGCACCAGTCGATATAATGAGCGAACTTGCTACAAGTTCTTCTCCTCCTTCGAGCTGTAGTTTAAATGGGCGTTCGGATAAATCTACTTTATTGACCCATCCTGAACGGAATCGGGCACCGAAACGTTCTGCTTGTTTCCGCATATTTTCTATCAACTCAGGCCCCATTATTCCTTCGGGGAAACCCGGGAAATTCTCGACTTCTGTGGTGGTAGTTAATTGTCCTCCTGGTTCAGGACCTTCAATAATAATTGGCTCTAAATTTGCACGTGCTAAATAAATTGCTGCAGTTAGTCCTGCTGGCCCAGTTCCGATAATGATGACGTGATTCAAATTATTTCCTCCTTTAATGTTCCTAACGATTAATACGGCTGTAGAGATTCGATATTTTAGCTTTCCGCGAATCTAGTTGTTTATGCGGATATTAGATATTAAATGTAAGTAGAATACACTCCATGAACGAAAACGGATAAATCTCATTATCGAGGAACATATTATGCTAAGCACAACATAAAGATTCCAGATAAAAAAGGAGCTAATTATGAGTAAAACATTTCGGTGGCTTCTCGTGTTTATATTTCAAATCAGTGTTTGTCTGTATGGTCTTCAACAACCTGTTATAGCTTCACAATCAGCGCCTTATCAATCAAATGAAGGCATGAGGATAGATTCAAACAATACTGCTTTAATATTTACAGATCCCCAAAATGATTATCTCAGTCCAAAAGGTGCTGCTTGGAATTTGATGAAAGAAAGCATTACAAAGAATCACACCATTGAAAACATTGAGTTGTTATTAAAGACTGCACAAGAAAATAAGTTTAAAGTATTCATATCTCCGCATTATTATTATCCATATGACCAGAAATGGATGTTTGGTGGAGTTATGGAAGATTGGATGCATGCTAATAAAATGTTTCAAAGAAGAGGTCCTTTAACTCTCGAAGGATTCGAGGGTTCAGGTGCTGATTTTTTTGAAAGTTTTAAACCTCTATTCAAAGATACTAACGCAGTTATTACAAGTCCTCACAAAATTTATGGTCCCGAATCGAACGATTTAGTCTTACAACTACGAAAAGCAGGAATTACTCGTGTTCTTCTTGCAGGAATGGCAGCAAACTTGTGCGTTGAATCTCATTTGCGAGAACTTGTTGAGCAAGGATTTGAAGTTGCGGTGATTTATGATGCAACTGCCGCTCCAATTATGAATGACTTTGATGGGGACATGGTTGCAAAAACTAATTTCAAAATGATCGCAAGTGCTAGTTGGCCAACTAGTGAGGTCATAAAGAAAATGAAATCAGGGCAAAACTAAATAACAAATACAATCAGTAAGGGAGGGAGAGGGTATCCTATGCCATGTAAATGGCGAGGCCACCCTTTTCTTAATTTTAACATTCCGACTAACTTAACTAATAAATTTTCACGGTTTTAAATAAGCTACCAATTTATCTATAAAATTCATTTTCTTTTTTTGGCACGAAGATACACAAGTAGCCCCATGAAACCACCCATAAATCCACTCAACAGGCCACTTATTGCATTGCCCATTGCATTTCCAAATACTGTTGCAGGCAATGGTAAAACGAAATAGTTCATGAGGAAACTCATAATGGCTCCCATTATACATCCAGCTAGGCCTTGTTTAACAGCCTCATTCATGATATCCAGCACCTCCTTACCAAAATTACTCTGAAATATTTTCTTTGCTCTTGTTTTATTCGAACAACAATATAGTAATTCTTTTCTAAGTCATCATTCAGTAAGATAGATTACAATAAAACTTAAGAAGAACTCGAATGCTGCTTACACATTAAAAATAACGGCCTCGATTTTAAATCGAAGCCGTTATCTCGTTTTTCTTTTAAAATGATTTCGCTAGTTCGCGTGCATTTCGGATTGCCTTAACTTTTATCGCTTGCGCTTGATCCGGAACTGCAGCCATACCTTCAACAAAAATTGCTTCAAAACTCGGAACACCAAGAAATTTCATGATGACGTCCAAATGACGATGACCCATTTCGAAACTCTCAAAATTCGAACCAGGCGACAAAAAGCTACCGCTTGATTGAATATGAACTGCTTTTTTACGATCCAATAAGCCAACGGGGCCTTTATCAGGAACATACTTGAATGTTTTTCCAGCAACACTGATAGAATCAATATATGCCTTCAACACTGGTGGAAAAGAAAAGTTCCAAGTCGGATTTACAAAAACATACTTATCCGCTGCCACGAATTGATCTACGAGTTCGTTCAGGCGTTCAACTTTGACTTTTTCAGCATGAGTTAAGACTTCACCATCCCCTAACTTTCTCCATCCATTAAACACGTCGGCATCAATGTCCGGAATATCCGTTTTATAGAGATCAATATGAACAACTTCATCTTGAGGATGCGATTGAAGATAACTTTTGATAAATTCATTCCCTACTGCCATACTGTACGAAGCATCTTGGTTATTTGGATGAGCTGTAATATATAATACTTTCTCTTTTCTATCATTGCTCTTCGAAGATCCGAATATTTTTTTCATAAATTGGATCATAGTATCACAACTCCTTCAATACTTAGAATGTTTTTGCCAACTTCCAAGCCTGTACGATAGCATCCTCTTTTATTTGACGAGCTTGATCTTGAGCCGCAGCCATACCTTCTACAAATACAGTCTCTAAGCTTGGAACTCCAATGAATTTCATAATAACATCTAGATGACGGTGACCAATTTCAAAATCTGCGTAAGCTGACCCAGGAGATAGTACACTTCCACTTGCTTGAATGTGTATAGCTTTTTTGCTTCCGAGCAGGCCGACAGGACCATTCTCTGTATATTTAAAAGTTTTTCCTGCAACACAAATTGCGTCAATATAAGCTTTCATGACAGGAGGAAATGAGAAATTCCAAGTAGGATTTACGAACACATATTTATCTGCAGCTACAAATTGATCCACTAACTCGGTGAGTTGACCAATTTTTGATTGCTCCGCATTCGTTAATTGCTCAAAAGATGTACCCGATCCAAGTTTCCCCCAGGCACTAAATACGTCCGCGTCAAGGCGTGGGATATCCATTTTGAATAGATCAAGATGCAGAATTTCATCATTTGGATTAGCTGCCTTATAAGCTTCGAGAAATTGCTTTCCAACCGCCAAGCTATAAGATGCTTCAGTCTCGTTCGGATGTGCTGTGATATACAATAAAGTTGACATAATAATTTTCCTTCTTTCATTTATGATTTAGGAATTCAAATTCCATTTTAAAAAGCAAAAATCCGTTCAAAAATGAGTGTGATTCATATTCGATGAAATCAAAGCCTCTTACATTTTGTATGTTACTATATTTATTTATAATTAGTCAAGAAATAATATTAGGCATCCGAAAGCATTTATCTCAAAAAAAAGAAATCCGTTTATCAGCGCGGATTTCCCTCATTACAATTGTAAAATTTAAAGTATTAACCTAACTTAATACCAATTGAAGCATTATCGTCAGGCGTTCCGAGCCAGTAGCCATAAGCTATCGCTACTTCAACAAAATGTTGTAGAGCTTCTGGCGTAGGAGGACCTGGTTGCACATTGTCAACTGGAGTGCCTATTTCATTGAAAAATTCACCCATTTTCACAGTCGATACAACTAATAACGTTACTGTTTCATTAGAAGAATTTCTCCAAGCGTGTTTTACATGTCCCGGAATATCAACAGTGTCGCCTGCCTTAACTGTTTTCCAACTGTTTTCTGTGAACGCTTCAAGTTCCCCTGTGAGAACAACAAAGGTTTCACGATCATCGTGACTGTGTACTGGTACGATAACTCCTGGTGGAACCTCAGCCTTCATAAGAGAGTAATCCATATTTTCCTTTAAATCTGTAACAAGTTGAATCCGTGGTCCCATAACATCCAAAACTTTTGACATATATTTATGCCTCCTAATATTTATTGTTTTTCAATATTTGCAAACAACAGCGACGTTATAAAATCCTGTTGAGAATTGAGGCGGATAGCGAATTTTTGAACCGTGATGCAGCTCGTTATTCAGCAATCCGTTTCTCTTCCCTATTCGCATCCTCAGTGTATAACTAATCATCCATTCTATTCTGTAATCTATCTTACATTAAAATACGATGGCTTATTATTTGAGTCCAGCAACAGTGATTAAACGGCTTTGGTACAACATGTGTAACAAAGCCACGTCAGGCTAAACCACCGAAAGGCGGAAAACAGATGTCTTATACGATTTAGAGAAATGTATAGATATGAGCAATAAGTAACAAAATAATTGGACTTTAGAAGCATTCGGCAGCAAAGGCAGCCACTCTCGCAAAGTGATCTGCCTGGGTAACCCATGATCAAATTCTTTTTCCACATCTCAAGTCAGTGAAGTTGGGCAGTGTAAATCTTCACGACTGAAATTCATCAAGCCGTAGTAGATTCTTTTTATGTTTATTACCGCCAGCGGTTTCAAAGAAAACTTAAAAAACGCGAACCGAGTGAGTGTCGGTGCGCGTTGGCAGCATAGCTTTTTCCATCTGTCTTTTTGACAATGGTATGACCAAATAATCAGATTTGAAGCCAGTTCCTTGTCAAAGGGGCTAAATGCAAAATTTATAAAGACTTTTATTACTTTATTTATTATTTGATAACTATACCTTTAGAAGAAAGTTATAGCTTCTGAACTTAGGACACTATAGAAAAAAAGGATTATTTTGGTGTTATTTTAAATGAAAATCGCACGAAACTTCTATTTTTTAAAATAGATAATTAAAGAAGTATTCTGCCCGTTAACGGAGTGATGCAGTGCCATGTGGCATTCACTGGCGCTCTGTGGCAAATGAAACCCCGATTACTACTTTAGGTAAAAAAAAACTACGACGGCAAGATTAGCAAACGCACTGTGCGTCCCATAGGTTTTCCAGGCTTTCTAGGTACTTTTCTGGGTCTCGTCTAAATCGTTTACGTTTTACGCTAT
>NZ_JCAUAN010000052.1:0-25318 GCF_059691975.1 Paenibacillus sp. J22FR5 | reverse complement strand
TACTCACCCGTCCGCCGCTAGCTTATCCCGAAGGATAAACCCGCTCGACTTGCATGTATTAGGCACGCCGCCAGCGTTCGTCCTGAGCCAGGATCAAACTCTCCATAATAGATTTCCCCACAAAGTGAAGCGAAAGCTCCGAAGATAATTCCGATTACTTTCCGGGGGTCCCATAAGGGTTTGCTGATTTGTGCTCATTGACTTGCTAGCGAGATTTTGCAATCTCAATTGTAGTCACTTACGTGACTGAATTTGCTGATATGCTTCATTCATTTGTTCAGTTTTCAAAGAGCTTTATTGTGTTACCGTTTAAAGCGTTAATGCATCGCTCTTGCGGTGACAAGAACATATATTATCAGGTTTCAAAACGAAATGCAAGCGACTTTTTACATCCATTATCTTACAGCTTTGAAAACCCTGTTGTTACTGCATTTCGGCGCCAAACATTCTTCGAGCCAACCAAATGAACGCCACCGATCCAATCATCGATGCCATTCAGAAAGATATGATCACCTTTACTAGCGAGTATAAGTGTACCCACTTCTGTTATTATTACTCGATATGTTTCAAATTGCGGCGGCCATGCCTCACCGTACTTAGGGAGCTTATCTCCACCGCGCACATGAACTAAGGGCTTATCGCAACGCCACATCACATCCAGGATGCCCCAGAACTGCAAATCACCTAAGCCATACTCACTGGCTTGCTCCGATACGTTTTGAAATAAGGACAGAATGGATACCTCATTGTCCACTAACAGCTCAAGAATGAGCTGCTGAATGGCGGACAAGCCATTTTGAATAGATGGATAGCGAGCTGTGTGGGCCTCTAGGGCCTTTTTGAGAAAAGGGAGAGCTGTTAGATCTTCTTCTAATAAAGCAGCCATGGACAAAGGCTCAGAAGCCGAGTAGGCTGTCCATACCTTGCAGGCAAGGCGTAGCTGATCTTCGTCTACAGTCAACCACGCGCCATGCAAGTGAAGGGTTTGATCGACGGTTAACTGTCCCAAGCCATAGAAAGGGTCAACCCCTGGGAAGCAATCCACGCACAACAAAGACAGCAGAAAGGATCGATGAGGCAATTCGGCGATTCTCGAGAGCAAATAACACAGCATCAACTGGTCATATAAATCATGCTCAAACCACAGGACAACCTCGTCCACCTCATTCGAGAGGGTATCGAGCCTTTTTTCCTGCTGCAGGGTTTGGGTCTTGAATATATCCTCGGGTATGCCGTATCGCTGATTCATATAGGAAGCTCGAATAGATAAAAGGACGCTATCTGACATTTGCATGCCGATAGGTCCTTCATATAGCGACTCGCGCCACACCAAAATCTCACCGTCAATACCGGACGCGCGGAGCTTATCTCCGAACGAGTCTCCGTTTACGATATGCAGGGTTTTGGGCATGGCGCTGTCACCTCACTTCTATATAGTTTAAGCTTCACCTAGCAGTTGCAGAAGCTCCTGCTCATCTTCAATGATTCGAATACCAAGCTCTTGTGCTTTGGTCAATTTACTGCCTGCACTTTCACCAGCGATCACGATGTCGGTCTTTTTGGAGACACTGCCGGTAATTTTGGCTCCTCTGGCTTCGAGCTTTTTGGCGCATTCATCCCGTCCCATGGAGGAAAGCGTTCCTGTGAGGACGATCGTTTTGCCGAAGAACGGATTATCCTCGCTAGCCACGACAACTGGCGCTTCCTCCGCAACAGGATTAACGCCTGCTGCAAGCATACGCTCGATGCTGGACACCATCACCGGGTCACGGAAGAACGAATGAATGCTCTCTGCTACGATACCACCCACATCAGGAAGAGTGATGAGTTCCTCCGTCGTCGCTTCCATGATGCGAGAAAGGCTGCGATAGTGATCGGCCAGCACTTTGGTGGTGGTTTTGCCCGAGTTCGGGATGCCCAGTGCATACAGGAAAGACGCGAGATCGCGGGACTTGCTCTTATCGAGGGCGCCGAGTAGGTTGCGCGCCTTCTTCTCGCCGAAGCGATCAAGCTTCACGAGATCGTCGAACTGTAAGGTGTACAGATCCGCAGGATCGCGGACACCCAGCTCTTGATGCAGCTGTGAAGCGGTCATCTCGCTGAAAAATTCAATATCCATCGCATCGCGCGAAGCAAAATGCGCCATCCTGCCCACGAGCTGCGGACTGCAGCCGAGACGGTTGAGACAGAAGAGATGCGCGCCACGCATCTCCAGCTCACTACCACAGGACGGGCAATGCACCGGTGCCACGATTTCCTCTCCGTCATTCTCCTCGGTCACCTTACCGAGAATCTCTGGAATGACGTCATTGGAGCGGCGAATGTAGACGAGACTGCCGAGGGCGTGCTTGAGATTTTTGCGCTCGATGTCGCCAATGTTATTGAGCGTACAGTTCTGTACCGTCACACCTGCGAGATCAACCGCTTCTACGCGGGCTAATGGCGTTATTTTGCCTGTGCGGCCAACTTCCCAAGAAACACTTTGCAGCGTTGTCATCGCTTCTTCGGCTTCGAACTTGTAAGCAATCGCCCAACGCGGGAATTTCTCCGTATAGCCAAGTACTTCTCTCGTGCGCATATCCGTGAGTTTCACAACGCTTCCGTCAATGAGGAAATCAAGGCTGGACCGCTCCTCAGCGAGTTGTTCCAGCTCTGCGCTTACTTCTTCAATCGTTGCGAAATAGCGTGTACGATTGTTCACTTTGAAAAGGTTGTCGCGCAGAAACTGAACCATGTCCGCATGATTTTCAAATTGGACGTTATCTGAATAGCCAACGTTATAGAAGAAAGCGTTTAGTTTCCGTTCTGCGGTGATTTTCGGATTCTGATTGCGTAGGGCACCTGCCGCAGCATTGCGAGCGTTTTTGAGCGGTTCTACGGCCGTCTGGTTGTATTTTTCTAGGACAGACAGGAACATGATCCCCTCGCCTTGCACTTCTATCGTTCCTTGATCGTAAGGAATTTCAAGCGGGATGGATTTAATTGTTTTGATTTGGGCCAAAATGCCCTCGCCAACTGTCCCATTACCGCGTGTAGACGCTTGAACGAGCTGACCTTGCTCATAGGTGAGGTTCAGTGTCAGACCATCAAACTTAAGCTCCACGACGTAGGAGGGGGCTGGCAGGGGTGTTTCTGGGTTTTTACTATTGTAATCGGCAATGAGCTTGAGAACGCGTGTATGCCATGTTTGTAAATCTTCGGCATTCTGGGCTTTATCCAAGCTCCAGAGTCGAGCTAAATGGCGGTGCGGCTCAAAGCCTTTGAGCAGTTCTCCACCTACCCGATGGGTAGGCGAAGCAGGGAGGGTGACGCCTGTCTCCTGCTCCAGCTTCGTTAATTTATCATAAAGCGCATCCCACTCCGCGTCCGAGATCGTGGGTTGATCCAACGTGTAGTAATTATGGTTATGCTTGTTGATTTCTTGGATGAGGGTTTTCATTGCCGCGAGTTTATCGGTCATGGCGGGCTCTTCCTCTCTCATTGTAGTGTTAACGGCCCGCTCCTACACTTTCGTGATGGGAGCGAACTTCGCGAGCAGGCGCTTCAAGCCAACAGGCGCCGGGAAAGCAATTTGCAGCTCGGTGTCATCACCCGAGCCCTTCACGGATACGACGGTGCCGACGCCCCACTTGCCATGCGACACACGGTCGCTGGCTTTGTAGTCCGGCACCGCGCCGCCTGCGGCAGGCTGCGGAGCCCGGAACGCAGCCGGTCTCGACGCGGCCGCAGGGCTTGGCGCAGCCGCGCCAGCAGTTGGTCGTCCCCCGAAGGAGGACGGCGTGCCCCAGGTAGACGAGCCGGTGGTCGTGCCACGGCTCGATGCAGCGGCACTGCCGCTGCTGCCCCAGGACGAGGTGCCGCCGGAACGGCCACCTCGGGAGAACCCGCCGCTGGCGCCGCCAGCGGAGACGCTCTCCAGGAGTTCCTTCGGAATCTCCTGAAGGAATCGCGACGGCGCATTCGCAGCGGTGCGGCCGAAGAGCGTGCGCATCCGAGCGCACGTGAGGAACAGCTCTTGCTCGGCGCGCGTGATGCCGACATAGGCCAAACGGCGCTCCTCTTCGAGCTCTTCATTATCGGCGAACGCACGGCTGTGCGGGAAGACGCCTTCTTCCATCCCGATGATGAACACAACCGGGAACTCCAGCCCTTTGGCGCTGTGCATCGTCATGAGCACAACCGCGTCCTGCTCTTCTTCGGGTTTATCTTTGTCTAACGTGTCGATATCCGCGATCAACGCTAGATCAGTGAGGAAGGAAATGAGGGATTTATCCTCATTGCGCTTCTCGAAGTCCATGGTCACGGACAGGAACTCTTCAATATTTTCGAGACGAGCCTTGGATTCGATCGTATTCTCACGCTGCATTTCGACGCGATACTGCGACATTTCAAGGATTTTCTCTGTAAGCTCTGTTACGGACAAGTAGTCCACCATGCGGTTTAGGTTATCGACCATCTCTCGGAAATCAGCGAGGGCATGCTTCGCCTTCGTGTTGATTTCGAGCGAATCCACTTCTTCTAACATCGCAAATAGCGAAATCCCTCTGCGCCCAGCCATATCCGCCACTTTATCCATAGTCGTATCCCCAACGCCCCGCTTCGGCACGTTCACAATACGATTCAAGGAGATATCATCGTTCGGATTGGAAATCAGTCGCAGGTACGCCAAAATATCCTTAATCTCTTTACGATCATAGAACTTGACCCCGCCGACGATGGTGTAGGCGATATCGGATTTAATGAGAATTTCCTCGATAACCCGTGACTGCGCGTTCGTCCGGTATAAGATGGCGTGATCGCCGAATCTTTTGCCATTGGACTTATTCTTATTAATTTCATTCGTAACGAAATAGCCTTCTTCATACTCGGAATCAGCTTGGTACAGCTTAATCGCGACGCCGCCTTCTTTATCTGTCCACAGATTCTTCGGCTTACGGCCCGTGTTATTCGCAATGACTTTATTCGCCGCCTGCAAAATGTTCGAGGTCGAGCGATAATTCTGCTCTAACAGAATGGCTGTTGCATTCGGGTAATCTTCTTCAAAGTTGAGGATGTTGCTGATATCCGCTCCACGCCAACGGTAGATGGACTGATCACTGTCCCCTACAACGCAAATGCGCTTATGCTTCTCGGCAATCATCTGACACAGCATATACTGCGCTCTGTTCGTATCTTGATACTCATCGACATGGATATATTGAAATTTGTTTTGATAAAATTCCAGAACCTCAGGCACTTCTTTAAACAACTGAATGGTCGCCATAATTAAATCATCAAAGTCCAAGGAATTGTTGCTTCTGAGCTTTTTCTGATAGAGCGTATAAATCTTCGAGGTCAAACCATCAAAGTAGTCACCGATTTTTTCTTCAAATTGTTTAGGAGAAATGAGTTCATTTTTGGCTGTGGAGATAGCCGCTTGAAAGGTTTTGGGCTCGAATTTCTTGGTATCAATGTTGAGCTCTTTGCAGCAGGTTTTGATAACGGAAAGTTGGTCACCTGAATCAAGGATTGTAAAGTTCGAGGTAAAGCCGATCCGGGAAATATCTCTGCGCAGCATCCGCACACACATGGAGTGGAATGTAGAGACCCAGATATCGCTGCCACTACCGCCGACCAGCTTGCCTACACGATCTTGCATCTCACGTGCCGCTTTGTTCGTAAAGGTCAGAGCCAAAATGTTCCACGGCGCCGCTTTGCGCGTACCAATGAGGTAAGCAATCCGATGCGTGAGCACACGCGTCTTTCCGCTTCCCGCTCCAGCCATAATTAAGAGAGGGCCGTCTACGGCTTCGACAGCTTTGCGCTGCTGGGGGTTTAACTTTTTGATCGCTTCTAAAATATTGACAGTTTCATTCACGTTAGGGTTACCTTCCATTTCTATCAAAGTTCACATTCACGGTCTGAAGCGCCTGCTCCAAGTCACTATAAATAATATTGCCAACGACAATGGTGTCTGCCGCGTCCGCAGCTTGCTGGGCCTTGTCTAGGGAGTCGATCCCACCACCATATAATAACCGGGCATTCTCCAGCACTTGCCGCGTCCGACGGACGAGCTCCATATCACCGAAGGTCCCGCTGTATTCCAAATACACAATCGACATGTGAAAAAGCTTGTCCGCCATACGCGCATAAGCTGCTACGTCCTTGGCATCCAAGTCGGTTCGCGCTGAGGTCAGCTGGGCTGCCGTCGCGTCTTTATTCAATATAATGTAGCCCTCGGCTACGATCTCATCCCAATTCAGTAAAGCGCCATATTCCTTCAGCGCCTCGTGATGCTGCCCCACGATCCATTTCGGATCATCTGCATTCAGCACGACAGGAATCAAAAAGAGGTCAAAGCCTGGCACGATCGCTTCCTGATTCGAAATCTCCAAGACAACGGGAACTTCATATTGACGGATCCGTGATAGAAGATCTACCGTGTTATCGAACGTCAACCCTGAAGAACCACCTACTAGAATCGCATCCGTTCCAGATAAACAGAGCCGGTCCAGCGCCTCATCTGAGATGTCCCGGTCTGGATCAAGCTTAAATACATGCTTCCACTTGCGTATATCGACGATCAATTGTTTCCCTCCGATTAGGCGGCAGTTCTGCCATACTATCAACAGTCTATGCTACGTATACATAGCTGTCAAATGACAAAAGACGGGCTAATCGCCCGTCTTTTAGAGGAATATGCAACTGAACGTAGCCGATCTTCATGCAAGCTTCATTTACGCCAAAATACGCACAAATGTTCGTTACTTCACGACAATGTTGAGAATCTTCTCTACATTGATTTCTTTGTGGTCATTCTGCTGAAGCTCGAGTTTAATTTCATGCGCACCTGTTGTTAAATTCGTAAGGGTCAATGGGCCTGTCTTGCCAATCATCGCTTTCTGCTTGCCATCCACATAGAGATGTAGATGTCCTTCTCCCTGTACGTTGGCTTTATTCATGTCTTCTTCAGATAATTTGAAATTGGACGTTTGGTATGTGATCGTGACATTCTTTCCATCAACCTTGTAGTTGGCATCAATGGCAGGCTTTGCACCCGTCGTAGCCGCTTTCGTTCCTGTTCCTGTCTCCGTCTTCACTTGAACCGTTGTAGCGGTTCCCGCATCCTTCGCCCCTGTTGCTACGGATGGGATGACCTCATCTTTGGAACCGCATGCTGTTGTTAATGCTCCCAATACCACTAATGTAGCTGCACCATACACCCACGTTTTTTTCATCAGCTTTTGCACCCTTTTCCCTAAGTTTGGACATCCTATGTTCCTTATATATGTGTGCCAAGCCGTACTCATTCCTGAAATAGAAAAAAAGTGGGACAAATGGGAGCGGAAATGTTAACGACGTGCCACCGAAGGGATTTTAAAAGTAATTTGGAGAAGAGCAACAAAAAGACACCCTGCCAAAAGAAGCCAGGGTGTCTGCGAACGGTTGAAAATGTGATTACACTTGATTAGAAGTTATATTTACTACCTTCTTGCGACCTATTCATATATGAGTTGCCTTCGGAAGTCGACGATGGCATACCCGTTTGCGTGCGGGAAACAATTCGCGCTTGCGCAGGTCTACCTGCCCCTGTCATGCTGCTGTTCTCATTGGCATGACTAGAAGAAGCCGCATACCCCTGAGGTTCACGAGCATAGCTCGATGGCTCATGGCTTTGATTTTGGTAGCTGCGTGATTGGGTTTGGTTGTAGGAAGACTGCTGCTGTGTCTGATTCGGTACATATCCTTGACCCCGGCCTTGTTGATTGTTGTACACCGCGTTCGGGTACTGGTTGGCATAATTAACAGGTTGGAACGAAGGCATTGGCGCTTGGTGCAGCGCCGCCATTTGATTCTGCTGTTGACTCTGTTGCTGACTGTAAGGTTGAGTTTGCTGGGTTTGCGTTTGGTACGGTTGATGTTGTTGTGATGATGACAGTTGCTGTGATGGCGTCGCTTGCATCGGGCTCCGCTCTTGCTGCGGCTGCGTATAGCTTGTCAGAGAAGCTCCACTTACATGCTGTTGGACGATGGACTGCACCTGTAGAGCTGTTTGACTCTGCTTCTGCAGTTCTTGCCCAATCATCTGCTGCTCAGCCGATTGAATCTGATATCCGCCGAGTTTCTGAATTTCTTGAAAAACGAGTGCTTGATCATCCAATGTTTTTTGCAATAACGATTCAAAGGTCTGTCGAATGCCAGGATTCGCTGCTTCTAATGCCGCTGTTGTATATTCGCGCGCACAGCGCTTTAATTCAGAAAGGACGAAGTTGGCAAAGTCCAGATCTTCTAAGTCGACTTGCTGCTGTTGTTGCGTAATAGGCTGATACATGTGTCTTGCACCTCCTTGTAGGTTCGCATTAGTGGGTCATACCGGATTGTTGTTGCAGGGCATTAATCAAGACGCTCATATTTTGCAGGCGTTCTTGAGAAATATGAGACAACGTTTGCTTCAAAGATTGACTTTGGCTGTTCACCGAGCCTTGTACACAGAGCTTCGCTAACAATTCTTCATTCTTGAATGTATCCGTCAGATACGAAAGTTCTTTACCTGAAATTGATTGGTTTCCTTGTGTGTTGTACATGTGCATGTGACCTCCTTTCCTCTCTTTTATTTTTCCCAAAAAATGCCGTTTTATGTCGGAAAAATAAAAAAACTGCTCCACCACAGCAGAATCGCTGTAGGGAGCAGTTTATGATTAGGAAGCAGGCTGAGCTGCTGGTTTACCAGCATACGCATCTGCTAATTTCTGAATATCCTCGGCTGTCAGCACGTAGGCCCACTGCCCGCCCTGCTTGGCTAGCCAAACTTGGTCTCCGTTCAATTTACCTTGGTAGACGTCAGTAACGTCTTTACCGTTTACGGATGTTGCTATCTCCAACTTAAGCTCTCCGCCGGTTATCGGCTTCCCAGTTGCCGCTTGCGGGAGTTCCGCAGTATGCAGGAAGATGAGTTCATCCAGCAACGGACTTGCATCCGCACCTTTCATCTCTTTATCCCCTAGCTTCCAGTTCGCATCCGCAGCGACTTTATCTTTATCCGTCTTGGAAAGCGACCACGTCTGACCCTTCCATGTAAACTTGACACTTTGGACCTTGTCGTTCTCCAGTTGAATTGGGCTTGTAGCGGCAAAGTCAACTGGGGCTTTGTTCAGTGAGGTGAGTGATTGGTCACTAACCTGGTACACAGCAGGAGCACCTTCCACCTGAACGTAGGAGAAGCCTTCAATCGGAAGTGCAGTCCCTACGAGCAAGCCCTTTTTGGAACCATCCTTCAAGGTCACTTCATACGTGCCGACTGGTTTATCTAAACCATATTCAGCTAGATTGGTCGCTTGATCTTCCACAAGCTTGGTCGATGTGACCAGACCCAATCCATCCAACCAAGAGTCAACTTGATTCGAATTGATCGGCGCAGCCGCTGGCTTTTGCATATCCCATCCGGTTGTCGTGCGATTTAGCTGAATGTCTTGCCCCTCGGTTTTCACCGTAAGAGCTTGCACATCTTCTTGCTTCAGGGTCAGAAGAGACTTCGGTTCATCTTTTTTCTCTTGGAAGAAGTCTTTGCTCGAAGCGTACCAGAAACCACCGATGCAAATGACGACTAACAGAATGGTTGGAATAAACCGTTTCATCCTCTTCTCCTCCTCCACCAGATCAAGCCGCCTATCACGAGGAACAAGAGCGGTAAGAACACAATTGTAATGAGGAAAATCGTATTCGCTTGGCTAGGCGTAATCATCGCCTGTTGATATGCATCCCCTTGGCGTGGACGGATCGTGATTTGATCCTTTTGTTCTTGAAGCCACCCAATGCTATTCAGAGCAAAATCCTTATTTCCTTGATTCTGAATATCTTGATCCAGCACAAATGTAGAACCACCTAGAATAACCGCCTTAGGCTTGTTATCTTTGTCGGAAACTGCATAACCCAAGTTAAGAGGTCCCTTAACATCGGTCGCATCCTGCTTCGTTTTGGACTGCGCTAACAGATTGATGTCTGTTTCACCATAAGCTTTATCTGTCGTTTTCAACAGGAGCGATTTCGTGTAATCCGGCGCACTTTCATCCGCATTTAAGCTAACAGCCAATGAGAGCATCGTGACCAGATTATTGCTGGATAATTTGTTCGTAATATCATGAGAACCGTATTCCGGGATAATCGTTAACGGATCATACAAAGACGTTTGCTTCGCTTCAATCGCGATCGCATGTTGATCCTGAACACCATAAGTCTTCATAATGGCATCGATGTTTTTCCACTTCGTCGCCATATCCTTGTTGAAGCCCAGCGCGATATAAATTTTGCCTTTACCCTTCAAATACGCCTGAATGAGCTCAGCCTCTTTGTCGTTCAGGTCGTTTTGCGGCCCAAGCAGCATGAGCATTTGCGCATCATCCGGGATTTTGCCTTCAACGTAAAGGTTCAGATCCTTCACGTCATAGTTAGCAGCCGCCAGGCTGCTTTTGAAAATACTCATGGCAGATGCTGGGTACTCTTGATGACCGGAGAGCAAGTACACCGTATGTTTCTCTGTGGACGTCAGACTTTGAAGCGCCTGCGTAAATTTCTCTTCGCCAGAGAAGGTGTAAGAACCATCTTGCTGCCCTGTAAACAATTCATAGAAGTTGATGTTTTGCTTTTTGGTGCCCATTTCGAAAATAATCGTTCCGCCTTGGTCCACCCCATACTGCTTCGCCATCGAAGGCTGTTTCAGCATATCGTACTCGTCGTACGTGATTTTACCGCTAAGCTTCTTATACTCAGCCATCATATCCGTCACTTGACGAGTCACGAATTCATTGCCATCCCCATTGTTCGTGAATGCGATGACATGAATATCTTGATTCAGATTTTTGAGTGTCGTCGTTGTTTGCTCTGTAAGTGTGAAGTTTTTATTTTTCGTCAAATCGACCTGAAAGCCTTTCAGCGAGTGTAGGAAGATTGTCAGAATAATGAAAATGCCGATAACGGCGATTGATAGAACAGTCGCATTAGTTCCCCGTATCCACTTATTCATTCCGCTCACCTCCAACGCTTTCTTTCAAGGACTTGTATACAAAGAACCAGGAACACGGCTGTTAATGTGATGTAAAAGAGGATATCGCCCCCATGGAAGACACCTTTTTGCAGGTTGCTTAAATGGCTGGTCAAGGAGAATTGACCCACGTAATCCTTTAGTTTACCCGTCATACTGCCGCTAACCCAATCTAGAAGCCACAGCAACAGCAAAATAACAAAGCCTGAAATCCCCGCAACCATCTGGTTATTGGACAAGCTGGATGCAAACAAGCCAATGGCCATCATTGCACAGCCAAGCAGGAACATGCTCAGATAAGACAGCCAAGTCACAGGCTTATCCAGCGTTCCAAAAGCGGACATGATGAGCGGATACACCAAGCTGATCACTACTAGCCCAACTTGCACGATCAATGCGGACAAATATTTACCCAGCACGATTTCACCAATACCTGCAGGTGAGGTCAGCAGCAGCTCATCCGTACCTTGACGGAACTCATCCGCTACTAGGCGCATCGTTAAGAGCGGGATAATGAACAAATAGATGAAGGTGGTGTTGCCCACGATGGAGCGCGCATCCACAATCGGAGGTTGTCCATTCACGAAATTAATATAAAAGAAGAAGCTCGACAACAGCACATAGAAGGCAAACGCCACATACGCAACTGGCGAGAAAAAATACATTTGAAGCTCTTTCGAGCAAATGGCCCAGATTCTACGCATCGGTGTCTACCTCCTCTTTGGTTATATCGGCTGGCTCGTCCGTCGTCAGCTTGAGGAAAATATCCTCTAAGCTGAGGCTTTCCCGCTTCATCTCGAGGATCGGCAAGCCTGCGCTTGCGAGGCGGAAGAATAACGCTTCCCGGATGTCTTCCGCACGATCTGCGGAGGTGACGAGGAGCTTGACGGACTCCACTGGTGCTGATGGAGCGTCGGTTAAAGTGACTTCAGCCGCTTCGTCTTCTTCAGTGCCTGAATCCGCTTGTGGTACCGCGGCTTCAAGTGCTGCCACGCCCGCTGCTGGCGCGTCCACTTCTTTGACTTCGCCGACGGATGCCAAGCTGCGCAGCTCGGTCAAGATCCGCTCGCGAGGTCCCTTGACCTCGAGCGACACCTCGAACGTCTCGCCCATCGTGCGGCCGAGATGCTCGGGGCGCTCGTCGAGGACGACGCGGCCTTGGTTAATAATCAGAACGCGGTTACAAATCGCGTTGATTTCAGGCAAGATGTGCGTGCTCAGCAGCACGGTGTGGTTTTCGCCCAGCTCATGAATGAGCTGGCGGATCTCAATGATCTGCTTCGGATCGAGGCCGGACGTAGGCTCGTCCAGAATCAGCAGATCCGGTTGGTGCAGGATCGCTTGCGCGAGTCCTAAGCGCTGCTTATAACCCTTGGAGAGGGAGCGAATAATTTGCTTCTCGCGACCTTGCAGACCGAGCTTGTCGATGGCTTCGCCGACACGCAGCTTTTGCTCTCGCGCAGGCACATCGCGCAGGTTGGCGATGAAGCGCAGGTATGACTGTACCGTCATCTCCGGGTACAGTGGCGGTGTTTCAGGCAAGTAGCCGATCTTGCGGCGCGCCTTCTTCGGGTTGTCGGCCATGGAGTGACCATCCACCCATATTTGACCATGCGTTGGATTCAGGTAACCTGTAATCATGCGCATTGTCGTTGTTTTGCCAGCACCATTCGGCCCTAAGAAGCCGACGATTTCACCGCGCTGCATCGAGAAGTCGATGTTATGCACGCCGCGATCATTTTCGTACAGCTTGCTGACTTGTTTGACCTCTAGCATCCAAGATCCCCCATTTCTATTCGTTCGTATTATCATCATCACTATACGGGTGGAACAATAAACCAACATTAAGCGAATCTGAAAAATAGATTAAAAAAATGTGTCTAAATTGTGAACGTATCTACTTGTCACTCTCTACGTTCTTCACGAACCGGCTTAACATGCTGAGGAACTTGACCATCCTCTAGCTTAACATACGTGACCTCGAATGAGCCGCGATATCCAAACAGCGGGCCAAAGAGCTTATTCCGCACCTTAACTTCGATATGATACTTCCTGTCCTCCTCGTCGAACCATTCACAAACGTCCGCATATCCGGAAAATATCATCGGAAAACGAAAGCCAAGTGGTCCCTCATAGAAATATTGAGAACCCGAATGAAGACGCATGCCACCCCGCTCGGAAACGGACATAGCGATTTCAACAGCTAGATGTTGATGAGTTCCTAAATAATCAATAATTTGATTTCGCTTTTCACTAAAAATCATCGTCGCATCAAAACGACGCCTCTTGTATAAAATGTTCAACGTAAATGGGTTTCCCTTTGCGCACGAGTATACTCTTGTCTTACCTTTAACTTTGAGTGTGGCTTGGTATAAGTTTGATTATCTATTGGTCTTTGATAAAACAAAAAAAGCAGATCAAGACTGAGTTATCAGTCCATAATCTGCTTTTTTCTCCATGATGAAGAACATGAGTTACTTCACCAATTGCCCACGCGTAACGCCTAACTGGTTCGTCGCTTTCAATGAACGCCATACTTGCGTTCCGCTAATCTGACCGTCGATTGCCCGGCGATACAGGTCAAGAATTTCCGTTACTTTCTCCGGTGTCTCTTCTAAGAACTCAACACGGAACGAGCGGATGCCCAAATCCATGAAGTGGTTTAAATACTCCGCACCCGACTGATCTACCGCGTTGTACACGGTATTCCGGCAACCCTCATCCACACGAACGGGATGTGACATACCGACGCGGTCCTGCAACGAAACACGCTTCTCCTCGCAAGGTCGACCGCAGTTCGTAAAGTCAGTGCCTTCACTCAGGAACGTACAGTACACACAATGCTCGGTGTGGAACATCGGCATATGCTGATGGATCACCACTTCGAGCTTGGATGTTTCCGCGCGGCGAAGCAAGTCAACCATCTGCTGGATGTTCAAATCATATGAAGGTGTTACCTTCGAAAGACCCGCTTCCAAGAACAAGGTTGCTGCCTTATGGTTAGCGACATTCAATGAGAAGTCACCAATTAGCTGCGGTTGCGGTGCATCCGGGTTCTCAAGACGATGCTTTAAGAAATAGAAAGCGGCGCCTGTATTACGAATCAGAACGGCATCCGGCTTAAGCTTGAGAATATTGTTAAAATAGCCCGTTTCCCCTGGCATATGAATCCGCGGTGTCACGAGGGCGATTTTACGCCCAGCGGCATGAACGGCTTCAACTGCCGCAGGGAACTGCTTAATAAATTCAAAATCAGCATAAATCAAGCTGACGTCCGTCGTTGCCAGCACGGCCTTCACCTGATCGAGGTTACGGCAAAGTGCAGTCAACTCAACGGCACTGCGATCTGCGAGGGATAGAGCAGGTGCGTTAACGGCTGTCACCGCAGCGTGATGTTCCGTCACAGAAGCCGGCACGTCGTCATAAACGCCGACTTCACGCTTCATGTACGCGCGCGGCTTCTGCCGCTCGTCTTCCATCAACTCGACAGCCATGCGGCGCATGCTGTTCAGCTCACGCATCGGCACGATGAGTTCGCCGACAAGCTGGACATCCAGCTGGCTGAGCTCATAAATCGTGCCGCCTAGGCGACCGAACTGCTCGGTGAAGAGCTGTTCGTCCATCGGTCTTTTCTCCGCGCGAACCAGCGGAAGCTCGGACTGTACGAAGACGGTATGACCGCCTTTCACATCCGTCCACCAGCTCTTAAGCGGCTCGCCTTCTACACCGCTTATCTTCACGCTTACCGGGAATGTGCGGTAAGGCTTGTCGGTTTCGAACGTCTGGCGCAGACGTTTGTCCAGCGCAGGATCATTCGTCTTCCAGATGCGGTCGCCAACGTGCAAACGGCCAAGCTCCACATCGTTGCGTCCCATGACGATCTCAATGATGCCACCCTCGGCTTCGCCTTCGAGTTTCTCTCCCTTGCGGCGCAAATCGTAGATGCGCCCGCCTTCTTCTTTCTTCGTCGGATCCCCCGCGTCGAAGACAAGACCATCACCGCGCTTAAGCGGCGCTTCAAGTTCGCAGATCACGCCATCGCGCAGGATCTGCTTGATGCGGCCCACGAAAACTCCGCGGCTCTTCGGAAACGTGCCATCAACCAACTGCTTATTGTTGGTTCCATTCAGGAACCCAACGGTAAAGCCGCGTGAGAAGCTTTGCTGAAGCTCACGCACTTCCTCTTTGGACGGACGAGCGTCCTGTCCATCGAAATAACGATCAATCGCTTTGCGATATTTGCTCACCACATTGGCCACATATTCAGGGGTCTTCAGACGCCCTTCAATTTTAAAGGAACGAACGCCCGCTTCGATCAACTCGGGTACGATTTCAATCGCCGCCAAATCCTTCGGCGATAACAAATACGTGACATCACCCATCGGTTTTTGAACACCATCAACCATCAAATCATACGGCAAACGACAAGCCTGCGCGCACTCTCCACGGTTGGCGGAACGGCCTCCCCACATTTCAGAGGTTAAGCATTGTCCTGAATAGGACACACAAAGGGCACCATGCACGAAAACTTCCATCGGAAGCTTCGCTTGATCGCCGATTTGCTTAATTTGCTTCAGGTTATTCTCACGTCCTAGAACAACACGTTCGATATCGAACGGTTTCGTAAATTCAACAGCCTCTGGCGATGTAATCGTCATCTGCGTTGAGCCGTGAATCGGGAAATCCGGTGAGATTTCGCGAATCATTTTAACCAAGCCCAAATCCTGTACAATCACCGCATCCACGCCTGCATCGACACACGCTTCAATTAACTGTTTGGCATCGTTCAACTCTTCCTCGAACACGAGAATGTTAAACGTCAGGAAGCCTTGAACACCATATAGATGAAGGAACGACATAATATCCGGCAGCTCGGCCATCGTAAAGTTATGCGCTCTCGCTCTCGCATTGAATTTCTCCACACCAAAAAACACGGCATCCGCCCCATTGGCAACAGCCGCTCGCAAACAATCCCAATCCCCCGCAGGGGCCAATAATTCGACATCTTTTCTGCGTATCGTACGCATGGCAGCAAATCCTTTCAATTTCAATCCTCGGGTAACCCTCAAAGTCTTCTCTTTAGTGTAACAGAAACGATAGGTAGGAATCTAGGGCAGGAGATAACTGCACGCAAAGCCAATATCCGACAATACAAAGCGTTTCCATGCCTTTAGAAGTTAACAAACGTACCCATGAATGCTATAATGGCAAGGATAGTGACCTTTATTGACAACTCTCCCATGCTTCGCAAGGGCGAATTGCAATCTTTCTAGCAATCGAGGGATCCTTTTGAATTTGTCGAAAATTCGCGTGCTTCAATACCTGATCGGGCTAAGCCTCGGCTTACTGCTCATCGTGCTCTTGCTTCTATTTTTGCCAAAAGCCCAGGAAACTAAGCTTCTCTATGCAACGAGCGGAGATTCTTATGATCCTGCAGCCTATAGTAATTTTCAGCAAACCTTACAAGCAGGTGTTCAAATTGATAGAAATAGTTTGCTCACATTCTCTACCCGTCAGCTTCGCAAATACGACGCCTTGTACTTGGATCCAGCACTAGCGCAAGATCCTACTTGGTCCGAACAAGCGGAAAAGCTCATGACTTTCGTCAAGCAAGGCGGCCATTTATTATTAGAAAATGAGTTTGCTGATCGATTCCCACTTGATTTCCTAGGTGCAGCTCACATTGTTGATTTAAAAAAGGTGCCACTGCATACTTTAGGTTCGCCCTTGCTATCAGGGAATACGCTGCAACTCAGCTATCCGCAGGTACCTGTTAATCTACAAGGCATTCAACAAACCTTTCAATTATTTACGACTAGTTATCTCAAACATAATACGATGGACAATTTACCTGGTTTTAACCTTGGATACGGTTTCGAGCCTGCTTCGGGTCAAACGATTGTTAACATGTCTAACCCATTGGAATCGAAGCAGCCTGTCTCCCTTGTCATGCAAAATCGCGTAGGCAAAGGTGCTGTATTAATCAGCAGCAATTTCCTGCCGAACCGTTACTTCCCTACGGGCTATGATATGAAGAGCGGTGCGGATCTGAAGTTAGGCTTTGATAGGCTCGCAGCGAAATACCAAGCGGAGAGCAAACCCTCGCCCGGAACGACTTACTTCAATAAACGAGCGTTACCGATTGAGCCTTATTTCGAATTTGCTTTTGCAGCTGCCAACATGCAATATCGCAGTGAATTACTGGCATATGTCTCGAAGGAAACGCTCGGATTCAGCGTAAAGAAAAGCCTTGGCCCTTATGGAAGGCCGGCGATGGCGTTTCAGAACCATTTTGAGGCGATGCCGGCGATCGGGCAAAAAGACGGCATTGCTTGGGCGGAGAAGCTCAAGGCGTACAACGAGGTTCCCTCGTTTACGCTCGTCCGCAACGCCTTCTACTGGGGGGAATGGCGCGAGAGCGTGACGGTGCAGCTGAACACAGGAACGAACGATAAGCCGTCGTTCGTCGGTGAGCTGCCCGGCTCGGGCTACGCGAGCGGTTTGCATGTGATGGCGGCCGGCATTCCCTTGCGCCAAGCTGCGTTTCCAGAATATCGCGATCTGGCGAGCGCGATTGAAAAGCCTTACCGCGCGTACCCGGCCGCCGCGGATCTGAACGGCGACGGCCGCACGGACTTGCTGGCCGGCAGCAGTGATGGATTCGTGTATGTTTACACGAATCTAGGTGCGGATGCGGCGGCTTACGTAAGCGAGCCGCCTCCGCAGGGCATGGCGCTGCCCGACACATTCGGCGCGCCTTCCCGGTTATTGCTGGAGAGCGGTGCACCGCTCCAGCTTGGCCCTTACAGTGCCGTTCACGCCGCCGACGTGAACGGGGATGGCCGCACGGACCTCGTCGCCTCCGACGAGTCCGGCGCGGTATGGCTCCTGCCGCAGCTCGCTAGCGGCAAGTTCTCTCCGCCCGCGGCGCTGAGCGCGGGCGGCAAAGCGCTGCAGCTGCCCGGAGGGCCTGCAGCGCCGAGCGTCGCCGACGTGAACGGCGACGGCAAGCTCGACCTCGTCCTCGGCGCAGCCGATGGGCGAGTGTGGCTGTATCAGGGCCGCAGCGCAGCGGCCCTGGACCTAGCAGAAGGCAGCGTGATTGCGACGCTGCCGAATAAGGCCACGCACGCCGCGCCAGCGGTGCGTGATATGAACAGCGACGGCCGACCCGACATTGTGGTCGGCAGCAGCGACGGGGACCTGCAGGTGTTCCTCCAAGGCTCTGACGGCGCTTGGACAGCACAAGGTCCCCTCGCAGGGATAACCTTGAACCAAGTTGGCAACCACGCGTTGGTTGCTGGGCATTATTCCGTTCCTTTATGGTTGGATCTCAATCACGACGGAAACGACGATCTCATTGTGGGCGGTATCGAATTCGGATCTCCTGTGTCGATCGATGACCCGCACTTTCCATATAAAGCGGAGTTAAACGAGTTCATTCAATATGCGCGCGATCATTATTTACAACTAAATCCGCATACATTTGTGCATAATTTTAAGAGTGCTGAGGACGAGAGAACAGAATTCAACCTGCATAAACAAGCTTTTGATAAGCTTGGTATTCCTTGGTTGCATCCTGGAACGAACCAGCACACCTGGCGCATTAATAATGAAGATCATGATCAGACTCTGCAAACGGAAAAAGAGCAAGGCATGTGGTACAACTTCGGATTCTTACCTTCCGAATCACCTGTGCTCGCCCGTCCAGAATCAATCTGGTCGCTTCCATTCCTTTTACAAGATGAGAAAGGAAAGACCGATGCGACGATGCTCATTCATGCACCTACACCAGTCTTGAGGCCTGCGGGTGACAATCTGAACACGGATGTATTCGAATCGATGGTTGCGCAGGATATGCCGATTGATTATTTCGAACACATTGAATACCATTTCCCTGATGAAGCCAAGGTTGCCAATTTAACGGAATTCGCTGATTACTTCAATAAGTTTCGTACGAAACATGATTATAACTTTATGTCCGAAACCCAGATGGCCAAATCCTTCTTAACCGCGATGAAAAGCGATGTGAAGATCAGTCAGTCTTGGGGCTCCTATTTGTGGGATCGACTGAAGGATCGTCTTAGCAGAGGCAGTCCGCACTTCCATGCTACGCTATCGGTAGATGCATCAGCCGTGCCTAGTTTAGCAGAAGAGTACAAAGATACCTTAGGGGTCATCATCGACAAGGGTGATAAACTAGTCCTTTACTCCCTGCAAAGCGATGCCAGCATCTACACCACGATAAATAATAAATTTTATCTAGGTTTAACCAAGAAAACTGCGATTCATATAGGTCCCACCAAGCAACAGTTCCATGTTGTGCGTTCGAATGTTCCGTTTACCCTGACAGGTGAAGGAAGCACGCATCGCTTGAAGCTTGAATCTGCAGGTCTGCAGCAAGTTAAACTCTTTAGTCCTAGTGAGCTCAAGTTTGAGTCATCCGATGCTACCATCGTCTATGATGCATCAACCGGAACGTACACAGTGACCCGTTACGGTGACGTGACGACACTTTCCTTTACCGGCACTATCACAAAAGTACAGTAACCTAGCATTCACCCATTTTTTCACCAACCAGGAGGCTTTCCCCCATGTCTAATTTGTTAGAAGAACTAGAGCAGCATATTCGCGAGCGTTACGAAATTGCCGAGGACGATGACGATTTCGATGTTGATGTTCATCTGTTCGATTACGGGTTCATCGATTCCGTAGGGGCTACCGCCCTTATCGCTCATATTGAGAAAACGTATAATCTGCAAGTAACGAATCAAGATCTGATGCTCTATCCCATGAACACGGTGAGTGAAATTGCCGAATTTATTTCCAAGAAGACTGCGAGGTAACTGACTCATGAACACATGTAAAATTTCGTTGGCCGGTCTAGCAGAAAGCCAACACGGACAAGTCAAATATGCCTCCGCATTCGCAGACGAGCATATTCAAGATATCGCTTTAGTCGATGGTCACATTCATATTACCCATAATTCTCCTAATGGCGACAAGGGCATTATTGAACGTGTCGAGCGCCTGATTGAACGTTTCTCCCACGGCGATTTCGGATTCAAAGAAAATATTTTATTCGAAAATAAAGTGAACACGCCTTATGAAGGCGATATTATTGCTGAGCTTGTTGAACGCAAAGCGATTAAAGTGCTAGAGCCTGGTCTCTTCATTTTCCGCGAGCCTTTCTCCAGCTTGATGCGTTTCCTTGACTATTCATTCGTAACGAAGATTGCAAAGCGTTTTGAGGGCATGCAGGAGGAGCAATATCCGGCTGTCATTCACAGTCATACATTGAACAAAACCAATCACTTCACTTCATTCCCTGAGCATATTCATTTCGTTACACATCTGCGTGAGGATCTTGATGTGATCGAGTCGTTCTCTCAATCCATCCGTGAAGCTGGTGGTTGGGATCAAGAGAAGCCTTTGGCGCTGGACAACAATATGGTGAAGCCAAATTTCATGATGAATCCTTCCACGTGCTATCACTGCTATGAAGGTCTGGAGAACGAAACCTTGGAAGGCGACGGCATTGTGGTAACAGCCATTGCGAAATGTCATCGTTTTGAGTCCAAAAACCATTCCGACTTCGGTCGCCTGCTCGACTTCTCGATGCGTGAAATTATTTTCGTTGGTAAGCCTGAGTTTGTGAAAGAAAATCGTTTGAAATCCATTGAATATCTGAAAGAATTGGCCGTAGAGTGGAACGTAGACAGCATGATGGAGATCGCGAACGACCCGTTCTTTACGAACGACTTCCAAGTGAAAGCGTCTTTCCAACGCAACCAGGAGATGAAATATGAGCTTCGCTTGAGCATCCCTCATGTGAAGAAGTCCATCGCCTGCTCCTCTGTCAATTTCCATAGCAATACGTTCGGCAATGCGTTTAATATTAAAATGGGCAAGCGTAACGCCGTTACTGGCTGCGTAGGCTTTGGTATTGAGCGCTGGGCTTTCGCGTTCCTCGCACAATACGGTCTCAACGAACAGCAATGGCCTGCTACGTTCCGTGATCAGTTCCACGCTTGGCAAGAAAAAGCTCTGTAATTCTTAGTTAACCCCCTCTCCACGAATCGGCGTCCTGTATGGTTGTTCTGAGCCGATTCTTGAGGGATGTTGTAAAATGTGCAACATTTTAGTACGATAACGATCGGTTTGGTGTTGGTTGTTGCATTAGTTACAACATGATGAGCCAAAAACAACGATTTGGACGAAATTCGCTTTAAAAATGTTGTATGTAATGCAGCTTACGGCTCTTTTTTGCTAGAAATCAGTCATAATGTTGCACAATATACAACTTCAACACTAGCTTATTTATGAGTTGTCTCTCGCCCAACTTTGTACGACTATCCAATTTTCGATGTACTACAGCATTTACCTCCACTACGAAGATAATGAGTGATTCCATTGAAAGCAGCCACTTTTCTCAAAAAAAATAGCTTTGCCCTCGGCCTGTTACTCGCCATCGTCGTCTCCGACCTGCTCATCTCATGGTGGAACCCGATGGCGTCTTCACGCCGTTTTTACAAAAATGACTTTACCAAAACGCTCTTCCATCACAACTGGTCCCACACGGGTCCGGTTTTCTTCGGTAATTCGTCCGTAACGGGTGCTTATATCGAAGAGAAGTCTGACGCCCATTTAGTTGAGATGGGGCTTTCCTATGGGAAGCTGACGGACCTTAAGGGCATTCTGAAGGACAACCTGTATCAGGTGCAGGAAGAGCTTGTTATCGGGATTGATGTGCATACGATGCTCGACGCCCTGGAAACCGACCCGACCTATCAATGGTTTAAGCCGTGGTATCAGCCTTATGTGTACACATACCGTGACTACTTCCGTGATTCTGGCGAGGAGTTTGCTCGCAACCTCAGCAAAGGCAGTTTAGCCTATGAGCCACGCTGGATTGATAAAGAGCTATACCCGGGTCGCATAGACGACGCAGCTCTCAAAACCAAATGGGATGACTACCATAAACGCTTCGGCGCCATGACCTTGAAAGATTTTAAAGACAATTTGGATGCCTTACAGTGGGTGCTCCAATATGCCGATGAGCATGAGCTCGCGCTGCGTGTGATTTGGATGCCGTGGAACAAAGGCTATGCCGATCCTCCCTACGTCGCTTCACTTAAGGAAACCGTCAACGGCCAGCTTAAGGCCGCCAATATCCCTACGTTGGATCTCATGCATACCTATGACCCGCGCTACTTCCATGATCTGGTCCACCTGAATCGTGAAGATGGTGCGCCGCTATTTACGAAGGAGGTTGACACATGGTTAAATTCCTTAGGAAAACCGTCGAAATCCTCATCTACCTCGTGATGCTTTACTTGGTTTTCATTTATTTTACCGGCAAGGGATTGTTCATCTACGAAAAGTTCTAAGATCAGTTCTACAAATCTAGCCTTGGATCCACCGAATCCAGCATCAGCATCCAGCATTTCTAGCAAGCGAGGAGTTCTTTAGCTATGTTTTATATGCACATGAACGCGATGGTCGCGATGAGTGGCATGATTGCCGTTCTGATGCTCACCCGCAAGTGGGCGGATAATAAGCGCATATTGATGATTATATTCAGCCTATGCTTTCTACTGCTGTTTAGTAAAAAGCTGGTTGTCTTCTATGGCGCTTTTACCATCATTAATTATCTGGGCTTTGTTTATTTGTGTCGGACGACGCTGTGGCGGAAAGCTACCTTTATTTTCGGCATCGCCGCGAATATCGTGGGCGTATTTCTCGGTGTTCGCTTCTTCGTAATGGGCATTTTCCACAATCCGATGTTCGATGCGATTATTTATCTAGGCCTCATTTATAACGTACTTAAAGTGATTGATTCGTATTATTTCGCTTATTTCTTTGGAAAAGAAGGCGAAGTGCCCGCGATTGATTATGCGAACTATATCTTGTTCATTCCGACTTTTACCTCCGGACCGATTCTGAAATTCCGCGATTTCATGGCCGACAGCAAGAAGCCTTACACGGTAGATGCCAAACTGTTCGAGGACAGTGTAAAGCGTATTATCCTCGGCTTATTCAAGAAAATTGTTGTTGTGACGTGGATGACCGGCATTTTCGATAACGTCTTAAAGCATGAGCTTCACGCCTGGGAATCTTTGTTCCTGCTCATTTGGTTCTATGCGCTCATTTACTTCGATTTCTCTGGCTATTCGGATATGGCAATCGGTTTCGGTCGATTAATGGGCTATACGATGCCTGAGAACTTCAAAAAGCCTCTCCTCTCGCCTTCGATGACGCAGTTTTGGCGGAATTGGCATGCGACGCTGGGTGATTTTTTCCGAGACCACATCTTCATGTTCTTCTCGCGCAAAACCCCTTCGGTCCGGCTAACCGCAAGCCTCTCCATCCTCATCATGGTGCTTATGGGTTTATGGCACGGCTTTACCTGGTTGTATTTCCTCTACGGGCTGTACCATGGGATCATTATCGCGATCGAGAATATCTTTAAACTTACAACCGTGAATAAGAAAAAAGTATCCAAACCATACTTCTACTTCCGCTGCTTCGTTACGCAGGCACTGGTTACGTTCTCGGTCATTATTTACAGCTCAAATTATGATACTGTGCTTCGTATCTACAAAGGCTTGCTTCATTTTACTGGATGATAGTGGTATAATTTGATCTGATTGTTTACCAATTATGGAGGTGTAACCTAATGAAGTTAGGCGTTTTTATGGTTCTATTCGGTGGAAAACCTTTTGAGGAAGCGCTGGATTATATTGCTGCGAAAGGCTTGGAAGCTGTTGAGATTGGTACGGGCGGCTATCCGGGTACTGCGCATTGTAACCCAAGTGAGCTCCTTGCTGATGCAGGAAAACTAAAAGCTTTTAAACACGCGGTAGAGTCCCGCGGCTTGACGATTAGCGCACTAAGCGCTCACGGTAACCCTCTTCACCCGCAAAAACATATCGCCAAAGAATTTCACGATGCTATTATACAAACGATTGAATTGGCTGAACGCCTTGAAGTTCCTGTTGTTAACACGTTCTCAGGCTGCCCAGGTGACCATGAGGATGCCAAATATCCGAACTGGCCGGTAGCGCCTTGGCCGAACGATTTCCAAGAGATTTTGGACTGGCAATGGACGAATAAAGTCATTCCTTACTGGAAAGAGACAGGTAAATTCGCTGCAGATCGTAATATCAAAATCGGTCTAGAGCTGCACGGCGGATTCTCCGTACATACACCAGCTACCCTTCTTCGCCTTCGTGAAGCTGCAGGTGAGGCGATTGGTGCCAACCTGGATCCAAGTCACATGTGGTGGCAAGGCATTGATCCAGTACAGGCTGTACAAATCCTCGGACGCGCTAACGCGATTCACCATTTCCATGCGAAAGATACGTCGCATGACTACAATAACACGAACCGTTATGGTGTAACAGACATGCAATCCTACGCGAACATGCTGGACCGTTCTTGGCAGTTCCGTTCCGTTGGCTATGGCCACGATATGAAGGTATGGGCAGACATCATCAGCGCTTTGCGTCTAGTTGGTTATGACTATGTCGTCAGCATTGAGCACGAAGACGGCTTGATGTCCGTTGACGAAGGCTTCTCCAAAGCCGTACAAAACCTGCAACAAGTACTCATCAAGGAACCGCTTGGTGAGATGTGGTGGGTGTAATCTGAAAAACAAAAAGCCCGCAAGCTGAAGATCTTACGATCTAAAGTCCTGTGGGCTTTTTTGGGTTGCTTGTATGTACTACCAGCCTTTGATCATGACAACATCCATGAAACCGAATACGAGTAGGGCTACAGTGGCAAATCCGAGGGCAAACAAATTTCTTTTAGGGTTGATCAATTGTCTGATAACAGCTATTGCAATAACCACTGTGAAGATTAAAACATAGATATCAAAGCTTGTATACGTGCTTGTTGATGCTTCAGCTGCTTCTGCGAATAACATGGTGAAACCTCCTTATAGTAACTCGGTGCAAGGCACACGTCCTGCTATTTTAATACTATGTTAGCTCGATTGGACACGAGATGCAAGTAGTTGCATCGATGTGTAACAAGTTTGTCACCTTTTGTTTGGGATTAAGCCTATTTTAGGAGCCTATATATGCGGATTTCTTAAATATCCCTTGTACGTATAAAATGTCCATCTAGACGCGTATTTATAACTCTAATCCTACCGTAATTTCTACGCTAGGTTTAGCGATACATTTAATCGAGTAGGAGGGGACGGCTAGTCCCCGACCTCTCACACCACCGTACTTACCGTTCGGTATACGGCGGTTCATGAAATATTCCGTAATGAGTTGTATTTGTCCAACA
>NZ_JCAUAN010000051.1:0-27407 GCF_059691975.1 Paenibacillus sp. J22FR5 | reverse complement strand
CTTGCATGTATTAGGCACGCCGCCAGCGTTCGTCCTGAGCCAGGATCAAACTCTCCATAATAGTGGACAATTGCTTGTCCGTATATCTGAAAGCTTAATTGCTCATTTGCGCTGCTAGCGAGATTTTGCAATCTCTTTTTTGAACGATTTCTCGTTCGTGCTTACTCACTCGTTGTTCAGTTTTCAAAGATCAATTTCTTTCTTTTTCTTCGCCATCCGTTTAGCGGCGACTTTTATAATATATCACATCCGAAACATTCAATGCAAGCTTTTTTTATTTTTCTTTTTTTCCAACTTCGCTTGCCTGATGTAACTCGATGGCTTCAAATGCGTTACCGTTTTTAGCGGCGAGAGTTAATTTATCATAGAATCGCAATCAAAGTCAAGCATTAAAATGAGAATAAAAAAAGAACCAGGTAAACACCTGATTCATAAAGGTTTTAAATCGTTATATACTTGTGTACCTTAGCTCGATTTCTGAGGTTTGCTCATCAATGATAACAGCTACTTCTTTGATCAAACCTTTTTTGACTAGTTTATTGAGCAAAAGAGGAAGCTCCGACTTCACTTCAACTAACTGTGCGTGCTGTTGAAGCTCATCCGAGCTAAGCGGCTGCTCATTTTCCTTGAGGATTTGAAAAAACGCCTCACAACAGCGCTCCATTTTGGACATAACCGAAAACTCGCAAGCAAGTAACACGAGCTGAACCCTCTGTTTCAAGGTTTCTTTACTCATCGTCAATTCTTCATATAGCTTATATACACCTGGATTAATGGCACGAATCTGTCTCCAGACGGTGATTTCAGGATGATATCCATCTTCCACAATGACAATTCGGGCCCAGTGATGAAGCGCCTCAAGAATGTTGTTATAAGCATCTAAAATATGATCATCGAGTATATATTCTTTGCTTTGCAAATATTTACGCAAGAAATGTGAAAATTCAATAAGCAGTTTATGCTCGCGTAAGTCCCCGGGAAACTCTAGTATTCGATGGCGCAGGCCTTCTAAATAAGTGTTCTGATCCAGAAGTATCTCCCCTTTTAACAGCCAGTGAAGAATATTGCGATTAATCCCGTGCCTGATCCATTGCTCCATAGATGTAGGATCTATCCATCTTTCTTGTATCCGTGAATCGTCTCTTATATAATTAGTGGTATGATTGTTCAGGCTCAGGTCGTTCGTTACTATCAAAAGTAGCGTATCAAAACCATCTGTCAGTGAGGGAAGTTGCTTAGGATTGTCTACCGCCATGACACTAACGATTCTAGGGTCATTCCGGAACTTAAGCAATAACTGCTCTTTATTAATTCCCATGGGTCTCCAAAGCTCCTGTCTCCAATTGTTTATTACTTATTTCTACAAGGGTGAACGGGTTTCCTGCTGAATTCTGTGACAATTCATACAAAACATGAGCTATAGAACTGGGGAGGAAAAAAAGTGCGATTTAGATCAAGTAAAGTAAATGAATTCCGCTTGTGGGGTCTTGTCATGACCATGGGGGGGATGCTGCTTATGATCATAGGGCTTGCTGGTGTCGTTTTCGATTGGGGACAAGTCGGGCGAGTCATTGCCGTCATCTTCATGATTTTAGGAATGATTAGTGTGTTGGTAAGCATGGGTATTTACTTCTGGGCGGGTATGCTTTCCACATCAGCAACGGTAATCGATTGCCCAGAGTGCGGCAGAAGAACGAAAATGCTAGGCAAAACAGATCGCTGCATGTTCTGTAAAACCATCCTTACGATTGATCCACAATATGAGCCGGTTGGTGAAAACGAAACAGCTGCCACACAATCAGCTCAATTCGAGCCGAGTCGAGAACATGAGCATAAGCCTCATTAATACAAAGAAAGCCGAGCCCACATTCTGGGTTCGGCTTTCTTTGTATTAATGAATAAGTGCGGGGTACATCATGGTTGTACAGTTGGTAAAGCATCCTTAGTGACTGGCCATATTGCTGGCTTTTCAAAGCCTCTTCGCCAAGAGGCTACGCCAGCGAGATCATACTTTTCAACCAATGCTAACCTCGCCTTGATTGAAATTTCATCCTCCAACCAGATTCGAATCAGCTTATTGCCATCTTGATATTCCACATAATTTTGGCCGGTATCTGCTAAGAACGTTGGCGTAAGATTCTTCTCCTTAATGATTGTCTGCGCAGCTTCCATTGTTAACGTTTTGGAGGTTGCGGTTAACTTACCATTCTTCGTTTCTTCGGTCCACTGCCGCGTATAGAATGGTACTCCGAGGACAAGCTTAGATGGCGGAACTTTATCCGTCGTCAGAAGCGTTGTAACGGACCTTTCCACCCACGGTAATGAAGATACGGATCCAGACTTAGGACTGGTCGCCCAGTACTCGTCATAGGCCATCAACATCATGTAATCGACCACTTCAGCTAAAGCAGGACGATCATAAAACATGGACCACATTTCATTGGTCGATTTAGGAGTTACATCAATAGAAACCGATAAGCCTTGCTCGTGCATAAAAGGAGTCAATTCGCGCACGAATTGAACGAGGTTCTCTTTATCTTTGAGATACACATTTTCAAAATCAATATTGATACCCTGGAGCTTATAGGTTTGAGCGAAGCCAAGCAGCTGCTTAATCATTTTCATACGAAGATCATAGCTTGCTAATACCTTGTTGGTGCGATCTGCATCGAAACCGTTACTAAACAACGCCCATACTTGATAGTTGTGATCGTGGGCCCATTTGACATAGGAGGCATCAGCTAGATTACTTAATCGCCCCTCATTATCTGCGACAGAGAACCATGTCGGACTAATCACTTGAAGTCCTGGCATCTCACCGATCTTGGAGGTGTCAGGATTCTTGGAGATGACATGTTCCCATGTCATGTTTAGTTTCCCTGTAATCGGTTTCCACGGGACGTATGCTGACGACGATTGCGATTGTATTGGAATGGTCTCTTCATGATCCTCCGTTAACTCACTCTTACGAACGAAACCGATTGGTCCACTCTCTTGCTGCACTTTGTACCAATTTTCTTCGCTACCTAAAATCATAACCTGCTCATTTACAGCAATCGTTGATATAATCGGAGCTTTAATTGTAGCGTCCGTTCGCAGTGGTGTCTCTTTCTTCCCCGTATGCTTCCCCCATTTAATAATATCACCTTGCTTAAATAGCAAAATCGCTCCTGTCTTAGCAGATTCGCGAATTTCGAAAGGATATAGTTGCCTTAAAGGTTCTATCGGGAGGTAGATGGTATCCTCCTTTTTCTCGACGGGAAAGGATAAGGAGATTGGTTTCTCATTCATCAGCGCTGAAAGCTCCGTTGTCTTCATTCTCATTACCTTGTCTTTTGTAGTGATGATAACGGAATCGCTGCTTTTTTCATATATAATAGTCGGATCGATCCATTTCTGAACAAGATCCAGCGGAAGCTTCAGTCCTTCTTTTTCGCCAATTGCACTCGAATGAAAATAATTCCCTTCATAAAAAATCGGTTTCGATAGCTCATGGTAGTCAGGATCAACATGTGTACGATTAGGCGCCAGCTGCTGAAAAAGGTATACCGCCGCGCCGGCTGCAAACATCCCTAAACAAAGGACACTAATCAGAATTATTTTTTTCGATGATTTCAAAGGTTCACTTCCTTTAAACAAATATAAAAAGAAAAAACGTGTCCGCTCTTCGCAAAAGAAGGGCTGAACACGTTTCATTATACAACAGGAAAGCACAAAATGAGGAATTCTGCATAAAGTTAATGCTTGGTAGTAACCGTGCAATCCGGACATACTCCGTAGACTTCCAGTCGATAACCGCCAACTTGGAATCCAGTATGCAACGCAGCTGTAGTCTCGATATCTGACAACGGGGGATATTCAAAATCAGAAATTTTCCCGCAAACCTCACAAACCGCATGATAGTGGTCTGTCATATCCGCATCAAAACGACTCGAGCTATCTCCGTAGGTAAGTTCACGAACAAGTCCCGATTCGATAAATACTTTAAGATTATTATAAACAGTCGCTACACTCATGTTAGGAAATTTCGATTCAAGAGACTTGTAAATATCATCCGCCGTCGGATGAGTCATGGAATCCAGCAAAAAGGAAAGAATCGCATACCGCTGGGGCGTCATCCGAACACCTGTTGTTTTCAACTTTGCTAAAGCCTGTTCTAAATGTGCTGCCATGGTACTCACCACCTGATGTTAGTCATTAAAACCTTACATTATATTGTACGTGTGTTCTTCGACTTTTGTCAATGATGGTTATGCAGTTCTTCTCTCAGGACTCATTTATTTTTTCGAGAATCAAATACGAACATAGCAACACCCGCAATGATAAGAATACAGGAACCCACAAAAGACCCCATGATATTGAAAAGTATGGAGAACCAATTCGGCTTATTACTAAGCATGAAAATCAACCCGCCAGCAACGATCAAGATAACACCCATGTTCGTCCCTTTCATCAACTTTTGAAGAGGATCGTTCATATCCATGTCGTGGGAATTAGCAGCAAAATCACCGAGTTCATGACGTCTATTCACATGATCCGTTAATTGAAGAGCGTCAAACAGATTATAAAAGTAAATGACGGGGATAAATAAGGCGAAAAGCGTAACTGTGGGTATACTTTTATCATGATTGTCTACTAAGGCTGTAATCGTAAAAATATCTAATATCAACAGCATCATGATAAATAAACCTCGCTGCATAAGACCTAGATAGAAATGTCCAGTTCCAGGAATAATGAAGGAAAGCACACCTGCAGCCCATTTTCGTTTTCTGGAAATCGGATAATAGGGCGCAAATGGTGGATAGGAAGGGTTTGTCGCGTAATCGGGGCTATACATATGATCTTTGTGAATATCCAAGGGAATGGCCTCCATTTCATTTGGGTTTAGAGATATTGGGATAGATTCTGAATATATCCGGTTAACTGAGAGATGCTTGATGCGATGTGTACGATTCGACCAATCATTCCTGACTGAATCAGAAAAACAGTTGCTGCAATGGCGATGGCTCCATTCATCCAGGGTCTATTCATGCTGCGTTGTTGATTTGCCGCAGGAGTCATCGACTTCTCAACGGTTCGTATTTGCTGCATAATGCGATCCGTCAGCATCGGACTAGGTTCCTCTAACGGCATCTCGTCCAACAGCTTATTCAGGTACTGCTTGAGCTCTATGTCGTCCTTGCGCCCCAGAGTCATGCACATTCACCTCCAACCATTTTTCTTTGAGCATCGCTTTTCCGCGGTAGAGTCTTGTTTCTAGCGTTTTGATAGGAAGACCTGTAATCTCGCTCATTTCTGAATACGATAGCTGTTTGAAATGATACAGCACCATTACAATCCGATACTTGTCCGGGAGACGAGAAAGTAAATCCTGCATTTGCGCTTGCTCATCCTTCCTGACAACCATTTCCTCCGGCTCTTCTCGGGTATCTGTAAACCATCCTTTCATTTTATCTAGCAGCGCTTCATAGGGCCTGCGTTTCTGCGAGCGTCTGAAGTCGGTTACGAGATTAGTCGTCATCCGATATAGCCACGTAGTAAGCTTGGCATCTCCGCGAAAATGACTCAGGGATCGAAACAGCTTCACAAAAACTTCCTGGGTTAAGTCTTCAGCAGTTTCCTTATGTCCTACCATTCGGTACACCAATGTAAAAATGTAGCTCTTATGGCGCTCCACGATAACGCGGTAGGCTTCGGTATGACCCTGACGGATCGCTTCAATTAATTGTTCATCCGTCATAGTGTCCATGCTAAACCCCCTTTTCCATCTGTACAAAAGCTTAGACGCTCGCCTGACAGCAATCCCTTCAATTTTTACTATTTTCGATAGCCACACCCGTGACCCCTTGAATTTGGTTCGTTTCTTCGAGCACTACACCAATGATAGATGGCTTAGAAATTGTAACATGAAACGTTATTTGAACATGATTCGGTTTACTACGATCTTCCGATTCTTCCAGTTTAATTTGCTTAATATCTATTTTACGTTTACCTAGAATGGTTGTAATGAGACCCAAAGTACCAGGTTGATCTATGGCTTGTATTTTTAAAATACGCACTTTTTTTCCATTAAAATATTTATGCTCCACTTTATTTAGAATCCACAAGGATATTAAAACCATAAAACAGACCAAGACGGCTGGATAATAAAAGCCCGCTCCAATCGCAAGACCAATTCCTGCAACAACCCAGAGTGAAGCCGCTGTCGTAAGTCCTGTGATCGATCTCCCATTAAACATAATCGTTCCAGCACCTAGAAAACCGATTCCACTAATGACTTGAGCTGCTAAACGAGAGGGATCAATTCGCACATTGACCTCATTCACGAAAGCACTGAAGCCATACATGGAAAGCAGCATCACGAGGGCAGAGCCAACACACACCAGAATATGCGTGCGAAGCCCTGCTGCATGAGAGCTAACCTCCCGTTCAAATCCAATTAAACCGCCGAGCAAAAGCGCTAAAACGAGTCTAATCGTGACGTGTAGTTGATCTATTACCCATGGATTCGCCATCGTGTAACCGCTCCCTTATTCATTCATTTTGAAATTTCCTACTGAAGGCAGTTCTGAAGTGTATAAAGGCTGTCAGACACTTGTTGCAGGCCGTTCGAATGTCGTTAAGCTAACACCTGGGGGAACCGTAAATACACGGCGTACCATAAAGCCAAACCGTTCATATAATTGAAATGCAGGAGCATTCGCTGTTCCGGTAGATACGATAAAACGAGTAGCCCCCTCTCGTTCTTGTTCTATCAGTATATGCTGTAAAAGGGAGCTAGCAATCCCTCTACGAAAAAAATTGGGATGAACCATCATACGACAGATCGTCACAATGGTACCTTCACGTTCGAATGAGATCGCGCCTGCAAGCTTAGTCTCTTCCTGCTCATCCACATAGAATCCATAGAAGGTTTCCTGAGCTTCGCGTATGGACTGAATGCCATCCTTCAAGGGTGGAATATCATCAAAGCCGATTAGTTCAGCCTCCACACGATAGGAAGCGATTTGAAGTGCAAGTAGAACTAAGATTTCCTCGTTAGTTTCTAGTTGAAGTTGTTGGATTGACAGTTGAATCACTCCTAGGTTGAAATTGAAAAAGAAGTGGTGTCCTACATACGAGGATCACCACTTCTACCTTATCATTTGCTGTTCAAGCACTCTACAATTAATTTGTTGACTAAGCCTGGATTCGCTTTACCTTTGGTTTCTTTCATGACTTGTCCGACAAGGAAGCCTACGGCTTTCTCCTTACCTGCTTTGAAATCTGCAACGGATTGCGGGCTGTTCTCTACAACCTGCTCAACAACGGTCTTGATGGCACCTTCATCACTAATCTGCACAAGACCCTGCTCTTCAACGATCTTTTGCGGCTCTTTACCGGTTTCGATCATCTCTTTAAACACAGTTTTGGCAATCTTATTGGAAATGGTACCTTTTTCGATCAAGCCTATCATCTCGCCTAATCCCTTACCTGTGACTTTCACATCGGAAAACTCTAGGGAGTTCGCGTTTAGATATCCGAGCAAATCACCCATAATCCAGTTCGACACCGCTTTGGCATCCTGGGTATATTGCAAGCTCTGTTCGAAGAAATTAGCCAATTGCATGGAAGCTGTGATGACAGCTGCGTCATAGCTTGGTAAGCCATATTCACTGCTGTATCTCGCTTTACGTGCGTCCGGCAGCTCAGGAATCGAAGCTTGAACGCGCGCTTTCCATTCCTCATCGATGTAGAGGCTAACTAGATCCGGGTCTGGAAAGTAACGATAGTCATGCGCATCTTCTTTGCCACGCATAGCGAGTGTTTTGCCTTGTGTTTCATCCCAGCGGCGAGTTTCTTGAATGACTTCTTCCCCGCTTCTGAGAATTTCAGCTTGGCGATACTCCTCGTATTCAAGACCACGTTGCACGCCACGGAAGGAGTTCATGTTCTTGAGCTCGGCACGAATGCCGAATTTCTCTTGGCCGAACGGTCTTATGGAAATGTTCGCGTCGCAACGCAGCGAGCCCTCTTCCATTTTTACATCGGAAACGTCGCAATAGATCATGATCGCTCTAATCTTCTCTAAATAAGCACGAGCTTCCTCTGGTGAGCGCAGATCGGGTTCGGATACGATTTCGATCAAAGGCGTTCCTGCACGGTTCAAGTCAACGAGAGAAGCGTATCCGCCATCAATATGCGTCAACTTACCTGCATCTTCTTCCAAGTGAACACGCGTAACGCCTATGCGTTTGGTAACACCGTTTACTTCAATATCCACCCAGCCGTGCTCGCCGATGGGTTGGTCGTATTGCGAAGTCTGATAGGCATCTGGCGAGTCTGGGTAAAAGTAGTTTTTGCGATCAAATTTGCTATTCGTCGCGATCGTACAATTCAGAGCCATTGCCGCTTTCATGGCATACTCAACCGCTTGGCGGTTAAGGACAGGAAGAACACCCGGATGACCTAAGCATACCGGACAAGTATTCGTATTCGGAGGTGCTCCGAATGAGGTTGCACAACCACAAAATATTTTGGAAGCGGTATGAAGCTCTACGTGGACTTCAAGACCGACTACGGTTTCAAATTGGATATCTGTTGCCGACAAGATGAATGCCTCCTTCGTTACTCTATAGCTACTAACTTACAATTGCGGGCGCTGCTTGTGGTGGTCTGTATGCTGCTCGAAAGCGTGGGCTACACGCAAAACGGTAGCTTCATCCAATGCTTTGCCGATCATTTGCAAGCCAACCGGAAGTTCATTCACGAATCCGCATGGTACGCTAATTGCAGGAATACCTGCCAAACTGACCGGAATGGTCATGATATCATTTAGATACATCGTAAGCGGGTCGCTGCTTTGTTCACCGATTTTGAAAGCGGTCGTTGGTGCTGTTGGCCCGATGATGATGTCATATTTATCAAAAACTTGATCAAAGTCTTGTTTGATCAGTGTACGAACTTGTTGAGCTTTGAGGTAATACGCATCATAGTAGCCTGAACTTAGCGCATAAGTACCTAGCATGATCCGGCGTTTTACCTCAGGACCGAAGCCTTCGCTACGGGAAAGATTATAAAGATCCAACAGATTGCGTGCATTATCCGAACGAACACCATAACGAATACCGTCAAAACGAGCCAAGTTCGAGGAAGCTTCAGAGGATGCCAGCAAGTAATACGTTGCTACAGCATACTCGGAATGCGGTAAGCTCACTTCTTCCCATACAGCACCTAAGCCTTCAAGCACTTTGAGCGCTTCGAGCACTTTGGCTTTAACTGCTGGGTCGATCCCATTGCCCATGTACTCTTTCGGTACCCCGATGCGCAGGCCTTTGACGTCACCCGTCAATGCGCTGAGGTAGTTAGGAATATCCACTTTCGCAGAAGTGGAGTCTTTCGGGTCGTAGCCTGCGATAGCTTGCATGGCATACGCAGCGTCTTCTACGTTCTTCGTTAGCGGCCCGATTTGGTCAAGGGAGGAGGCGAATGCGACCAACCCATAGCGGGACACGAGCCCGTACGTCGGCTTCAAGCCGACGATTCCGCAGTAGGCTGCTGGCTGGCGAATGGAGCCGCCGGTGTCGGAGCCCAGCGCGAAGTATACTTCGCCTGCTGCGACCGCTGCTGCGGAGCCTCCGCTGGAGCCACCCGGCACATAATCCGTGTTCCACGGATTATGTGCCGGGTGGAACGCGGAGTTCTCGTTGGAGCCGCCCATCGCGAACTCATCCATGTTGAGTTTGCCGATGGTAACTGCTTGTGCTTCCTTTAGCTTGCTAACCACAGTCGCATCATAAATAGGAATATGATTGGATAAGAATTTGCTAGCGCAGGTTGTTTTCAAGCCCTCGGTGACCATGTTATCCTTGATCCCGATTGGTAAGCCGAATAAATCGCCGCGCGATGAGCTGCTCAGAAGCTGCTCGTCCAACTTAGCAGCAGTCTGTCTTGCATTCTCTTCATCTAATGTAAGGAAAGCGCGAACTTTACTCTCCACTTGCCCAATTCTTGTATAAGATTGATCCACGAGATCTGAAACCTTGATTTCTTTGCTTTGCAGCTTCGCGTGGATTTGTTGTAGGTTTAATTCAAACAAAGACAACGACAGGCACTCCCTTTCATCTCTCTCTTATTCTAAAACTGCAGGAACCTTGAACTGCCCATCCTCATGATCAGGAGCGTTCAGCAACACTTTTTCAATCGGCAGGGACGGCTTCGCAACATCTTCGCGCATTACGTTAACTAACGGCATAGCGTGACTAGTAGGCGCAACACCTTCTGTGTTCAATTGATTCAGCTGCTCGGCATATTTTAAAATGGCATTAAGCTGATCTGTAAATAGATCTTTTTCGGTATCATTGAGATCGAGTCTAGCCAGTTTGGCGACATGATCAACATCTTTCTTCGTTATGCTCACGTATTCTACACCCCTTGTATCAGCGTTTAGTCATTCTTTTCATTATATCCCAGAAATTTTGCGAACTCAATCCAGAATAAGGATTGGGGTGAGGGGCGAGCGTTGTTGCCCAGCTACTTCAGATCAAATCGTTTACAGACATTCATCTAAAGCTCATAGAAACAGAGAAACTGCAACAATGAGCCTATCAAAATGCCTTGGATGATAAGCGTTACTTATCGCATAAGTTTACCGCGTTGGCAGGCTTATGCTTCCAAATTACCGCGGCAAACTTATGAGAAATAGATAGAATCTGTGTTGTATCCAGGATTACTCCCAACTTCTTCAATTCTTATAAAACTTACCTTACCCGAATCCCCGCGTTACGGCATAAACTCAACTAATTCGATCTGGTTTTGAAGGAATCCCGTGATTTTTACCTGTTCAGTGGTACTTCTGAATGACTCCCAACAAATCATTCTAACAGATCTTCAATTTTTAGTGTGATACCGTTATATGTAGCATATCCGTAACTTTTGGACTTACCGTCAACATCTGTGTCAAACAACAGCTTAGCAGGAGCATATCCTCCAGCTGATGAGAATGTTGCCCTAAGATTCATTACCCCCTTCTTTGAACCGGTCAATTGAATGTTGGCTTCATAACGGGTTTCACCTGTATAATTATAATTTAGCTTCTCATATCCATTGTAGAAATTCACACCGTCATCACTAAAGTTCACAAATTTCGATTCTGTTTTTCCAGAGTTCTCTGAGGAAACATTCTTAAGAAAGGATATGTATCCAGAATGTTTTCCTGCAATTTTCCCTTCAATATTCGGATTAACGGAATTGAATATTGTCAAGTCTTTTATACCATACGGGATATTATCTGTAGTTGGTTTAATGGGTATAGGTTTTTGGGGCTTATAATCCGGCAGATTCACTTTCCGAAGCCGCATTTGTGAACGATCGCTGCCTCTAAGCATCTCCAACCACATCGCACGTTTTCCATCCGGATGCCAGGACATTGGTGAGACATAAACCCAATTCTCATCAGTAGTGAGCTGTACTCCTTGATATCCTGCTTGGTTCATAGAACGATTAATCTCTACCAATACCGGACCAATGTTACCTGCCCTGGACTTGCGTACTCCAGATACTGCATATATATACAGAATCCCATTAATATCCCCAGAGTTAGTTGGGGCATAGGGTCTGGGCATTAGTCCAAATATTGCCGGATCTGTACTTTTTGAAAACCTAGTGCTCATTATGATTCCCAAACGTTCATCAGGGGAGAAAATGGTTGTTTCATCATATCCAGGAGTATGTGTTATTTGGGTAATATTTTCAGAATTCAAATCCTGCACAATTGAATCGACTACACTGCTTTCCTTTGCCCCAACAAAGGAGATTGCGGTTCCTCCCTTTACAAACTGTTTCACTTCTCCTCCCCGTGCGGGATTCGGAATAATAAAGCCTGGTTTATTCGGGGCATTTTTAAACCGCGGTACTGTACTAATAATCTGCACGTTTTCGAGAATATAGTTATCTGTTTTACGTTCCAGGATACCTATCAGTGTAGCACTACCAAATGTGCTGAGCATCGTCCAACTCATATGCTTATTATCAGGTGCAATGATGACTTCTGACCAACGATGGGTTGTGCGTGCATCTTCTTCGAGGATTGATGGATATATGATTGGAACCAATTTTGTGCTTGAGCAGGTGTCAATATTGGGCGTGCATTCAAGCACATAATCTCCCAGTAACACTCGTTTGTTATCCTGGAAAGGCATATACCGGATACCGTTTGCCTTCGCTTTTGTCGGTATTACTCCAGAGAATATCACCTTAAAATCCGTTCCATCATCGCCCAGAACAGCTAGGTTATAAAAATTGGTAGTATTGATATCGTTCTCTGTCTTATACGTAATAAGTACTTTGCCTGAGTATGTGTAAGTGCCATTCAGTAGCTTCACATAAGCTGGCAATGGGACACTACTGACATCTACTCTTCCAATTCCATCACTGTTTAGTTCTTGGCTGGTATTGTCCGAAGATACGTTTGAAGCTAGTGTCGGTGTTAACATTGACAACATAAGACTTAGCATAATTAGTACTGAAATTATTCTTTTTTTAATCATAATCGCCTCCAAAATCAATTATAGCCTCTTGGCATTCGCCGAGGCAGATGGGACAAGGCTTTGCCTGTTCTTTGCCAAAAACACTTGACTCTTTAAAACGGGCCTAACAATTACGGCGGAAGGGATTCGTTTTTCCCTTACTACCGATTGCGGGGTGTTGACGTTGAAACCTTTATTTATTCCTCATGCTTCCTACCAAAACTTTGTGATCAAACAACTTCAAACTCATTATACTGATGGCATCCTTGTTATCCATAGCAACCATTGGCCACTCATATCCAACTGTGGATCACCAATTTATCCCATATTACGACGATGCTTATGCCGCTTAATGACGATAAGGGACCTACACCGCGAGACCTAGCTTCTATGTTGCGATCCTATTTGCTCAACTTACTCGTTTCTTCCGAATACGGCGGCGGCTAAACCTTATTTTTTTAAAAATTACCTTTACATTGGGTTATTCTGCCCTTTTTTTGAAAATGACTATCACAATCCAGTTCTTCCAATACCGCTCCCTAATGTTACTGCTAATTTGCTTCATTCAACTCAGGTAATGCCGAGAGGCAATAATCACTTTTTATTCTTGAGATAAGTTATGGCCACATTAGGATCATTGGTGGTTCTCGAAGGATCAATTTTTATGATTTCTCCTTTCCGTTTCTGTTAGTTTCCTGATCACACCAGATGTTGCCGTCGTGACCAAAATCGGTGTTTGATCCAGGCTGTCTAAGAATTGCGTATTTCTACTGTAATAAGAGATGTTCAACTCTTATTACGGAATTGTTCGTTTCACTCACGCTTCGGATTCATAAGATAACTCAAAATACGCAGCGGCATTTTTTTATAAGAACCCATTGTCGAACACGACCAAAATTTTATAATGAAATCGCTTTCAATGATATCCGTTAAAGTTAGATCAAAATGTGTCGGCACCTTTTGATTTGGCAACGGGAATCCATCGCATATTGAAGCTGCTCATAGAACGGACAGTCCTCGTACGTTTCATGTATACAACGACGCAACGTTCGCTCGCTGATCTCACAAATCGCTTGCAAGCATTCATCTAAGGTTTCCACCTTCTTCTGAACATCAAGAGAATAACCCGATTCGCGATAGCTTAGCCGATCACATGCCAGTCAGATAAGTCGATTCCAATTCTTAGATCAGTGAATTCGATGGTTGCTGTTAAATACTTAGGTAAGGATCGAGCTGTACATGGTGAGAAAAGCGGGGCAAAGTAACGGCCTGCAGGTTCCATAAGGCCCTTTTGGAGCCTTACGACAGTGTGGGAGCGGCAAGGTTGGAGCTGTAACGCCCAAAAGGGGCGTTACAGGAGGGGACTCGTGGCGTGGGCGACTCCGAACACGATTGCTCTTTGACGATGGCAACTTCTGATGACAAAGCATAAAAAAACGACGGTGTACTTACCACCGTCGCTTCCTATTTAAATCCAGGCTTTCAGCCCGATTTGCTTGATAAATTCTTCACGGGACTGTACTTCTTTGTCCCTTTCCTTCTCTGGCTCAATGGCGGACTCGCCGGTCATGATTTTACGAAACAAACCTTCATTTTTCGTTGCGAGCGCGTAATCTATTAATGCTTCTCTCTCAACTTGCTCCGCCTCTTGCTGAAGAAGGACTTCTTCAAGCTCGATATCCGTTGCAGTCACATAGTAATGTTTATTCTCCTTAGGAACTCGCACCACATAGTCGAAAATGTTATCGTTATTTCGGTCGTACGCAATTAAATAGCCATATCCGCCAATAGGCAGATTCTGTTCTAAACGATCGGCAATGATGATAATTTTCTCGCCAAGACGAAGCATCTGCTTTCCCCCTACCTATATAAACTCTCAAATGAGCTCTATGAATGTAAGATTACGTTCTATTGCCTATCGTACTAAAAAAACTAGTTTGTGTCCAATTGACATCTATTGTTCATGTTCCATTCATATTTCTAGCTTACGATGAGCTTACTTTCATTGATAAAGGAGTTGCTCACTGTGCTACAACGTTCTTTAATAGCTTTACGTTATATTGGAAGGGCAGAAGGTTTATCTTTTCTCATCCTGCTGTGTATCGCCATGCCGCTAAAATACATGTTCGACTTACCACAAGCTGTTTTTATCGTAGGGATTGCTCATGGATTTCTGTTTGTTCTCTATTTACTATCGATTGCGTGGGTCACGCTTCTACATCGTTGGTCCTTTGGGCGAGTGCTCGCCGCTTTCATTGCGGCATTTATTCCATTTGGTCCATTTCTGTTCGACCGCCGAATCCGAAACTAACGCTTCACTCCGTAAAATTTCAGAAGTGTTATGAAACTGATATAGTTAGGAAACGTAATTCAATCACTGAATGGCTCGATCAATACGATTTGGATCGGAAAATATTTTGGCGAAGTGGCCCTTGCCGCGTCATCCAATGCCAACATTATTATGTTTTTCTTAATTCGCTCTATCTTTGGGTTTGCGATGGCTGCCGTCATCCTGATCGGCCAAAATCTTGGTGCACAAAAGATCCACGAGGCCAAAAAAGTGGTCGGAACCAGTACGGTCTTTTTCCTTGTTCTTTCTGTTGTGGTCGCTTAGGCAAGTAAAGCCTAAATTAAAAAGTCTGCCGAGCCATAGAAGATGGCTTGAGCAGACTTTTTTTGCTAGAGATGTAGCAGATCTTTATGAATTTTGATCACAATCTTCTTATTCGTCGTTGATTCTGTAATGAGGCAATTCGGTCGATGAATATCGGACGGGAAGCACACTGCGAACATGCCGGGTTTGAGCATAATATCCGTTTCTTGCTGTGCAGGATCTGATTCATAGAAGGCGATATCATGAGTCTCAAATTTGTTATCCACGATTCTAGCCTCTTCATTCAGCTTGTAGAAACACAAACGTTCCTCACCACTCACCAGAAACTGAATATCCGTGTACACGATATGAGACTCAGGAGTCTGCTCTTCCCTTGGACGAGTAACTGACTCTTGCACATTCGCATACATCAAGTGGCCATTATCGCCCTCGAGATCATATCGCCCTACTTCTGCCTCACCCAGATTTCGATTCAAAATGTACTCAATTCCCCGCGTTACAGCCGCCGGCCATAGGTGCCGTTCTTGTTCAAAATGCTTCACGTCACTGATAATCAACGTCATTGCCTCCTTATTAAAAAGACCCGCCAGATAGGCGAGTCTTCATGTCTTAGAACTTCTCTTGATTAGCGCCTTCCCAATCAGCAAGGAACTTCTCGATGCCCGCATCTGTCAACGGGTGTTTGCTCATCGATTCTATCACTTTGTAAGGAACTGTCGCAATATGTGATCCTGCAAGCGCTGCTTCAATAACGTGAGCAGAGTGGCGAACGCTGGCAGAAATAATTTCGGATTTGATGCCGTGTACTTGGAAAATTTGGCTGATTTCTTTAATCAAGTTCATTCCGATTTGGTTGATATCATCCAAACGCCCGATAAACGGAGAAACATACGTTGCACCCGCACGAGCGGCAAGCAAAGCTTGTGTCGAGCTGAAAATCAACGTTACATTCGTTGGAATACCGAGAGATCTAAACACGCTTGTCGCTTGAAGACCATCCAACGTCATTGGAAGCTTGATAACCACATTCGGGCTTAATTTGGCAAGCTTTTTACCCTGCTCAACCATCTCGTCCGCTTTCAAAGATACAACCTCTGCACTAATCGGAACATCGCCCACAATGGAGATGATTTCTTTCACAGTTTCGAAAAAGTCTCTTCCTTCTTTGGCAATCAATGAAGGGTTTGTCGTTACCCCTGCTACTACACCTAACGCGTGAGCTTTACGAATTTCTTCTACATTCGCTGTGTCGATAAACAATTTCATCCTGTATCCCTACCTTTTCTCCCACTATGGGCGCTTATTGGAAATACTTCTGTCTGATTTGTTGCACGATTGCTTCTGCGGTAAAGCCATATTCACGAATTACGCGATCTGCTTTCGCTGATGCTCCGAACTTGCGGATGCCGACAACGAAGCCGTCTTGTCCCGTAATTTCTTCCCATCCAGCCGGATACGCCATTTCCATCACAACATTTTTACTCACGTGAGGTAAAAGAATCGCATTCCTCACCTCATCTGGCTGCGCTTCAAACAATTCACGGCTTGGCATGGAAATCACACGAGCTCCAATTCCATCTTGCGCCAACTGCTTCTTCACGTCAAGTGCTAAGCTCACTTCTGAGCCTGTAGCGATGAGTTGTAGATCAGCAGTTTCTCCCTCAGCGACATCAGATAGGACGTAAGCACCTTGATGAATATGGTCAAAAGCAAGCGTATCCGTACCTGGAAGCACCGGTAGGTTTTGGCGGGAAAGCGCGAATACGAACGGGCCTTCCTTCGCTTGAAGGACATATTCCCAAGCAGCTGCCGTTTCATTCGCGTCCGCAGGACGGAACAACGTCAAATCCGGGATCATCCGCAAGGATGGAATTTGCTCGATAGGCTGATGCGTCGGGCCATCTTCGCCGACAGCGATGCTGTCATGCGTGAACACGTACGCAACTGGGATTTTCATCAGCGCGGATAAACGAATCGCACCGCGAAGGTAGTCGCTGAACACGAGGAAAGTTCCGCCGAAAGCGCGCAGTCCTCCGTGCAGCAGCATGCCGTTCAGCGCCGCACCCATGGCGAATTCGCGGACACCGAACCAGAAGTTGCGGCCGCTGTAATCTGCGGCGCTGAATGCCGCGGCATCGCTGATCATGGTGAAGTTGGAGCTCGCTAAGTCAGCGGAACCGCCTACCAAATGAGGAACCCGCTTCGCCAAGCCGTTAATCACTTTGCCAGATGCGGTGCGCGTCGAAATGGCGCCGCTCTCTGGTGTATAGCGCGGCACATCGGCGTTCCAATCCGCCGGAAGGTTGCCACTGTTCGCGAGTTCGAATTGCTTCGCGAGCTCGGGGTAGGCTGCCTGGTAGCTGTTCCACAGCTGCTCCCAGGCTGCTTCTGTTTGAGCCCCCACTTGCTTGTGGTGAGCGAAGTGTGTGTAGACCTCAGCCGGGACGTAGAAGTCCGGCTCGAGGGGCCAGCCAAGAGCTTGCTTGGTCAGAAGCAGCTCGTCTTTGCCCAGCGGCGAGCCGTGCGTGCCGCCGTGGCCGCCCTTGCCGGCTTTGTTCGGCGAGCCGAAGCCGATCGTGGTCTTGATCTCAATCAGCGTCGGGCGATTGAGATCGGCCTTACCCTCTGCGATCGCCGCAGAGATGGCGTCGACGTTGTTCTGCTCTTCCACACGCAGGTATTGCCAGCCGTAGGATTCGAACCGCATTTTAACATTCTCGGAGAACGACATGTTCAAGTCGCCATCGAGGGAAATATCATTGGAATCGTAGAGAACAACGAGTTTACCTAGTTTGAGATGTCCCGCTAAAGAAGCTGCTTCAGAGGAAACCCCCTCCATAAGATCGCCATCTCCGCAAATTGCATACGTAAAATGATCAACAACTTGGAAATTCGGCTTGTTATACACAGAAGCTTGATGCGCTTCTGCCATTGCCATTCCTACAGCCATGGCTACGCCTTGGCCCAGTGGTCCTGTTGTTGCTTCTACGCCAGCGGTATGACCATACTCCGGATGTCCCGGTGTACGGCTACCCCATTGACGGAATTCCTTGATATCATCCAAGGTTACATCGTAACCACTCAGATGAAGCAAGCTGTAAAGCAGCATGGATCCATGTCCAGCAGATAAGACAAAGCGATCGCGATCTGCCCATTTGGGGCTAACAGGATTATGCTTCAAATGACGTGTCCATAGCGCATACGCCATCGGCGCCGCGCCCATCGGCATACCAGGGTGACCCATAGCTGCTTTCTCAACAGCATCAATTGTAAGCGTTCTAATCGCGTTAATACTTAATTCTTCAATTCCAACGGTTGTTCCATTCAAAGAGATACGCCTCCATCCATTTGGTTGTATTTCGCACTTTATCTCTTTATTATAAGAGGTGATGTCACATTCAAATAATTAATAGTTTCGATACTCGCTATAGAAGGTGTCTATATGGTTAATTTCGAGTTGTATAAAGTCTTTTATTTAACAGCGAAGTCCGGCAGTCTGTCCAAAGCAGCAAAAGAGCTGTATATTACCCAGCCCAGTGTCTCGCACTCCATTAAATTGTTGGAGGAATGTCTTGGGCTTCCTCTGTTTGCTCGGACGTCCAAGGGGGTCGATCTTACCAAGGAAGGCGCCATTCTGTTCTCCTATATTGAGCAAGCCTACAATTTCATTTCCCTCGCGGAAGACAAACTGAATGAACTTCGTAATTTTTCCAGTGGAGAAATCAAAATTGGCGGCAGCGACTCCTTGTGCAAGCACTATTTGCTTCCCTTTCTGGAATCGTTCCACGTCCAATACCCGCATATCCAGATTAATTTAGTACATGGAACGACGCCGGAGATTGTGAAAAATCTAAAAGAAGGCAAAATTGATATTGGTATTGTAAGAACTCCCATTCATGATGATCAGCTGGAGGTACGTGAGGGGATCACTATTCAGGACTGTTTTGTGATAGGGCCCAAGTATCGGGAGCTGTCAGTTGGCAAGGTTACGTTGGCGGAATTGCTTGCCTATCCGATTATCTTATTTTCAAGTAATAGCTCCTCACGGAAATTCGTCACTCGTTTGTTCAGCGATAATGGCTTGCTATTGGAGCCGGAGATTGAGCTAGGCAGTGTGGACTTGCTGATTGAATTCGCGAAAATCGGCTTCGGTGTTTCTTTTGTTACGAAGGAATTTGTGGCGAAGGAGCTAGCGGAGGGTAGTTTATTTGAGGTCAATCTGGATGCTACGATACCATCTACCAAGATCGGGATTATCACGTTGAAAAATATGCCACTATCAACCGCAGCTGCTGCTTTTGTTGCTGAGTTGGAGAACCCTGAGAGCTAGGGTAGCTAGGAAACACTACCGTTAAATAGAGCCCTGTACTCGTCGAAATACAGTACCCCCTGCGAAAGAAAAACACACTCAGCTCCCCACTGAGTGTGTCCCCTTTTATAAACAAACCATCGCCTTAATAACCTTCGACTCCGGCTTCAGCCACGCATCAAACTGATCCACCATTTCCTCAAAAGAGGAACGGTGTGTGATATATCGCTCGATGTCGATGCTGCCTTCCGTTAATGCACTGCGCACCGTATCAAAATCCTCCATGGTCGCGTTACGGCTGCCCATTAAGGTTAACTCCCTTTTATGAAAATCGGGATCATGAAATGCAATATCGGCCTTAACGAGTCCAACATACACAAGCTTGCCGCCATGCGCGACAAGACCGAAGGAATCCGTCATCGACCTCGCATTCCCCGTAGCGTCGAAGACGACGGTCGGGAATTCACCGTTCGTTAACTCAGCTAGCTTTTCCTTAGGAAGCTGGAGTGCATTCACGGTATGATCTACGCCCGCCCAATCCCTGCAAAACGCTAACCGCTCCTCGTTAATATCCATCGCGATGACGTTGGCACCAAGCTGCTTCGCTAAGATCATAACCCCAAGCCCGATCGGACCCGCCCCGATAACTAGCGCGGTTTCCCCTGCACGCAGCTCCGATCTACGCACGGCATGTGCACCGATGCTCAGCGGCTCCAGCATCGCAGCTTGATCAAGCGTTAGGCCATCCGCCTTAATCAAATGACTCACAGGCAGTGAGACACGCTCTCGCATGCCCCCATCAATATGTACACCGAGTACCTTCATATCTGTGCAGCAATTCGTTTTGCCGTTGCGGCATGCAATACATTGCCCACAATGCATATAAGGAACGACGCTGACGAGATCACCAATCGCCACATCCGTTACGCCTTCACCGAGCTCCTCCACGTATCCTGCTAGCTCATGCCCCAAAATACGCGGATAGCTGAAAAACGGCTGATTCCCCTTAAAAGCATGTAAATCAGTCCCGCAGATGCCAATACGTTGGATGCGAACGATCGCTTCACCCTTACCAACGGTTGGTTGCTCTACCTCGATATACTTAAATTGCCCGATTTGTTCACACACGATCGCTTTCATGATTACGCCCCTCCCATATTCAGCATTTGCCTAACATTCACACGAGTGTCTTTTCGTTATATTCCGGTCTACCACTTACCCATGATTTATTATAAATAGATACGGCGACACATCGATTAAATTAATGCCCAAATCTACGGCCGTATGAACCGTTCGAATGCTTTCTTCTTCACTGGTCTCACGAAAAACAGAGCCAAGGGAGGACGCACCAAAGCTCATGACGGAGGCATCTAGTCCGGTTTTGCCCAATTTACGATATTCATATTTTGTAAAACTCCTTTGCATTCAGACCGAACAAACGAGCCTTATCTTCTTCCGACCAGCTTTCTGGCAAGGATTGCATCACGACATCAACAACGTCCTCGTACTCAGCAGCGAGCAAACACACCGGCCAATCGCTTCCGAACATCACACGTTCAGTCCCGAAAACCTCCAAAATATGCTGGGCATAGGCAGTAAAATCTTCTTGCTTCCAATCCGAATGACTTGCTTCGGTCACCATGCCTGAAACCTTACAATAGATGTTGGGATGCTTCGCAATCGCCGACATCTGGCTTTTCCAAGGTTCCATTACACCTTTTGCAATCGACGGCTTCGCAATATGATCAATCACCGCGCGTAAACCTGGTACAAGTTCCAATAGCTCGATGACTGCATCTAACTGGTGAGCGACAACAAGCAGATCAATTGGCACGTCTTCACCTGCAAAATAACGTAAGGCCTCTACAAAGTTAGGCTTAAGAATAGCCCGTGCATCGGGCAACTCTTGAATCATGACCCGAAAGCCTACATAATTAGGATGCTTGCTGCTTCTTTTATAATGAACAAGATAATCAGGATCGTCTAAATCAAGCCAGCCCACAACGCCTGCAATCGTATCTGTGGTCTCACTTAAAGCAAGTAAATAATCCGTTTCTTCGAGTGTTGGCGCAGCTTGAACCACAATGGTCTTATCCAAGTTGAATTGTTGGAGATGTGGCACCAAATCATTTGGTAAGTAATCACGATTCAACACGGGCAGCGCTGGTGTAATCCATCCATAATCCCCTCGGTCAATCTTCCAATAATGCTGATGTGCATCGATACGCATTACGATTCTCCTCTTCCATTACTAAATATGATATCACTTTCTTTCATTGTATCATCATTAATACGATATGAAATATCGATATCTAGCATAACTATACGGTTTTTTGATATTATTGAGCTATCCTGATGTGTAAGGAGTGTTTCTTGTGGATCCTATACGTAAAATTTTCGATAGCCAGGACGCCTTCTCCATATCTTTTGCCTATAAAAACACAAAAAGCTCGCTAAGCGAGCTTCCTGAGCATTTCCACGATTGGTATGAAATTGTGTATGTGTACCGCGGGAGTGGCACTTTTTTTATCGATCATACCTTTTATGAGATGAAACAAGGCGATCTGTTTCTCATTCCTGGCAATACGATTCATCGGGCGACGCCAGATAAAGAGTCACCCGTGACGTCCACTGCGATTTACTTCTCTCCAAGTGTCGTGCAGGTGCCATCGTTAGGCGAGACTTTCTCTTATTTGCATAGCTTCGAGCAAGCCGCAACACTCCGCAGTTATAAGCTGGAAATGCGGTTACCCCAGAGCCAGCACCTGGAACTGTTTCTAGAAGCCATACAGAACGAATTTAAACATCCAACCCTTGGTCAACGTCAGTCCGTCCTCCTACAGCTGCTTCAACTCCTGCTGTTTATCCAACGAGAGATGGGCACAGATACCAAGTCACCCAAGATGGACTCCCTTGTCGGCCCCTTATGGATGCGAGAAATCTTACTCTATATTGATCAGCATTTCTGTGAAGATATCGGACTCCAAACACTCTCGAAACAAGCTTCCGTCACCCCCGCTCATTTCAGCAGGGTCTTTAAACAGTTAATTGGAATGAACATCAGCACCTATCTCATAACCAAACGCATCATCCGTGCAAAGCAGCTGCTTCACGAAAGTGACGCCAGTGTGGGTACGATCGCGGACATGTGTGGATTTGAGAGCTTACCCCATTTTCATGCGATGTTCAAAAGAGTGCTTGGCGTGACGCCCGCGGCGGCTCGGAAGTCCTTCCGTTCTTTTTAAGACTGCTTTACAAGTCGATCGTATAAAAAGTCCGCAATATGAACAGCTTCCATATGACCGGTTTGCCCATGTTTAACGATACCTAGCTTCATCTGAAGTAAGCATCCTGGATTGCTTGTTACCACGCAGGCGGCTGTAGTCGCATTAACATTTCCCATCTTATGCTCAAGGATTTGATTCGCCATGTCCGGTTGGGTCATGTTATAGATTCCCGCTGAACCGCAGCATGATCCTGAATCCTTCATTTCGATATATGCGGTGTTGCCGATCCTTTGCAGGAGTTGCTTAGAAGGCTGGCTCCCCTTCATTACATTTCGCAGATGACAAGATTCCTGATACGTAACTCGCGTGGGAGCTTGGTGAGCCTGGGTTTCAGCAAAGCGAAGAGGTCGGCCTTTCTCCACCAGAATCGTACTGATATCCTTCACGCGCTTCGCAAACCAAGCCGACGCTTCCTTCCACTCCTCTTCCTCATGCAGCAAATGATCATACTCCACAAGGATAGCTCCACAACCTCCTGCATTCGAAACGATGTATTCCACTCCCGCCTCTTGGAAAGCGCGGATATTGCTTTTGGCCAAACGCTTCGCTTGATCACTTTCACCGCTGTGCGCATGAAGAGCACCACAGCAGTTCTGTGACTCAGGGATGACGACATCGAAACCGGCCTCGGTTAGCAGCTTCACCGTTTTGATGTTCGTTTCGGTGAATAGCACATCCATCAAGCAGCCGCGGAACATACCAACCGTGCCAAGCTTCTCGCCACGTGCTGGAATATAGGTGCCTAACCGTTCAACGATCCCCTTGCCGGAAGCGTCCGGTAGTATTTTCTCCATCGTGGATAGATGCTTCGAGAATAGGCCGACGACACCGGTTCGTCTGACTAGCTTTTGGATACCTGACATTTTATAAAAATGAAGCCCTGTCCCGAGAAGTTGCATCCTTCTTTGGGAGGGGAATAGCTCTTGGAACACGAGCTTGCGTACACCGCGTACCCACCATCTATGTTGGGTCGTATGCACTTCTATCGCATCGCGCGCCTGTTCGATTAATTGGCCATATTTCACATCGGCTGGACAGGCTGGTTCACAAGCGCGACATCCCAAGCAATGGTTCATTTGGTCTTCGAAGCGAATACCTGGCTCCATAAGGCCATCCACCGCCGCTTTCATCAGCGAGATTCGTCCTCGTGGGGACTCAGCCTCGATACCCGTCTCCTTAAAGGTCGGACAAGCTGGGAGGCAAAAACCACAGCGCATGCAATTGGTTAATTGGTCATAGTCCAGTTTCTGAATTAACGTTTCCTGAAGTGTTGTTCCTTGGATCTTAGACACGATCAATCACCACCCTGTGTCTGGATTCTTTGGCAAACATTTTGCCTGGATTCAAAATTTGATGGGGATCGAACGCATCCTTAATCCCTTTCATCATCGCGATTCCGCTGCTTCCCACTTTCCATTCCAGGAATGGCGCTTTCACCAACCCAACACCATGTTCACCAGTAATCGTTCCCCCCAGCCTAATCGCGGCCTCAAAAATTTCTTCAAAAGCCGCTTCCACACGATGAATCTCGTCGTGATTTCTTGCATCGGTCGTCGCGGTCGGATGTAAATTGCCGTCTCCTGCATGCCCGAAAGTACAGATTTGCACCTCATGCTTTGTCGCAATACGATTGATTTCCAACACCATCTCCGCAATCTTTGAGCGCGGCACCGTGGCATCCTCCAGTATCGTCGTCGGCCGTAAACGAGCAAGTGCGGTAAACGCGCTGCGTCTTGCTGTTAATAGCTTCAGCGCTTCCTCTTGTGTGCTCGCAATGCTGACTTCATCTGCCTGCTCCTCTCTGCAAATCTCAGAGATTCGCGCAATGTCCCGCTCGACCATCTCAAGCTCCCCATCCTGTTCAATGAGCAAAATAGCAGCCATATCTAGCGGAAGTCCCAGCTTAGCAAAATCATCGACAACGCGAATCGTTGGATTATCCATGAATTCCAGCGTTGCTGGAATGATGCGGTTTTCGATGATTTTGGAAACGGTTCGTGCCGCGCCGTACAAATCCTTGTACATCGCTAGCATCGTTTTCTTCGCCTTTGGCGGCGGAATCAGCTTGAGTGTTGCTTCTGTAATGACCGCAAGAGTGCCCTCTGAGCCGACGAGCAGCTTCGTCAAATCATAGCCTGCTACATCCTTCATCAGCTTCCCGCCGGTACGCATAATTTCACCCGAAGCGAGGACACATTCGAGTCCAATTACATAGTCTTTGGTTGTACCATATTTTAAACCGCGAAGACCACCTGAGCACTCTGCAATATTGCCGCCAATGGTGGAAATTGCCATCGAGCTTGGATCCGGGGGATAAAATAAGCCCAGACTCTCGATATGCTCGATAAATTGCTTCGTAATGATCCCTGGCTGCACAGTGGCTGTCAGATTCTGCAGATCAATGTCTAGGATCGCGTTCATGCGATGCATGACCATCACGATCCCTCCTTGTACAGGTACCGTGCCTCCGCACAAATTCGTACCTGATCCCCTGCTGATCAGTGGAATCCGATGCTCATTCAGTACCTTCATAATCGCAGAAACCTGTGCAGTATCGCGTGGATATATTACACCATCCGGCAAAGACTGAAGCATTGGCGTCCCGTCATAGGAATGAGTAACTAGTGATTCCATATCATCTTTATAAAAGGCTTCGCCTACAATTGCCTGCAATTGTTGTCTTACTTGATTGTCGAGCATTTAGAATCCTCCCCTTGAGCTCTTAGGTTATCTGCAGATCATGTTGTTAACTCTAATCACATTTCGAAAGTGATCATGTGATCAGATGACTTTTCTTCTATTTTAGCTTATGATGTAATAGATGTATAGAACTTTATCTAAGATTTTCAGGGGGACACCAATGGTTTTTCAGCAAATCCGACCACAAAAGGGTTCGGAAATCGTGCTTCAACATATTAAAGCTCAAATTGAGGGAGGTACTTATGCTCCTGGCTCCAAACTGCCAACGGTGGTAGATCTTGCTGCAAGCTTTCAAGTCGGGCGATCAACGATCAGAGAAGCACTCAGCGGGCTTAAGGCTATGGGCTGGGTCGACATTCGGCATGGTGGAGGCACTTATGTCGTTACGCAGTTACCGACGGAGACAAATAGCCTTTTTGACCACAGCGATTCGCTTCAGGAAGTACAGGAAGTCCGTAGATTCATCGAGGCTGGGTGTGCAACATTAGCAGCAAGCCGCCGTACTGAGCAGCATTTGACGGTTCTTAGAGAAATCCTACGTGACATGGAAAACTCACTCGGAAATGAAGAAGCAAGCGAACAGGCAGACATTCTCTTTCATATGGAGATCGCCAAGGCCTCCCAAAATACCCTTTTTATCGGGATGATGGAATCCTTGACGGAGCGGCTGCAGCAAAGCATGAAGGCTTCCCGCCGTCTGTGGTTTTTTGCCGAGCGTGCCTCTGCTGAGCAGCTATTAGACGAGCATCGCGACATTGTTGAGGCGATTGCTGCCCAGGATGAGCAACTTGCCGCGGAGAGAATGTCTCAGCATATTGCGAAAGTCGATCAAGTAATTCAACATTTGGCACAAAAAAACAAATAGCAGGCTGGTAGGAGACTTCTCATCCATTCATATGAACAACAAAAAAAGCCTTACAGAGTAAGGCTTTTCGTGTTTGAAACTTGTGATACCGGCGAGAGGACTCGAACCTCCACTCGTTAGAACTCGATTTTGAGTCGAGCGCGTCTGCCATTCCGCCACGCCGGCATGTGATGCGCGTAGAGGGACTTGAACCCCCACGGTCGCCCGCTAGATCCTAAGTCTAGTGCGTCTGCCAATTCCGCCATACGCGCATGCTATAAAACAGGCAAATGATGAAGTTACTAGCCGAAGCTGACTTCACTGTGAATTAATGGGCGGACGACGGGACTTGAACCCGCGAATGCCGGATCCACAAACCGGTGCGTTAACCCCTTCGCCACGACCGCCATAAAACTAAATCTTTCTAGGCCCCGAAAAAGTAATCGGCGTTGCTTCAAAGCTTTGCTTCACTTTTTTGGGAAATGTGGTGCCGTCGAGAGGACTTGAACCCCCAACCTACTGATTACAAGTCAGTTGCTCTACCAGTTGAGCTACAACGGCATATTAATTTATGAAATGGTGGCTTGGGACGGAATCGAACCGCCGACACGAGGATTTTCAGTCCTCTGCTCTACCGACTGAGCTACCAAGCCTAATATTAATGTTAGTACGGGGTCCCCGGAAAGTAATTGGAATGCGCTACAAAGCTTATCATCACTTTTTGGGGTATGGTGGCGGAGCTGACGGGATTCGAACCCGCGGTCTCCTGCGTGACAGGCAGGCATGTTAGGCCACTACACCACAGCTCCATGCTAATTCTTATATGGTGAACGCTGACGGGATCGAACCGCCGACCCCTACCCTGTCAAGGTAGTGCTCTCCCAGCTGAGCTAAGCGTTCATACAATGTAAAAATGGTGACCCGTAGGGGACTCGAACCCCTGTTACCTCCGTGAAAGGGAGGTGTCTTAACCACTTGACCAACGGGCCTAGAATTCGCCGAAGCTTCGGCAAAAAAAATACCCACTAGGGGTAACTGCTTGGCAACGTTCTACTCTCCCAGAACCCTGCGGTTCAAGTACCATCGACGCTGGAGGGCTTAACGGTCGTGTTCGAGATGGGAACGCGTGGGTCCCCTCCGCCATCAT
>NZ_JCAUAN010000050.1:0-27533 GCF_059691975.1 Paenibacillus sp. J22FR5 | reverse complement strand
GCGCCTCCTTGATGGTATTGGGTTTCAAACCCGTGCACAAACCCATCATACCGAGGCGCTCCTTTTTTGACAAAGTCCAAATCTTAGTCATTACAGGAATGTTTAGCGTAACAAAACATCTTCCTTGAGTAGTCTAAAAATTGGTATGCTCTTTTCACCTTCATTGTCACATTGATTAAGTGTATACACATAATGATCCTTTGTCTCATCCATGCTAATCCTCTTGCATCTGTAAACCTGTTTTCCATGCTCAGAACTCATTCCATCCCTGGTGTTATCAATGGTCCAGGTGACCTCCCTGCCATTTGATTGCACATCATGAATCCAGAAACCACCGTCGATAATCGGTGGAATGAGCACGAGATAGTCGCCTTTTCCATTTTTATGACGCTGAACCATCTCATTTAAACGGTCTACATCCACCTTATTGAAATGGTGAAGGATAATATCGTTTCTTTCAAGTACATTTTTGTTGTCAGTCGTTAAATTAATAACTATGATCATTACCAACACCCCGATGATTCCAATAAGCACTCCAATCGTTATCTTTGTTCGTATCATGCATACACCCCGTTTCTACACATATTAGACGTATAAACATTCTATATCGTTGCGTTATTTTTACAAATAATTCCACAAAAGTATTCCGATTACACCACGCTCTACTGCCCGTTAATTGAGAAAACGGCAGCCTTTTATGCAGGCTGCCGCTTCTTCGTATTTATTGAGCTCCCTCGGTACGATTCAGTTTTCTCACGAATGCTCGCTTATTCGCAGGATTTCACCCTTGCTAGAAGTACAGAAAGATTGGAAGAGAGACCTCGTAATAGACCTGGGCAACATGAAGGCGCAACGAAATACAGGGGGGATTAAAACCCCATATTATTCCATATAATGCACGATTCTCCACGCCGCCCCTGGAGGTTTTCACTCCCATGTCTCAACGGGTCTATGCCCTCTCATTCCTTCGTTACACCTGTCCAAGGGGTGGAGGCCGGTCTTGCTATCGTTACGGGTCGGTGCCCTTTGGTTCAATACATCCGGTACTCCATGCTTTCTTTGAATTCCCGCGAATAAGACAAAACTCGTACAACGAAACGGAAAGTATAGGTTAAGCTGCTAGCTGGGTTGGCATCGTTTTAGGAGGATTGTACGCTTCACCGCTGCGAGCCATTCCAACTAAAACTCTAGCTAATTTGCCACACAGTTTCATAATGGACCTCATTTTCTTTATCTTCTTTACATGTACATTGTATGCATGCATGGCTTTAAACTCCGGATTGTTCGCTACTAAACTCATCGTCATCATGAAGATAAATCGTCGGAGGCGAGAGCGACCACGTTTGCTAATCTTCATCTGTCCGGTCCATTTACCTGAACTTGCTTCAGCGAGGTTATGTCCAGCATGACGCAGCAAGGCATTACCGTGCACAAAGCCACTTAAATCCCCCGCCTCACCGAGGGATTCAACTTGAATGCATTGTACAAAGAAGTACGCAAAAAGCGTGGTAAAGCGAATATCTTAGCCTCTATCGTGGTCACAATTGGAATTGATGATAAAAATCACGAAGTCAAGGCGAGGATCGTATTCGTTCGTGATCGAAACCGTTCCAAACAATGGCTGGCTTTACTCTCCACAGATTTAGATTTGACGGAAGAAGAAATCGTTCGTATCTACGGTAAACGTTGGGATATCGAAGTCTTCTTCAAGATGAACAAATCTTATTTACGTCTGGCTAAGGAATTTCAAGGGCGTTCCTATGATATGATGTTTGCTCATACAAGCTTTGTTTTTACGCGAAACCTTTTTCTTGCGATGGAAACTAGGGAGAATAAAGATCAACGCACGCTTGGTCATTTATTCTATGTTTGCTGCGACGAACTTGAAGATATCAAATTGGCAACAGCTCTATTGCTACTGGTTGATCTGTTAAAGCAAGCTCTCCAAGAAGTTCTTTTACTCACAGAACAACAATTCCGGGAAATTTCCGATAAGTTTACAGCCAGTTTACCCAAGTTTTATAAGGGTTTATTAGGAGTGTGACCTTCCGAGCCATATTCAATAGAAGCAATATGCCCGACATCTGCGCGTGTATATTCGCGAAGCCTTTCGACCAAACAGCCTATCAGCTTTTACAGAATCATAAGGTACCAATTGTATTATCTATGCCCGAAATTCAATAGTCTCTAGTTTAATGCCGCCTTCTGTTAAGGCTTCAATTGTTTCGTTGAGTAGTTCCCTGAACTCAGCTATAATAATCACCTTTTGTGCTGATGTAAATTCCATACGAATAAACCCTCAGTTTTCTTTATAGTTAATATAGGATTTTGGACCGCGCAGCAGCATCTTCTACCTAAAATCCGACGGTATGCGACGAGCAGTTCCGGTTATAATAGCCGTTTCAATAACCGCATGTCTAACTTTGGCAACAACCTGCTCGTTAAAGATGCTTGGGATAATATATTGCTCGTTTAATTCAGATTGAGTTACAACGGAGGCGATGGCTCGTGCGGCCGCAAGCTTCATCGGTTCGTTAATGGATCGGGCCTGACAATCAAGTGCGCCTCGGAAAATTCCTGGAAATACAAGGACATTATTAATTTGGTTAGGATAGTCGCTTCGTCCGGTGGCAAATACCCTCACATGAGGTAGAGCATCCTCCGGGGCGATCTCGGGGTTAGGATTGGCCATTGCGAAGACAATGCTGTCCGGCGCCATTCGCTTGATGTCAGCGACCGTCAGCAGCCCTCCCCTCGATACGCCGATAAATACATCGGCGTCCCGAATGACATCCTTCAAGCTTCCATGCTGCATCTCCACTTCAGGCTGCTCGGCAAGCCATTGCCACATCGCATGTGAATAGCTGCCTCCGCGTATGATAGCTCCTTCCAAGTCTACGGGAACAAGCCGTTTGACGCCTGCGTTCAGAAGCATTTTGCATATCGAGACTCCGGCTGCTCCAATACCGTTCACAACAACGCGAACCTGATCCATTCTTTTGCCGACAACTTTCAAGGCATTCAACAGCCCTGCAATGACAACGACAGCGGTACCGTGCTGATCATCGTGAAAAACCGGTATATCCAGCTCCTCCGTCAAACGTGCTTCAATCTCAAAACAGCGGGGGGAGCTTATATCCTCCAGATTAATGCCGCCGAAAATCGGGCTGATCGCCTTTATGGTACGAATAATTTCTTCGGTATTAGTCGTATCCAGGCAAATCGGGAATGCATCCACTCCCCCAAGTTGCTTAAACAGCATCGCTTTGCCTTCCATAACAGGCGCCGCCGCATGAGGTCCAATATCTCCGAGACCCAATACGGCAGTGCCGTCCGTGACCACTGCCACCGTATTTCGTTTGATGGTTAAGGAGTAAGCCTTCTGGGTATCCTCATGAATAGCCGAGCAAACCCTGGCAACACCGGGCGTATACACTCTGGACAAATCGTCCCTGTTTTTCACCGGAATTTTCGATTCAACCGATATTTTTCCTCCAATATGAGCAAGGAACGTACGATCTGACACATTGATGATCCGGATTCCTTCCATTGCTTTAAGAGAAGCGATAACCTGATTTTCCTGCGCATCATTTACTTCGATCGAAATGTCACGGACAGACGTTTCTACGCCTGAGCGAATGACATCAATGGAAATGATATCTCCGCCAGCCTTACCTATAGCTGATGCTACATCTCCAAAAGAAACACGGGTTAATTCCAATCTGACAACCATGCTGTTATAAGCCATTCCTTATACTCCTTTTGTCTTGAAAGGACATCATACGAAGCGATCTCGGCTTTCGATTGACCATGATAATACTGACTGCAATAAAAATTAATCCTAGCAATAAATAAAAAGTAAACGATTCCTTCAAGTATAGGATACCTGTTAAAACCGAGACGAGAGGCACGAGAAACGTATAAGATGTCACGACGCTGGCTTCCCCGGAATTCACAAGCGTAAAGTACAGAAACCACGAACCGGACACTCCTAGCACACTGCTAAATGCCATTCCCTCTAGATAGGTTATATTCCATTCGATAGCGCTCCATGGCTCCAACATAGAGCCTGTGACGGTTAGAATGGCCCCGCCAATGATACATTGCAAAGCGGCAAGCCACATGAAATTAACATGAGAGCTCACTCTTTTAGCGTACACGGTTCCTAGCGCCCAACTGATGGATGTGCATATCCCAATGAAAACACCAATACAGGAGATAGGGCCGGACACTCCTTTCAGGCTGACAACGGCTACGCCGAAGAATCCAAAGATAAGGCCGATTGCCTTAAACCAAGACATGCGCTCGCTAAGCCAAATCCATGCAAAAATGGCAATAAGAACAGGCTGCAAATAAACGAGTACTGAGAATAATCCTGCAGGCATAAATTTCAACCCCAAAGTCTGCAGCCCGAAAAATAATACAACATTAAGCAACGCGGAAATCGTATAGATCTGCCAATTCAGTTTCCATTGTATTTGATGCCGCTTCCCCAGCATGAGCAATACAAGTAAAAGACCGCCCGCTAATGTACGCATACCTGCGAATAATATTGGCGGGGTATAGCTCAGAATCATTTTATTAATTGGAAACGATAAACCCCACAACAAAACGAGAGTAATGATGAGCAGCGTTTTTAGGTGGGAGGACAACTTCACCATATAAATATCACCTCTTGGTTGAATCAAATCACTAATAGTCCGGTGATTTTTTTGTGCTTCTAAAGCGGTTAATACTACGAGCGTCTAATTGGTGCCGGCATTGCTTCCGGAGGAATCATGGATTGATAAACTTCTCCGCCAAGCTCTTCTTTATGTTCCACTTTCGCTTGCTCGATAATCGCCGGATTTAAGATGGCCTCGATAGCTGAGGATGCCATGACTTTACCGGCTAGCAGCATCCCTTTGTGGGCAATGGACGATTTACCTTGCGAAACCATTTGCCAGCTATGCGGCGGAGTTCCGTAAGCACAAGTAGTCACATAGACCTGTCCTGTTGGAACGATCCAGCTCACATCGCCAACATCCGTCGAAGCGGCGAGAAAGCCCGGCTCGGGAGAGTAGGGATTAACCTGCTCAGAAAGCACTTTTCCGTTGCTTTTATGGACGGCTTTCATTTCGGCTTCCGAGAAGCTGGCCTGAATCCCTTTCGCAAAGTTCAGCTCTTCTTCGGTGTAGGATTCACCGCCGATTTGCATAAATTGCGTATGCATCATCGACCCTAACGTTTTATTCGGGATCAAATCCGCAGAAGCCGCATCGAATTGCGTCTCCAGCTGTGTCCCGGTCATCAAGGCAGCTCCACGGGCAACATCATAGACTCTTGCTAGAATTTCCCGAACCTGATCCATCTTGGGAGCGCGGATCTTATACAAGACTTCCGCTTCCGATTGAACGACATTCGGTGCAAATCCGCCGGCATTCGTAATCGCATAATGAAGTCTCGCGTCCTGAATGATATGCTCCCGCAAGAAGTTCGCTCCCACATTCATTAACTCCACCGCATCCAACGCGCTGCGACCTAATTCAGGACTTGCCGAAGCGTGAGAGCTTATACCAGTAAATTTAAAATAGACCTGGCAGGTAGCAAGCATTCTCGCGTTGTAGGCGAGATTCTCATCCCAAGGATGCCATGTAAACGCAACGTCCACATCTTCAAAGAGACCTGCCCTAGCCATGTACGCCTTCCCGCCGCCACCTTCTTCGGCAGGACAACCGTAATAGCGCACCGTTCCTTCAAGTCCGTTCTGCTCCATATAATGGCGAATCGCAATAGCTGCTGCAAGGGAACCCGTTCCTAGCAGATTATGTCCACATCCATGCCCGTTGCCGCCTTCCAGGATGGGTTCCTTGAACGTTGAATTAGCCTCTTGGCTCAAGCCGGACAAAGCATCGAACTCTCCCAATATCGCAACGACAGGCTTCCCGCTCCCATAGCTTCCCACAACGGCAGTCTTAACACCGCCTGCGCGGCGCTCAACGTGAAACCCTTCTTCTTCAAGAACTTTGGCGACAACCTCGGCAGATTGAAATTCTTCATAACGAGTTTCGCAAAATCCCCAAATTTTATCACTCACTTCAATCAGCTTCTGTCTCTTTTGTTCAATAATCTCCGATATGATTTGATGATGATTCATAAAGTTCACTCCACTTCCAGCAATGTTTTCCCTGCAATTCCAGGTTCAGTCATTTGATAAGGATCAAGAATTAAGTCCAGTTCTTCTTCGGTCAGCACATTATGCAGCAAGATCAGCTCGCGGACGGATTGCCCGGTCAATATCGCTTCGCGTGCTATTCGTGCCGATGCTTCGTAACCGAGATGGGGGTTAAGGGCGGTCATAATACCTACACTTCTATCTACATACTCTTTGCACCGCTGTTCGTTGGCTTCAATGCCTTCCAGACAATGTGTACGGAAAACGTTAAACACCTGATTCATCATACTTAACGATTGGAGCAGGTTGAACATCAGCACCGGCTCCATGACATTTAGCTCCAACTGCCCCGCTTCCGAAGCCAAACAAATCGTATGATCGTTGCCGATTACTTGAAAAGCGACCTGATTGACAACCTCGCACATGACCGGGTTTACTTTGCCGGGCATAATGGAGGAACCGGGCTGGCGGGCAGGAAGGCTGATCTCACCCAAGCCTGCCCGCGGCCCGGATGCCATCAACCGCAAATCGTTGGCCACTTTGGACATGTTAATCATACACACCTTAAGAGCCGCGGATACTTCTGTATAGACGTCCGTATTTTGCGTAGCGTCTGGCAGATGCTCGGCATTCTTAAGCGGAAACCCGCTGATGTCGGCCAAAATCTCGACCGATCTTCGAATGTACCGGGGCTCCGCATTCAGACCGGTTCCTACCGCTGTAGCCCCCAAATTCACTTCATACAAATGCTCTCGCGTGCGCTGAATCCGAATGATATCTCTCCCCAGTACCCGACAGTAAGCCTCAAACTCCTGGCCAAGCCGGATTGGAACCGCATCCTGCAAATGGGTGCGGCCCATTTTGATAACATGGTCAAATTGCTTGGCTTTTCGAAGGAAGGCTTCGTGCAATTCCCTCATCGTTGCGAGAAGCTTCTCGATCAAGGACAAGACAGTAATATGAAGGGCTGTAGGAAAGCTGTCATTGGTCGATTGGGACATGTTCACATGCGTGTTCGGACTAAGCGTGCCATAATCTCCCTTCGAGCCTCCGAGCAGCTCGATCGCGCGATTGGCGATGACCTCGTTCGCATTCATATTAATGGAAGTGCCGGCACCGCCCTGAATGGGATCTACAATAAATTGATCGTGCCACTTGCCGGTTATCACTTCTTCTGCAGCTTGCACAATGGCCTGACCAAGCCGCGGGGTCAATTGCTTCATGTCCATATTGGCCGTAGCAGCCGCTTTTTTGACCATTGCCATAGCCGTAATCAGTTCCTTGTGAATCGTATATCCGGTAATCGGGAAGTTTTCCACAGCCCTTAACGTCTGTATCCCATAGTAAGCATGCAGCGGGACTTCCTTCTCACCAAGAAAATCCTTCTCAAGCCTCACGGACTCATTTAACATTCTGCACCTTCCTGATCTCTCCATGGATGTTTTTAATATCATTTTGACAGGGACTTTTTTTACCTTCTGTTCGTTCCCAACCTCATAATTTTGAGCGGACGCCCTCAGTACGAACCAAACCAAAATCGCTACTACCAACCCTACTGCCGCAAGCGCGTAAAACATCATTCTCCATCCAATAGAAGCTGTCATTGAAGTGACGATGATCGAGCCGATTGCAAGCCCTACTGAAGCGCCGGATTGTACAAACGACTTGGCACGTGCCCGATTCTTCTTAGGAAATGAATTGGCGATTGCCACGGAACTGGCTGTAGGAAAAGAGCCCTCTCCAGCCCCTACCATAATACGGGAAGCGATCAAACCAAAGAAAGAGTTTGCCAGACCGGTTATTCCTGTAATCAAAATAACCTACAATCCAAGCTAAAAATAATACCAGAAGAATCGCATATTTTTTCATGCCCCCTACGACATGCTTCATCTAATGACTCCATTTTTATTTTTTTAGAGTCTTGAAATGATGTTCTAATACATTCTTTTTGATAACATTGATCCATTATTCACCTATTTATCCCCACTCCTCTTCGTTGACAAATAACATTACATGACGCGAGGATAAATCACCAAAAATATCTGGTGTTCAACGCTTACAAAATATTTTATACTAATTGAAAATAAAAGCTATGTGGTTTATTAACGAGAATTCTTATATTTATTGTAGTTTTATACACAACAAGGAGTGTGTCCGTTGTTAAACCTTACATCCATACAAACATTTATATCTCAGAAGCTCGGCCATCTCTCGTATCAGATTTGGTTAGGTCAGCAGAACGCGCTTGAGCTGGCTTTATCCGTAGGAAGCGAAGTAGGAGTCCCCCTTCAACCGTCTCATTCGGAGCCGAATGTTCGTTATTCCTTACTACACCAAGGCGATAAATCTTACATGAACATTACATTTGAAGATCAGTTTCAAATTGTTATATGTTTTGGCGATGCGACCGTTGCCTTAGCGGATTACGATCTTGAGCATTTATATCTTCTATGTTCCGACCTTTACTATCAAGAGATCAATAAATCCAGAAGCATTGAATTGGAAAAAATGATTGAAGGCATTCGGATGCTGACTTCAACGCTTGATTTAGATCATTTGCTGCAGCAAATGATCCGAAGCGCGCTAACCGTCATTCCGGCTGGAGATGCCGGGATTTTCCGATTGTTTGACAGCAAATCTTCGCTCTTGATTCCACTTGCTTCAATTGGCTTCGAGGATTCGTTTGCCCAATATAAGACCAAGAAAGGGGAGTCTATTTCGGGAAAAGTATTTGCCGATGGAATTCCGAGAATTTATCAATCCAAACAAGAAATGCAGCTTGATTATACGAACATATCAAAAGAAAATGCTAACTATGTAGAAAATAGCGAAAAGGCTAATGCTTTGATGACCGTTCCCGTCTCCTCGGGTGATACCCGCATCGGAACGTTGACCATTCTTCAATTTTTCAAGAAGAAAAAATTCACCAACCGGGATTTAAGCTTGCTGCAAGGCTTCGCTTCTCAGGTCGCCATTGCCATTCATAATGCGAAGCTTTACGAGGAAACAAACTTGAGGCTGAAGCAGGTTACCGAGCTAAGTAAGAAATTGGAAGACAATAACCAGCTTTTACAAAAGCGAATCAATGTGCATGATACATTAACCCAGCTATCTTTAAAAAACAAAGGCATTAAAAAGATGATTGATGAAATCAATCATATTCTCGGGATGCCTGTTGCTTACGTTGATTTTCTTGACAATGAGATTTATACGGAGCGACAGAGCGAAAAAACAATCAGTTTTGACATGATATGCGAGTTGTTCGCCAATCAGCAAAACGTACCACTGTCCATTCAATTGTTTAATCAAGACTATTTCATGTACCCTATTATGATCGGGACCGTATTGCTTGGCTGCATCATCGTGACGGTTTCTCACCCGCTTTCTCCGATGGACATCATCACCGTGGAGCAAAGCGGCTCGGTTCTTGCGCTTGAAATTGTCAAGAAGATCTCGAACACCGATCTGTATTACAAAAATACACATGAATATTTCAATCAGATGCTGGATATGCAGGATCAGGAGCAAATCATTTCGAAAGGACGGCAGTTTAATTTCACCTTCTCCTCCTATACCTTCGTTGTTTTATGTGAAATTCCCGGATTGTTTGAGCCGTATGAAGTAGAAGCAAAGTTACAACGGTTAATATCCAAATTGGATAAAGAGCTTGTGAATATTAGCAAATTGATTTATGGAGACTTTAACAAAGTGACGCTCTTGCTTTCCGTGCATGACAACACCGAGGTCGAAAAAACGATTTTTCATATCAAACAGATCATAAAGGAATGGGGGGGCAGCGATCACGATTTATTACGCGGAGGAATCGGTACGCCTTACAAAGACTTGGAGGACATTTCAAAGAGCTATAACGAGGCGAACAAAACTGTTGCTTTTGCAACGAACCGGAATAAATCCGGACTGATGCGTTACGAAGAAATTGGCGTCAACCGCTTTTTCCTTAATCAGCCGATTCAGGAAATCGAAAAATATATTCAGGAAATATTTTCGCCATTACGTTCGGATAAGATTCAAAATAAAGATTTGGAAAAAACGCTGATACTATACATTGATTCGAATAAATCCGCTGTGGAAACCGCCAAGAAACTTCATATTCATATCAATTCATTCTATCAACGAATGAAGAGGATTGAGGAACTGCTGAATCTTAGCTTTGATGATCCTGAGGATATGCTCAAGGTCCAGCTTGCTTGCCATCTGAAGAATACATTTAAATAAAAAAACAATCCGATACTTCTCAATGCCTTCACCGCTAATCGTCTGGTTACGGATCAAATCCTTTATATCCTCCAAATCCTGGTTCATGATCGAGGGAAGATGCTCTTCCTTCAAATAGAACTGATCCACGAGCAATCAAAAACTAAACAGGTCAGACGACATAACATCGACTGACCTGTTGTATTTTTATTCACTTATTTGGATGAAATTCATTTTCTAAGAAACACCTATTTTGTGTCCCCCAGGCGTTAGAGTTTCGGCTATTCGAGATGAGTCATTATTACTTCGCCGACTTCCATGCGTCCAACTGCTGTTGTTTCGTTGCAATAATGGTGTCGATGCCAGCCTCTTTCAACTTACTGATAAACTGAGGCAAAGCTTCATCCGGATTGAGGGTACCGGATTCCAACCCGATCCGGTACGTGCTCATCACGTTCGTAACATTAGCTACCTGCGTCTTAACAGGATTGATATCGTAGTTAAAGCCAAGCGCATCCGACTTGCGAGCAGATTTGTTGAACTTATCAAGCTGTTGATACAAATCCGGCGAGTTTGTTTCCCAGATATAGGAGAGAAACTGGTTGCCGAACATAAAACTTTCATTCAGGTTGTATCCGGAGTTGGTTGCATTCACCTCAGCTGGGAAACCAATCATATTTTCACCCTTTTTGACATAATGTTTCCCTTCAATCCCCCAATCGATCAAATTGATCAAATCTTTGTCTTTATACAAGAGATCAAGAAACATCATAGAACGTTCCGGATTTTTTGCATTGCTTGGAATGGCCATCATGGTGTTTGTTATAATACTCGTATTGGAAAGTGGCTCATCCAGCGGCACGGATACCATTTCCGTTCCGGTGGACAGGCTGTCCTCTGCTGCCTTTCCGGGTTTTAATTTGGTTAAGTAGGAAAAAGCGGTGTTTGCTTTTACAAGATCACGGCCTACTTCTTTGCTGGTCGCGATATTTTTGGATACATAACCTGCCTCAAACCATCTTCTCGCCGTTTTGGCCCGGTCAGAATATTCCTTGCTTTCGAACCAATCCAATATTTGTAATTTACCGTCAAAGGGCACATACCCGAGTCGATCGGCAAACAGATCGCCAGTCTTGGATGCAACGATATCAAGAAGGGGTTGACCTCCTTGCGAGGAAACAAGAGGTGTCAAGTTTGGTTGATTGTCTTTTATCGTCTTAAACACCGCATCAAGATCGTTCAGCGAGTGAATTGCGTTCAGGTCGATATGATATTTGTCTACAATATCTTTACGCATCATAATTCCAGTTTGCGAAGCAAGATCACGTATGGATGTGATTCCGTATAATTTCCCATTTACTTTGGATGCATTTATAAAGGCAGGATCCAAGCTGCTGCTGATATTCTTTCCGTATTTCGATAAAAGCTCATCCAGCGGCAGTAACTGCTGCTTGGCTACTTGCAGACCATAGCTTTTAAGACCGCTGAACATTAAATCAACCTTTTCATTACCAACGAGCATCAGATTGATCCTCTGATCCCATGCACCAAATTCGATTGGAGTCAGCTTCACCGTTGCATTAATTTTTTCTTTCGTAATTTTGTTTATTGCCGCTTCTACGTCTGCGATATCTTTTTGCGGTTTACCGATGAAAACAAAATTAATCTCATAAGGTTGCAGCGCTTGGCTTGTTTTTGTTGCATCTGCCCCCGTTCCTGTCGCAGCGCTTGGCTTGGCCGAATTTGTACTTCCTCCCTTCGATGAACAAGCCGCGAGTACCATTGCGGAAACCAAAATCAATGAAACTACTTTAAAACTCTTTCTTTTCATATTACTGCCTCCCTTTTTCAATATATGCTAACCGCGTTAACGGGTTTAGCCTGGCTTCGACTATCCTTTGACAGCACCTATTGTCAAGCCTTTCACAAAATATTTCTGAAAAAAAGGATAAACCACAATAATCGGAAGGACGCCAATCACGGCCATAGCCATTCGGACACCCTGTAGGGGTATGTCTGCAGCCTGTGCGCCAAAGTTGCCAGAGTTGTCCAAGGTGAGGAATTGAATATCCATCAAGATTTTATTTAGCAAATATTGCAGCGAATAAAGTCTTGTATCGGAAAGATATACCATACTATTGAACCAATCATTCCAATATAGCAGCATTTCGAATAACCCTATGCTTGCCAAAATAGGAAGAGATAGCGGCAAAACAAATTGCATAAAAATCCGGAACTCGCCTGCCCCATCCATATAAGCTGATTCAATGATCGCGACGGGAATTGATGTCATAAAGAACGAGCGGGCAAGCAGCACATAAAATCCGTTCAAGAGAAGGTTAGGCAGCAGCAAGGCAAAGATCGTATTTTTGACATCCAATAACTGCGTATAGACCAGATAAGTCGGGACCAGTCCCCCATTATACAAAATGGTTAAGGCAATCGCACCGGCGACGATTTTGCGATACGGCAGTTCGCTCCTTGAGAGAGGATAGGCGAGCAGGGCTGTCAGAACCAGGCTGACAGCAGTACCGATCACGGTAACCATAACGGTAATCATGAGAGCTTGTACAATCTGTCCGGCATCGCTGAATAAATAGCGGTAGGCCGCAAAACTTATAACCTTTGGAATAAAGCTGTAGCCTTCCCGAAGAATCGTATTTTCTTCCGTAATCGAAGCGGATACGAGCAGCCAGAACGGAAACAGACAAAGTATGGTTACGATGATGAAAAATAGATGAGTTGTCCCTTGAAAAAAGCGATTTGCAAGTTTCATATCCAAACCTCCTTAAAACAGTGCACTGTCTTTATTAAACTTTCGTACAAGCAAATTCGCGCCAAGCACCAGGATAAATCCGCACAAAGATTGATACAAGCCAGCTGCAGATGACATCCCGATATCCCCCAGCATCAGAAATGACCGATAAACGTAAGTATCAATTACATTAGTTGTAGACATCAAAGCGCCTGCATCCAGCGGAACCTGGTAGAACAAACCAAAATCGGAGTAGAAAATGCGGCCGATTTGCAATAAGGTCATAATAATGATAACCGGCATAATCAGCGGTAGTGTGACATGACGAATCTGCGTCCATTTATTGGCGCCATCCACTGTGGCCGCCTCGTAGTATTCCGGATCAATGCCTATAATAGCGGCAAGATAGATGACACATAAGTACCCTGTATTTTTCCATACATTAACGATGTTGAGGATATAAGGCCAGTATTCAGACTTGCTGTACCAGTCAATTGGCTGAATATGGAGCAGTGGAAGAATAGTCTGGTTAATAAAGCCGTTATCCACACTAAGCAAAGCGAACACCAGATATCCGATAATAACCGATGAGATCAAATGCGGCAAAAGCACAACACTTTGATAAAAGCGGCTCAAGAGCTTCTTGCGGACCTCATTAAGCAGAATGGCGAGCGTCACGGCAAAGATCAAGTTTAAAATAATAAATCCCGCATTATAAAGCAGGGTGTTCCGCGTAATGATATAAGCGTCGGAGGTGCTGAACAAAAATTCAAAATTCTTGAAGCCTGCCCAATCGCTTCGAAGTACCCCCTTCGAATAATCCACTTCTTTAAACGCAATGATCGCGCCAATCATGGGAATAAAGTTGTTGATAATAAGATACGCTAGGCCGGGTATCATCATCATGTAAAGAGGAATGAATCTCTTCCTGCGTATCCATTTTTTCCGAACAGTATTCTCTATATTCACCTGTCCGCTTTTCACGATTGACTCCATCTGCTACACTTCCTTTTCATTATCTTAATAATGTTATCTTATCTCTTTTTATGTAATTGAATCTGCCACAAATCCGTTCGAAAACTAATAAAAAAACGGTATGATGTTAACTTTCATTACATGACACATGAAGAACGAGAAATAGCCCGAGAATTCCAACAATTCCTTGGAATGTTCGGGCCGATATTCATGCAATAAAGTTCAAATGACGCTTATGTCCCTATCGGGTTAACCGATGTTGTTTACGGAAATCCAAAGGACTAACCTGGCATTCCTTGCGAAAGATTTTGGCGAAGTAGGAGAAGTTACTATAGCCGATTGTGTCGGCGACCTTGCTTACAGGGAGATTCGTTTTCGCCAACAGCTCTTTTGCAAGCTTGATTTTTTCTCGCAGCATAAAGTCAGAGATGGAAATTCCCGTTTCTTTCTTAAAGAGCTTGCTCACGTAATCCGGTGTGAGATAAACATGCTGGGCTATATCTTCTCTGGATAACTCCTGTCCGATATTTTGCAGTACGAATGCCCGAACTCTTTCGATAACGTTCTGACGTTCGCTTAGAAGCCGAATATGTTCCGCTGATTTATCAAGCACATGATGCACCCAAGCTTGCAGATGCAACACAGACCGGGATGACGAGGCTCCCAGTTTGCGGGAAAACTCGTCAGCAAACATGAGAGATGCTTGTAGATTCTTCGTGTGAAGCACATGATACACCGTTTGCATAAATGCCTGATAAAATTCGGGAAGCACCTTACTATCCAGTTCCTGCTTCGATTTTAGTCGATCGAGGTATACATCGCTTTCCTGGCGGATGGACTCGAAGGACCCCTTCTTCAACATTTCCGACCAAGCCAACATATCCGGGATCGGGACATGTTCTTGGATGAATCCAGCATTCTTTATCTCGTGAACTGCGTTGGGACGTACGATAACGCCGCTTTCATCCGCATCGAACAGTCGGCGAATTTCATTGAAAATGGTCGCTTTGCTGCTGACACTTCCCACCCTGCACGAAATATCGCATTCTAGGCTCTCGTTGCAGATATGGATATATTCTTCAAAAAAACAGGTTAGCCGTTGTTCGTCCACTCTCAGGCTCTGCTCGCCTATAAAAACAACTAACCAACTTCTTTCCTTGACTCCAACTACGAAACCGTCCAAGCCAGAATCAACCATCAGTTTTTCCGCATCATGCCGAAGCTTTGATTCTCGTGCTAACTGCTCTGCAGCAGACAGTTCTCTTCTCCATCCCAGCAAGCCGATGAGTGCGGGAATGAATTGAATCTGTTCTGCGTAAGGAATTTCGTTTTCCTTTAATGATTCAATACTTTCCAGGCGGAAATGGCTGCTCGTCGCATGCGCCCAGAAGCGCGCACGATCAGATCTCCTTTTGTGGATGGCCTTACTGACGGCCTCCTCCAGCTCATGAACATGAAACGGCTTTAACATATAGTTTAGAATGCCTAACTGAAGAGCTTGTTGAGCGTACTGAAAATCCGCATGGCATGTTAAGAAAATAGTTTCAAGGCTTAGCCTCTGCGCTTTAACGTAAGCTAATAAATCCATACCGCTACCTTTAGGCATCTCAATATCGGAGATCATGATGTCGACCGGATACTGCTCCAATACTTTTTGCGCCTGTCTGATATTATAGGCGCAATGAATCTCGGTAACACCCAATCGCTCCCAGTCGAGGCTGATACGTATGGCCTGAACCGCATGTTGTTCATCATCGACTATGAGCACTTGATACATGATGTTCCTCCTTTTCTATAAAGGGCAGCACGATATCAACTCTTGCGCCGTCCTCATTGCAAAACCGGATGCTCGCTTCTCCCTTATACAAGTAATGCAGCCTTCGTTTGATATTGCCGATTCCAATATGCTCTCCTTCATCCGTTTCAAGAGATACGTTTGCTTCCAGCTTACGGAGTACTATTTCATCAAAACCTTCGCCGGAATCTTTAATAGTCATGTGCACAAAGCGGCCATCCGGAGATTCAAACAAACGGACCTGTAAATCAATATGGATCTGTTCATCAAGCGTGACGGCGTGCTTGATCGTATTTTCAATAAAGCTTTGAAATATTAGGGGAGGAACCAACATTCGCTCAGCATCCGAATCGATCGCAAATGCATAAGTCAAAGTATCTGGAAAACGAAGCTCTTGAATTTTTAAATAGTTGCGGCAATGCTCAATCTCTTCTCTCAATTGAACGAAGCGAAGGTTACTGCGGAACATGAATCGAAAATAGTGAACGAGCGATATCGACATTTCGCTGATCAACTGATAGTTTTTAGTCAGTGCTAGGCTGTTGATGATATTAAGAGAATTTAAAAAAAAATGCGGATTGATCTGTAACTGAAGATGCTTCAATTCAGCTCTTTGGGTGCTAAGTTTTTCTTCATACAAATCAATTTTCAACTCTTGAATTTGGGTGGCCATCTGATTAAAGGTCCAATTCATAAGATCGAACTCTCGCGTAATGGCATCGGATGGAATTCTGGCTTCCAGGTTACCGTTGTAAATCTGTTTCATGGCGGAAACAATCCTATGAACTGGACGAACAATCATTTTCCTCAATAAATACAGATACAGGAGAAAAACAATGATAGCGATATAAGGCATCGCGGAAGTTAGGAGAAAGAGAACAGGCAAATTCTCGACGACTTCGCTGTCCTTAATTGCTGCCACAAGCTCAAATTCACCCGAAACGGACTTTTGCTTAACAAACAAATATCCCTGATCTCCCTCAGTTGGATTGTTGAACCCATTACTAAGGTCCCCGATACTTTCACCGTTAATCGCAGCAAAATAAGCTTGTCCTCCCCGGCCCAAATTTAGCGTCATTATCGGCTTCATTAATCGATCAATGCTAACCACAGCCCCTATACTGACCTGCCCGGTTCGGATAACGTGCAGCAAAAAATGGTCATTCTGCCGACTGAACGGATACCATTCCATATTGTCAAAGGCCGAGAGCGCTTGAGAATCCTGCAGCAGTTCGCTCAAATTCGCCGTAATCCTGCTCCGATCAGCAACCGAATTACCAATCACCTGTGATGTCAGAAGCTCGTGGTTTGGCGCTGAATAGATAAAAAACATATCAATCATTGGGTAGTTATCGATATTTGACGAAATCATCTGATCCAACCTTAATCTCGCCATTTGATAGGACAGACCGCCTGTAGACTCGGGAAGTTCAAAATCAAGTAAATCCAAGTTTTTTGCTGCAGTTGTAAATAAATACTTGTCCACAAAGCCAAAATTCTCGTCGATTTGATTCATATAGAGTCTAATCGAATTTTTGGTAGACTCAGTCACTTGATCACGAACCAATTTGATTGCGTATAAATTGCTATAGAAAAGAAGCAAGATAATCGGAAAAATAACAAGGATTGGAATTATAACGAGTTTGAATCTTACCGAATGAACAATCTCTTTCAAGCGCGCCATACCTCTCCCCCTTACTCCCCAACCTCGAATCGTCCGTATGAGCGTTTGCGTTACCTAACGCTTCCATTTCGGAATAGCTGAGGATAATGATCTCGCAGCCATCTCACACTCGTTTCCACACATTCCATCGCAGGGTTTTTGCAAATGTCCTGTTCTACAATTAACCATTCTACGCCAGTTTCGGCTGCCGTTTCAATGATACTGGGCAAATCGACAATACCACGGCCAAGCTCCAACGTATTCATGCCACCGTTTTCCGAATATGAAAAATCTTTCAAATGTACGAGCGGCGTTCTACCCGCAAATCGATGCAAATACGCTGCAGGATCTCGTTTCACATAACGAACCCAAGCGGTATCTTGCTCGAGTTTCATCAGATCCGATGGAAGCTCGTCACACAGCGCATCGAACAATTCTTGCCCGTTATATTGATTTTCAAACTCAAATTGATGATTGTGATAAGCAAATTGAATTCCTCTTGTTGAGGCGGTTTGCGCGACACGACCAAAAAAAGAAAAATGCCGATCCCAATCTTTTCTGTCATCTACAGGAATGTTGGGACAGACAAGATAGGAGCCTTCAATGCTACTTATATAGTCCATCTCTTGCTCAAGATTGTCAACAAGGAGTGGATATCTCACATGGCTGCCTATGGCCGTTAAACCAAGTTCTTTCAGCATATGATTCATTTCTGTTGCAGGAATGTCCGAATAACCTGCGAATTCTACTCCTGTAAAACCAAGCTCGGCGACTTTATGCAGTACCCCCGCCATATCTTTCGCCGTTTCTTCACGCAATGTAAAAAGTTGAATACCCGCTTTTGGTCCTTTCATCTTTCCATCTCCCACTTTTTGTTGGTTGGCCAAGTAATGGATGAGAGCTGTCCCATCATCATCGGCGACGATAGCTGGACAGCTCTCCTCATATTTCCAAATCCGACACTTGTACGCCGCCGTATCCGCTTTTCACAATTGCCTCCATCGGCTACACTTCCTTTTCATTAACTAAATAATGGTATCTTATCACCATTTATGTAGTTAAATCCGCCACAAATCCGTCCAAATACTAATAAAAAAACGGCATCGTGTAAACTTTCATTACATGATAAAATACAAACACTTCACTTCCATCTTCAAATCCAGGAAAACCGTTTTGCTAATATTAGCTTTGATTCTAGTCGATCAGGTCTTGAAGATGGCAGTTTGTGTCGATGATTTTGAATATCGCTGGGCTGCGTACGGTTCTCCGTAACATTTATAAATCGAAATAGAACAAAATCGAACAGCCTCTTTTATGAACTCGCAAACCATTTGCACTAATGACTTATCTGATCTTACTTATGAGGTTAAGGTTATTCTGAAAAACAAAAAAACCGTTTCTTAGTAAATAGAATTACCTATTTACGAAAGAAACGGTTTTTACAATTTTGCTCAAGGAAGCGGCGACGTCCCCCTGTCCAGCTTCTCCTTGTCGGGATCCGCCATCAGTTCTGAACTCCTCGATTGTCTCGGGTCCGCCTTCTATTCGCCTTAATTATAGACTACTTAATAACGACGTATTCCAAGTTAACCAGCTTGGCATAGGTCACGATTTGGTCTGTCGTCAGGTTCAAGGAAACGACAGTATGGTGGCCGCCACCATTCTCTATCCAGGCTTTTACCCCATCCTGGAAGTTCGACTTCACGCTCCAGAGTACACGAGTCACGGGAAGCATAGGAGCCGGAACCGTCGGCTCGAATGCGGAAACCTCGTTGATCAGCAATTTATAATGAGAGCCGAAGTCCGCAATGGATACGACGACGCCTTCTCCGGCTTTACCGTCGAATACCAGACGCGCCGGATCTTCACGATCGCCGATTCCGAGTGGGGAAACAATGATTGTCGGCTTGTTGCTTGCCAAGGTCGGATCTACCTCGAGCATATGGGATTGCAGGATCGCTTCCTGACCAGCCGCCATCTCGTAAGTGTAATCCTCCATAAAGCCTGTGTTTTGATTGCAGCTCATCACTTTCAGCAAGCGATCGAGCGCGGCCGTCTTCCGGGTGGGAAAGCCATGAATAAAACGATTGGCGTTATCACAACCTATATCTCGGATTACATCTTTCCCTCCATTTTCCGCGGCATTGAAAGCCGATTAAATGAATATAACTATTCCTTGCTGTTTGCCAGTACAAATAACGATATCTCCCAGGAAAAAAAGGCGTTAGAAATGATACTATCCTTCGGCGTGGATGGACTGATTATAGAACCTTCCTGAAGCAATGTATACAACCCCAATATCGCTTACTACCTGTCTTTTAAAGAGCAGGAGGTTCCGTTCACGATGATCAATGCCTATTATGAAGAGTTGGAAGTTCCTTTCTTCTGTCTGGATGACGTGCAGTCCAGCTATCTAGCAACTCTGGAGCTGATTGCCAAAGGACATACCCAGATCGGCATCATCACGAAAATGGATGATTTGCAAGGGAAGTATAGAATGAAGGGATTTATCAAGGCTCTTAGGGAAGCCACATTACGGTTCCAGCAAGAGCATGTGCTTTCTTTCGATACGGCGACGAAGTCGGACCTGTCCGCTAACTTGGAAGTGTATCTGAACGACAACGGGATGACTTGACTGCGCTTGTGTGTTACAACGACGAGGTAGGCTTGGAAGTCGTACATGTCTGCAGAAAACTGAGTATCTCTATTCCAGACGAGCTATCCATCATTGGCCAGGACAATTCATATATCGCCAAAAACGCGAATATCAAACTAACAACGCTGACCCACCCCCAAGAACAAATGGGACGCGACGCAGCGGACTGGGTCATTAAGAATTTACAAGGCAAAAAAGACTTGCCCACCAACACCTACTACCAGCCCGTATTAATTGAGGGCGAAACCGTAAAAGCGATCGAAGTGGAATAGTCATGGACTGTGTTATTATTTATGGTACGGTTCACCGCGCTGTCTGTAACGGCAAGTTTAAGGGCCATCCTATGCGGATGGCCATTTTTGAGCTTGCTCTATTCAACAATCATTCACGTTAGCACCTTAACTTCATTACAAATCATAATACATTCGAGCCAGGTACCGAAGCCCCTGCTCCTCCGACGCCTTGGCTCGTTGCAGCAATCGAATAGCCGTCTCCGCAGCCCCGGAATCAGATGGGTCGCCACCATGCGGAAAAGGAAAGCGCTCATGCAACTCCCCAAGCGCAGAGGCAACCTCCGCATAGTGCCTCGCTGCCTCCTCCGCCGAAGCGGCCATATGGCCCGAGTCGAAGCCGTAGCCGCCGTGCCGCTTTGGCTCCGCTAACACTCCATAGCGAAAACGATCCCGCACTTCATTCAGGAATTGCACCGCGAACCGCCTCGCGTCATAGACATAGAGTGCGTTGTAGCTGTTTCCGAGTGGGTCGGCTGACCGCGTTTCGAAAGCCCGTATCCAGGCATCATAGGCAGCAAGCCCCGGTCTGAATTCGGTTATCCCGTCCTCTGGATATCGTCCGTGGGTCAAAGCCGTTGCGAGCGCTCGACTTAAAGAGTCCACATAGTCGAATTCCTTCTCCTTGACAATTGTAAGTGTCATAATGTGACCGCGGGAGAGCTTCTCGTAAGGAACCGTACCTTCATGCTCGCGATCTTTTGCATGGAACAACTGCCGTTCGTCGTTGTAGCCGTAGACGACAGCAAAATCCCCGCCAAACAGATCCCAAACGATGGCAGGAACATCTCGGTCAAGGGTTCGATGAATATGTCCGAGAGCAATCTCTACATGCTCTGGAGGGATTGGATCTATAATCGGGTCGAAGCACACCGCTTCGAATCCCAAATTTTCGACCGCCCTTCTATAGAAGGAGCCCCACACATGAGACGTCGGCCCGTAAAGTCCCGCCTTTTCGTCCACACGAATGCGGAATGCGTGCGAGGTCAGACCCATAACATCAATGAGTGAGAGGTCCTTTCGTACCGTGTATTGCAGCATGGCATGAATACATTGTGCGATCGAGGACCGTGTGCTCTTCAGGTCCGGACTTACTGTTTCCATATCCACGTCATCACCCTTTCAAAAAGATTTTGCCCGGGTCCAGCAGAACCCGCGCAGGCTTCGCCTCTTGTCTTCTACGTTCGACGTACCCACGGATGCAGATGCGAATGCGCTCCTGGCGTACTTTCACACGCGCTCGCGATAGGTGATTGTACACGCTGCTCGCTGTCGTTCCGAAGAGAATGGCAATCTCGTTCGGCGACAACTCCCGGAAAAAGTGGGCCTCAAAAATTCCTCTCTCCTTCTCGGTCAAGCAGCTCAGCAGTTCACGGAATGTCTCAAACACTTCACGCCTAGTGATAACCTCGGCCGGGTCGAGACCCACGCCCCCATTGTAGTCAATCTTTTTACTCAGCCTCACCAAGAGCTCATCAATATGCCCGCCCGGTTCCCTCTCCTCCTCGGCGGTTACAAATCCCGAGAACGGCCGCTCCTTGCCGTAGGGACCGCCTCTTCTAAGCTTCATGTGCACTTGATTGCGCACAATGGTTTTCAGCCATGGCCGGAATCGGCGGCTATCCAGTAGTTGGCCAAGCTGCAGGAAAGCGCGAATCAGCGCTTCCTGCACAATGTCTTCGGCGAGATGGCCGTCGCGTGTCAATCTTGCCGCCCATCCGTACGCCCTCGCCCGATGCCGACGAACAAGCTCGCCGAACGCTTCGTTGCTTCCTTCACGTGCCGCATCGACAAGCACCCGGTCGGGCCGTTCCCCCTCCTCTTGCACAACTTCCCTGTCCGCTAGAACTCCCGCCGTAACCCACATGGCCTAATTCTCCTTTCCTCCAACTACTTGCCGCTCCGCAAAAACTCCTTCTTATAATCGTCCTTCGGGTCCCATTGTGACCAAGCCGCTTCGAGCAAATTGCCATCAGGATCACGGAAATAGAAATACTTCGCCTCTCCTTTACCAAGCGTCATCAGCGGTCCGGGATTGATCCCGTCCTCGGAAAGCCGACAGTGAGTGTACTCTATGTCCGGGCAGTTCAATGCCATAATAGGGAATGGGGCTCCATTCCTTGTGATTGCCAACGGTTTCCGATCCTCAGTTTCAATTAGCAGTAGCGCGATTGAGTGCTGATGTGGATGATGCAATACCGCGATGAACGAGCCTCTGTCCTGAAACTTGTTAATCAGCCGAAAATCTAAATGGCGAGTATACCATTCAATCGATTCATTGACTCGCGTAGTCGGAATATAGACATATCCGATACGGCTAAATTTGAACGCTTCTTCCATTTCGACACACTCCTTGATAATCTATTCGTTATCTAGATGCCAAAGCCCCTACGGCTTCTATCCTCACTACGAAAAAAAATCCTTTGGTATTGAAATACATATTCAACACTAACCTGCCCGTTGTGCCCGTTAGCTTAAAATCTGAATCAAGTAAAATTTCTTACTTGTATTATATTCGTGAACCAGTACTAGACCCCTTTTCGAGGGGTCATTTTCATTTTCAGGAGGGACGTAAGAATGAGGATCATCAAGTTTCAGCAGGACTTTGACGTCCTGCACCGCGCCGGTGCACTTCCGGCGGCACTCCTCGGTAAGGTCGAGGATTACTTCAACCAACTCAAGGTTGAACTGCAAGACGAAACGGAGAGCGAATTTCGTTTGGGTAGGCAAGGCTACATCGTCATTCTCGAAGCGGGGGACAACGTCAATGACCTCGGCAACGTCGGGCTGAGCCGCGAAGATGGCGGGCTCTTGGGTAGTTGCCCCGAATACGTCGAACTACTCGACGTCGGTGAAGGGCTTCAGGCGTACAAAATCGCGGTGCTGTACGACAACGACTACTTGATTTTGCAGAGGCCTCTCGAAGGAACCTCATCATCCGACTAAAACGGATATCAAAAATTACCAGGTATTGGCCGGAATTTTCGTATTCGACCATTGGGTGCATAACTCTGACCGTACAAAAAGCAACATTCTTCTGGAGCGGCTGCCGGAAGGCAAATATGATATTCATATGATCGATCACGGGAAATGTTTTCCGGGAGGATATAAATGGAACAAAGCAACATTGCAAAAGCACGATAAGTTTAAGAAGGATTCTATCGTTCATATTTGGACTGTGGACATGCTTAAAGATCCATCGATACTCTCTTCCTATATTGAACAGATCCTTGCTTTACCGGAAGCCCTTATTGAAGAAGTGATTCGGGAAATTCCTGGGGATTGGGGTGTGCCGATTCAAGACAGAGAGGCCCTTGTTACTTTTCTCAAAGTACAAAAAAAACATTTGCCGATTCGTTGTATCAATTTGCGAAAAAATATGGAAGGGGCTTAATTTCTTGACGGTGGCGTTACCACGCTAAACTACCCTGTACTCAAAGTCCTTGTAGATCTCCTGATTCTTTTTATGAAATAAGTGGATTTGCTCAGTAAGTTCGAAATATGGCAATGTCCCTTGTTTCCATTCCAAAAACGATTGATACAATGGCTCCAAGGCTTGTTCAGTTACCAATTTGTGATACTCATCAAGAAATTCACGTTCTTGCTGTTTTTTTGTTTAGAATTAAACTTGCTCTCCACCTTGTTAATCTCCTTATTCAGTATTTACCTATTGTTATGCGTTAGCTCAATGGACAACGTTTTTGACCTGAAGTTCATTTGTATTGCCCCTTAACCGCTGGTAGCTGCTTAAACATGTCTTTAGCTTGCACAATTTCGATAATTGCTTTTGCCAGTTTAGTCATCATTTTACCATCTTCGCTATTATCACATTCTGTCCAATGATAATGACGCTTTCCACTGTTGATATTAACAGTTAAATCATAACTTACATATGGTTTTCTATTGCATTGGTTGGATAATTGTTTCTCACCTAAGTAATTGGCAAGAACCATTTCTTTATATATTTTTTGGCGGTCTTCATTAATAAATTGAAAATCACTAACCTCGGTTACTTCCCCATTTTGGAGGTCTTTAACCAGCTTTTTATTGATTGTATTTATTTCATTTTTTTGGTTTACTCCATACCTTAAATCAAATTCAAAAGTGTCTTGCTTCTCCACATCAAATGGTATTTGGAGAACTTCAATTTCTTTTCTATCTCCATCACACCCCGATAGAGTATATTTCAGGAATTTATCAGTTTCGATTCTTTCTAACTTTGCACAATTGTATGTTTTTACTTCTGGCGAACCGAATTTGTCTTGTGTTGTATCATATCGCATTTCATACTTATTATCGTTATATTTTAAGTCGTTGAAGATCGGATCTCCCTAAATGGTGTAATGAACCACTCGTTGGGTACTGCTTGTTTTATTAATAAAAGCATCCAACTTTTCACGATTCTTCACGATTATTCCGTGGCTATTTATAACATCTTCCTTCTCATTGATTTTGTAGCTGATTTCCTTGCCTCCATTTGTTCGTTGTTTAGAACAACCTACTATCATCGAGAGCACCATTAGAACGATCATAAAATTGATTAGTTTCATTAATCAGGAAACCTCCTTGTAAAGCCAAATATTAATGCATCTATGTTACGAACGCATTATCTTGGGCGAATGTTTCATTGCATGCATTCTAATACCTACTCCTCCCTAATCTATACGTTACTCGAACAGGCTGCCAAGTATGCCGGCAGCCCGAGTTACTATTTCGCTATCGTTCCTCGTTACTTTAATGAACTCCAAAGAGGAATCTGCTAAGACTTTTTTATTTAACACTTTATTTGGAAGGTGATACGCCTGCTAGACTGTTGTTTGACACAGCTGCAGATGGTAAAGCTAAGAGCTACGGATCTGCGACATATAAAGGTACCACGCTGCATATCGAAGATCTGCTAGAGTAGTAAAATAGACCTCTGACCTTATCCAACTGGATGGGGTCAAAGGTCTATTTTTCATAAATCTTACAAGATAATTTCGAACAACTGCAACCTATTCGAAATAACCTCCGTCTGATGGATTGTCAACATGATTGACGCTAGATTTTAAACATCGGAAGGAGATTTATGATATGAAAAAGAAACTTACAGTAATTTTAACGTTGGCTGGGATACTCGGCACAACAGCTGCAGTCGGAGCTGAGGATTTCGTAGAAAAGGTTACAGGTTACCTACAAAAAGATGTAAAGATTCTTGTTAACGGACAAGACAGCAAGCTAACGCCTGTCTATATTGATGGAAAAGCATACCTCCCCGTACGCGACGCTGCGACTCAGCTTGGATATACGGTAAATTACGATGAAGCGAACAAAGAGATTGAGCTAGACCAAGCGGAAGTGGCTGACCTGATGCGTTCATCCGGTGTGATCGTAAGCGTACAAGCTAAGGAAGACGGTAATACTCGCATTGAGCTGCTCGGCAGCACATGGGTCATTTTAACCGTAGACAAATCGACTGCCATCAAGAGCCTAGACGGTAAAACGCTAACTGCAGCCGATCTTAAAGCCGGTACTCAAATCGACGCCGAGTTCGGACCAGCAATGGCGATGAGCTATCCGGGTCAAGCGCAAGCTGTAAGCATTAACGTTCACGCAGATCGCACGGTCAAAGAAGATACAATCAAAGAAGTGAAACATACAGATGATGGCTGGCAAGTTCAATTAGGCGACAATTTGGTACTTAACGGCGGTAAAGAAACTCGCGTCATGACGTCTCAAGGTGAATCCGTGAATTGGGAAGACCTGAAAGCCGGCACGAAAGTAAAAGCCTACTATGGTCCATTTGAAACGAAAAGCCTACCTCCACAAAGCCCTGTGTACCTTCTCGTTGTTCAGGCTCAATCGTCTGTAACAACCTCACCGAAAATGCCGCCAGAGACAGCGCAGGAATACCGTAACTTGGCATGGGCGCAAGTAAAAGAGCAAGCGTCCCATATTACAACGAAGCAAGACGAAGCAGCCGTTCAAATCGTTTCCTCTAAAGAGGTTGGCGTATTGGCTTCCACAGACGAACAGAAGAAATTGCTCGCAGACGTTCAAGCTGCGAACGGCAATTTCCTGACGGTTACTTACAACACAGATCAAGATGAGCTGCTTGGACCGTTGACGGCCGTGTTCGATTTCAACACAAAAACTTTTATCGGCTTCAACGCTAGAAGATAAACATTCAAAAGCACCCGGAAATAATTCCGGGTGCTTTCTTCCATATAAGAATAAATCGAAACTACTTCCCCTTTAAAAGTGGATTTACAAATATAATTTCATTTACCAAGGACCTGTTCCCAACCCACTTATCTTCCATCCATTCGCGTATTTCTTCATTGTCAGCATAACGGGTATCTTTTCCATCAGGGTTGTTGAACGCCTCGTTTTTCCATTGAATCTTTAAATATACTTGAACAACAACTTCCGATAAGTTTGAAAAGTCTTGAAGCTCTTTTTGGGTTTCGTGATCAAGAAGTTTATAAGATGTGGGTGTAGCAATAATGATATTCGATACAATAGAATTGTTTTCTCCAAATCCAGAGTTGTATAACTTATCCTCACATAGGTTTACTGTCAACATTTCCAACATTCGCTGGAGATCCAAGCATGCATTAGCTCTTGTTGTATTTTTGTTTTCAATCGCATCAAAGAAGGCGCTCACTACTTCGGTAGGCTTCATACCTACCAGGTCCTTGTTAGAACTATCATTAGTAAATATCCCATCATTAGTGTAGAAGAAGTGATTTGATTAATTCTTTCATTTTGAGTAAAATGCATCTTGTAGTCTCCTTGATATTGTTTTTGGATCCGTTCGCTGGCCAGCATCTAGGACCCATGAACATCATACCAAGGAGTCTTTTTGTTTTTCAAACCTCGTATTTCTACATAATAGGAATGCTGCCCTTTAGTTTAATAGTAAAAAGAGACCCTCAGCATGAACTGTAACCCGAAAGATAGACACTTTGAAAAAAAGTGCCCGTCTTTCGGGTTTTTGTGTTTTAATCTAATAACAACTACGAATGAGGTCATATTCATCATGTCTATA
>NZ_JCAUAN010000049.1:0-28901 GCF_059691975.1 Paenibacillus sp. J22FR5 | reverse complement strand
TTAAATGTTTGTCCTTTTTTAGCCATAGAAAAATCCCCTCCAAGTTGTTCTCATTTCCTTATGATACCATAAGGTTTTTTTTGAGTGTCTACTTAAAGGGGATAATACCAGTGTGCTTAACGGTTTTTTCAATTTTTCGTTTTGTTAGAAATGTTACAATACTCTTTTTTGAGTGAAGAAATGCATAATCAAAAACGACGATTGGGGAAAGTTTAGACCAAGTTGCCAAGCACCTATACCACGTAATCGATAATCGATAACGAGTTGGCATTTTGCTGCTCTAGCACGTGCGTCCTCAAACCAAACAACATGTTTGTGGCCTTCCTCATCCCAATAACTAAAATGTGGCTGTTGAAATTGTAAGGAATAAAGGATGTTCACTTCATATTTGATAGCGGTATCAGTTGCAGATTTTACGGAAACTGCTTTGGCTTTAATAGGAACATCACCAAGGACAGTCCAATCGAAACCGTATCTAGGTACACCAAGTATTATTTTATCGGGGTTCATTTGTGTGAGGGCATAGTCAAGTGTATTGCGTATTTCATCAATTGGTCCAACAGGTCCTGGAGCTGAATGAGCTTCATGAAAATCGTAAGCCATGATAAAAACAAAATCGACAGCACTCGCAATTCCACCATAATCGTAGCCAGAATTCTCAGAATCTTTCCTTTTAATTGGTAACGCAACTGAAGTGTAAAACCCATCAGGTTTTATCTTTTCGTTTAAGGCTCGCAAAAATCCAGAGTATAAGTCTCTTTCGCTGGCAGTAATACGTTCAAAATCAACATTCACACCTGCATAGTTTTTTGTTTGCAGTAATGTATGAATGTTGCTAATTAATTGGTCGCGAAGTTTTGGAGATTGCAGAATATGTTTGGTTTTTTCAGAACTAAATCCTCCTGGTGTCAAATTTGTAATAACTGCAAGAGGCGCAACCTGATGATCACGGGAGGATATCACAGCGAGATCATCATAGTTGAGCTGACTAAGATTCCCCTCCTCAGTGATGTGATATTCAAATACTCCGTAATATGTATTTAAGATTGAAAAGTTTTGTGTGGTCTGTTGAATTTGTACTGGGTTGCTTGGTAAAAGATAACTTAATCCCTCCTCCAAGTATTTAGGACGCGGGGGTAAATAAAGACGCATTCCGATATATATTATGTTATTTTGCATCCCATTCGCTGTCTTTAGGAGTTGTATGGGAATATAGCTGATGCTGGAAATGTATAGAAGTGTATCACCAGATTGAACGATATAAATCAAAGTAGGGATGATGAGAACTTGACCGGGCACTAAACTCGCCTCGTTTAAACCATTCACAGTGCGAATGGAAGTAGATGATACTTGATATTTTACGGATATTAGAAAAAGAGAATCTCCTGATTTGACTGTGTAAATAAACATAGGGATCATACCCTCCCGTATCAATTATCCATAATACACCTATGGTTATTCACGTATTAGCATGTATAAGAACATATTAATAAAATTCATATAGAAAAAGACTTCCAGCTTAAGCGTATGCGAAATTGAAACCTGTTGTGTATATTCGAAATGTGTGGAGTAGTAAATAACTTTACCAAATGAAAGCATAATAACTAAAACTATATTTGCATTTTATTTTAAACCTGACTCTTTGCCTTCTTTTCATAGCGATAATAAATCAGTCGGGTAGGAGGAAGTACATGATTCGCTTTGAGCAAGTATCTAAGAAATATTCGGAACATAATTATGCTTTGCAGGGAGTCGATCTCCATATAGAGAAAGGTGAGTTTTTCGTTCTTATCGGACCTAGCGGTTCTGGGAAAACAACATTGTTGAAAATGGTCAACAGGTTAATTGAACCAACATCAGGTGAAATTTTCATTAATGAAAAGCCAGTACGTGATTATAACCTCCACGAGCTACGCTGTAATATCGGGTATGTACTTCAGTCTATTGCCTTGTTTCCTCACATGACCGTAGAGCAAAATATTTCAATTGTACCTGAACTTCAAGGCTGGAGTGCCAAGGCTATACACAGCCGGGTAAACGAACTGCTCGATATGGTGGGTTTAAATCCAAAAACGTATAGAATTAGAAGGCCTACTGAACTTTCTGGAGGACAGCAGCAAAGAGTTGGCGTGGTACGGGCGCTAGCTGCGAATCCCGACATCGTTTTGATGGACGAACCGTTCAGTGCTTTGGATCCAATTAGTCGTGAGCAACTACAGCAGGATATGCTTGAACTGAAAAAAACAATTGGAAAAACGATTTTGTTTGTCACACATGATATACACGAAGCACTTTTACTAGGCGATCGCATCTGTTTAATGCAGGATGGCGCTGTCGTTCAAGTGAGTACCGCTAAGGAACTAATAGAGAATCCAACAACAAATTTTGTGAAGGAGTTCATCGGTTCGGCTAATGGGAATAACAATAGCCATTAAACACAGTTGGGGATTAGAAAGGATGAAGCAATGAACGCGTTGTATCAAGTATTTATGGAACGGAAGTCTGAGCTCCTTGGAGCTATTGGTCAACATATTCAAATTTCGTTCATTGCTCTAATTATTGCAGTTATCATAGCTATTCCAATTGCCATTTATGGAACAAGGCGCCCACAGTGGGCAGAAGGAATAATCGGGGTATCGGCAGTGCTTCAAACAATTCCTTCCTTAGCATTGTTAGGTCTGCTCATTCCTTTCGTAGGAATTGGTAAAAAGCCTGCGATTATTGCACTCGTTATATACTCTTTACTGCCCATTTTACGTAATACGTACACGGGAATTCGGCAAATAGACCGAAATTTAATAGAAGCATCCAATGCAATGGGAATGAACGATTGGCAACGACTCTGGCGAGTAGAACTTCCGCTTGCCTTACCTTTTATTATGTCAGGCATTCGTACGGCAACAGTGCTTGTAATCGGAACAACAACACTCGCGGCGCTCGTTGGGGCAGGAGGATTAGGCAAATTAATCTTACTCGGCATAGATAGGAGTAACCATGATTTAATAATCCTCGGAGCTATACCTGTTGCCTTGCTCGCTATCGCATCAGACTATCTTTTACGCTTTGCGGAGCGTACTTCTCTAATTCGATTACGCACGTTTGTTGCTATAGGTTTGATTTGTATAGCCCTCATTATAGTTCCGCAATTTAGGGGGACGGCTGGCGGTGTGCTTGTGATCGGAGGCAAGCTGGGCACTGAGCCGGAGATTTTGATCAACATGTACAAGCTGCTTATTGAACAAGAGTCAAAGCTAAAAGTCGAACTGAAGCCTGGCTTAGGGAAAACTTTGTTTGTTTTCGAAGCACTAAAATCAGGAGCAATTGATATTTACCCAGAGTTTACGGGAACAATCGTTTCTACTTTTCTAAAAGAGAGAGCAGTCAGTACGAACCGTTCAGAAGTATACGAACAAGCTCGAGCAGGTATTCTTCATAGCGATGATATGATACTGCTGCACCCAATGAACTATAACAATACGTATGCTTTAGCAGTACCAACACAACTCGCTGTCGACAACCAGCTAAAGACCATATCGGATTTAAATCGAATTCGTTCGGCAATTCGCGCCGGCTTGACGTTGGAGTTTTCCGATCGAGAAGATGGGTATCGTGGCATAGAGAAATTGTATGGACTTCATTTTGCCAATCTTAAAACGATGGAAGCAAAGTTGCGTTACTCTGCAATCAAAACTGGAGACGTTAATCTCATTGATGCGTACTCAACTGACAGTGAGATTCAGCAGTATCACTTGACTGTTCTTGAAGATGATAAAAATCTGTTCCCGCCTTATCAAGGTGCATCACTTATTCGGCATGAAACTTTAAAGAAATATCCGGAGCTAGAGCGGATTCTCAATAAACTCGGAGATAAGATTACGGACGATGAAATACGCAAAATGAACTACCAAGTCAATGTGCAACAAATGGCCGCGGAACAAGTTGCTCATGACTATTTGAAGCAAGCAGGCTTGGTTCACTAATGGAAATAGTTCTTTGATCATTTGATAGCTATAAAATCCTTGTGTAATTTAGATTACGGAAAGAGGATATCCCAATTGATAAGATGATCCTATAGAGGAGGTTGATGCAATACTTTTTAAGGAAGGTATTAAAGAATGAATATGGATTGGATTTTTTTTCATATCAATCATTTTAAGCATAAAGACTGTATTATCACTTTTTACTTACTATGTAACCAGAAAGTAAGTACTTTTTTTATAGTAACTTTTGCCCCATAATGTCCCTTGTGGCCACGATAGCATTTAGTGAATTGATGATAGAATCAGCTGATTACATCATTTGGTGATGTAGAAGCATACTTACCAATGTTATTGTTAATTTTAGCATCGGGGGGAAGCGTTAAATGAGCATAACAATTGAGTTGTTAATAAATAAACATATTGAAATTTGGAGTGAAACTGATTCCAAAAAACGAAGAAGCAAAATTCAGGAAGCGTACACGTCAAACTGCCGGGTATATGATCCGTTCTTCTCACAAGTTGTTGTTGGTCATGACGCTTTGGCTGACCTGATTGATGAAGTACAAGCAAAAAATTCTGGAAGAGTGTTCACAACTATTCCCGGTTCAATAGACGAACATCATGATCAAGCGAGATTTAGTTGGAGATACGAATCATCTGAGAATCCAATTGTGATTACAGGACAAGACTTCATTACTATGGAGAATGGTTACATTCATACCTTAACTGTGTTTGTAGACAATCCGACTTCAGATTAATCATTCAATATAAATGTTGTAAAGGGGAAAAAGCATATGGGGAAATTTGATGGGAAAGTAGCCGTAGTAACCGGAGGTACCAGTGGGATTGGTCTCCAAGCAGCCTCGCAATTCGCACAAGAAGGTGCTCATGTATTTATTACAGGACGCAGACAAGAGGAGCTTGATGCAGCGGTAAAACAAATTGGGACCAATGTAACTGGTGTTCAAGGGGACATTTCTAAGCTGGAGGATTTGGACAAACTCTATGCTTTGGTTAAAGAGCAAAGTGGACATTTAGATATTCTCTTTGCGAATGCAGGGCTTGGTTATATGCTTCCATTGGGAGAAATTACAGAAGAGCATTACGATAAAACCTTTGATGTTAACGTTAAAGGTACGATTTTCACTGTACAAAAAGCTATTCCTTTGTTTCCAGATAACGTTGGCTCCATAATCATGACTGGTTCAACAGCGGGTTCTATTGGCGATCCAGCGTTCAGTGTTTACGGAGCTTCAAAAGCTGCGATTAGGCAGATGGCTCGTAACTGGATCCTTGATTTAAAAGGAACTAAAATTCGTATAAATGTCCTAAGCCCTGGATTTGTTCATACGCCTGCCTATGATTACTTATTCGGAGAAAATGTTGATGCTGTGATTGCTCATGCCAAGAATATAACTCCTCTAGGTAGAGTGGGAACGGTTGAAGAGATTGCCAATGCTGTTATGTTCCTTGCCTCAGATGAAAGTAGTTATATTAATGGTATTGAGTTATTCGTAGACGGCGGAGTTGCTCAGATATAAAAGTTTGAGTGTTCATTCTTTTTCTTATTCATTACTTATTATTTGCATAAATCGAAGGAGGAATTACAATGGGGAAATTTGAAGGTAAAGTTGCGGTTATCACTGGAGGCACAAGTGGGATTGGTCTTGCGACAGCTAAAAGATTTGTTGCAGAAGGGGCACATGTGTTTATTACTGGCCGTAGACAAAGTGAGCTGGATGCGGCAGTAAGTGCAATCGGTGAGCGCGTGACTGGCGTCCGAGGTGATGTTTCAAATCTGGAAGACTTAGATAAGCTTTTCGAAACGGTTAAACGGGAGAAAGGACATCTGGACATCCTGTTCGCTAACGCAGGAGTAGGATCGTTTCTTCCTCTCGGCCAAATCACGGAAGAACAGTACCGAAGCACGTTTGACGTTAACGTGATGGGAACCCTGTTCACCGTTCAAAAAGCGTTGTCGTTGTTCCCGAACCAGACTGGATCTATTATTTTGACTGGTTCTACGACAGGTTCGCTTGGCGACCCAGCGTTTAGCGTATACGGCGCATCTAAGGCGGCTGTTCGTCAAATGGCACGAAACTGGATTATTGATTTGAAAGGAACCGGAATGCGAGTAAATGTGGTGAGTCCGGGCATGATATATACGCCATCCTATGATAATTTGTTTGGCGATGCACTTAATCATGTCCTTGAATCCGCGAAAACAACCGTTCCTCTGAGCCGTGTTGGCAAGTCAGAGGAGATTGCGAACGCTGTTGTGTTCTTGGCTTCAGAGGAAAGCAGTTATGTAAACGGAGTGGAATTATTCGTAGACGGCGGTTTAGCTCAGATCTGACCGTGTTTAACAAAAATACTTTTATATGAAAATTAGGAGGATTTAAAATGAACAAAACAGAACAAACCGTAATTATTGCTCGCTTCAAGTTGAAAGCTAACTCGGATAAACAAGCCTTTTTTGATAACCTAAAGCCGCTTTTTGATACAATGTCCAAAGAACCTACTTTTGTAAATGGGATTGTACATGAGAACGTTGATGATCCAGATGAAATTGTACTTTACGAAATTTGGAATTGCTCTAAGGAAACTTGGCTGGCAGAAGAAGAAACGAAATCTTACCGTCAAGGTCCATACACTCGTGCGGCGGAATTCTTGATGGGTAGAGAGCTTGGTTTCTACTCGACATTGGGAGAATGGGGAACTTCGATTACTGCTGGTAAACATTTCTCCTAAATCAAACTTCTATTTTACGGTACAGCTTCTCGGAGTTTTAAGGAGCTGTACCTTTTATTTATATCAAACTCAAATGATATTCACCTGAATATCAGTCTAAATTACTTCACAAAGAGTTTTGGGATACAATATATTCGTAAAAGAAGGGGCATAACATGTGGAATCATTAAGATTGGCAAAAACAAATCAAAATGCGCTGCAATTTCTATCAGTTAACTCATTTGGATCGGTTATGGGCATATCAGGACTTTCGATTGCTTGGAGGTTATCCCATAATTTATTTGGAACCTCTTCATTGATTTCAGAATTGATTGGTTTATTGGGCATCATTATATTTGTGCTACTATGTATCTTTTACACAATAAAGTTGGTAAAATTCCCCCAAATTGTTTATTCTGAATTTTCTAATCCAATTGCTGGTAACTTTTTTGGAGCGATCACCGTCGGAATCCTACTTCTTTCTACACTCGTTTTACCGTACAGCCAAATTCTTGGCCAAGTGGTTTGGATAATAGGTACATGTCTAACTTTAATTTTAAGCTACTTCATGGTATCTCGTTTATTTAAGGTTAAGCAGGATCCACTTCACGCTGTTCCTGCCATGTTAATTCCTGCTGTGGCTACATTGAATGTACCAGTTACAGGAGTAACAATGCCGTTTGCGTGGGCTCATGAATTTAACATGTTTTGTTTTGCAATAGGGGGCATTTCAGCTCTTCTTTTCTTGACTATTATTATTGCCCGTTTAATACATCACGAACCTATAGCAGCAGCCATGAAACCTTCTTTGTTAATTTTAATTGCACCTTTTGAGATGGGCTTTTTGGCCTATGTGGATATAAGACAGTCTATCGATATGTTTGCCTCAATTTTGTTTTATTTCGGACTTTTCCTATTCACTGTACTATTTTTTAAGGCATATAATAAATCCATTCCATTCAGCACGGCTTGGTGGGCATTAAGCTTTCCCATGGCTGTTCTTAGCAACGCAGCATTGAAGTATGCTTTGTATGTAAACTCTATGCCAATGAAGGCCATTGCAGCCTTTATTCTTATCTTGGCTACATTTGTTATTTTGGTTATATTTATTCGGACTATTAAGCACTTGTTTAGTGGAAAGTTACTACAAGGTTAACAATTTGGTAATTATTCTGAAGCTTCATCTGCTTTTACCAATTCATCAGAAAATTTAAAGTTGTTCAGCTTTTTGGTACAGTTCAGCTTTTTGTTCTTTCGATGACATGAAATCAAGTAAGTATGCTATAAGAATAATTCCTGGAATGTTGATTAGCAGCCGGGTTAAGGCAAAGGTTGATCCTAAAGCAGACATTTCGAAAAGCAACATCGGTATTTTCGTTGAGGACCAAGCACCGATGAGAATCATAATATTTCTGAATTTGACACCTTTTTTTATGAAAGCGGCAGCAACTGGAAAAGATGCATAGAGGGGGCCAGCAGCAACAGAGCCAATAAGAAAAGCTAAAAAGATCCCCATCCATCCTGAGTTTTCCCCCATGTATTTCACCATGATTCCCTTTGGTACCCAAGTATCCAGAAGTCCCATTAATATAAAGATAGGCGGGATAACAAGCATCATTGCTTTCAGGCTTGATGTGGAAACTCTAATAGCATTCAAACCGACCGTCTCCTTATAGAAATACAAAACGATTAAAGCCATGATAGCCAATAACGGAAACTTGTATCGTTTAATTGTTTTGCTCATGCACCGACCACCCATCCAATGATCAAAGCAACTAAGAAAGAGAACAGAAATGCCGCGATATTTCGTGAAAGTGTTAGCCTTTTTCCGAAATATTTCATCTCCAATGGTGCAGTGACGATTCCCACTGTCAAGAGGGTAGAGACTAATGCAGCTGCCTGCATAATCCCTGCCCCTTCTTGTAATAACAGGGAAACCATAGGAAAGGCTACAAAGCCCGGTATGATGACAATAGAACCTGCAATTGCCGATATCAAAACACCAACCCAACCGCTGGATGAGCCAATGAAATGACTGATTGTTTCTGCATTAAGGAGTGATAGTAAAATACCCATTATTAATATTATCCCAAGTAATTGAGGTAAAATATTTTCGAAAGACTTCCAAGCTTTCATTAAAGATCGTTGCGTCTTTACCTTGTCTTTCCAATAGGAGAGTACCAACAATAATAATGTCAGCCCATATATGATCGTATTACTCATCAGTCGACCTTCTTTACTTTTATTTTATCTGTCCTTTTTTAAAAATATCTGCAAATAAAATTCGTGACATCATCTGAATTTAATTATTATCACTATTCATATTCAAATGTATGCAACAAAACCAGCTGTCCAAATTATTCTTTGAACTGCCGTTTTAAAGGGCACACTTGACGAAGATTTTCTGTCAAAATTAGATAATATTAAGTGGAAAAGGCAGCCGCTCCAATTATGGGCGACTGCCAATACTTTTATTATGATCTTATTTCGTTTTGAAATTTGTTAATACTTAGCAATCCTTCATAAATTGAGCATAATCTAACTGGCTATTTCGCTTGACTTGTTTGTTTTGACCGGTTGTATTCTTGCATGCTGAACGAACTTCATATTATAACCAAGCCTCAATGGACACATTGGGGTTATTAATTTTAAAGAAAATTTGAAATGTACTGTCATAAACCCTTTCCTAGCTACAATTATTTCTTTCTAGTTACTATGTAACAAATAAGTGGGTACTTCTATTATTGTTACTTTTGATTCATAATATCGTTTGTAGCCGGGATATGATTGATAATGTACGAAAGCTTTTTTACTTTAGCTCAACACTCGCAACAAGCAATCCGTAAAAGATTACTAAAATTGAGTATATAAACTTAATGGGGGTTAAATAGTGAATAAAAGTCAGTTGTCTTTACAGCAAAAGTTCCTAATATTTAACTTGTTTTTATTAACTTTTGTACTCGGTACCAGCGAATTCGCCATTGTAGGACTATTAAATGAGATTGGCACCGATCTTGATATTTCTATTGCAACAGTTGGAGCATTAGTAACTGGTTTTGCGCTCGCTTTTGCAATTGGTACGCCAATTTTAACAGCACTATTAAGCCGCTTTAATAAGTATCCCATAATGTTAATATTGATTTCCTTCTTTATTGTTGGCAATGTCATTAGCGCATTATCCAATACTTTTGCAATATTATTTTTTTCCCGCATAATTACTGCCATTGCTGAAGGTTTCCTGGTTGCATATGCGCTAAATATTGGAACAAATGATACCATTCCAGATGAAAAGAGGGGATTCGCGCTCTCAGTCATATTCTCAGGATTTACCTTCTCCAGCGTTATTGGCGTACCTTTGGGAACATATATTGGACAAGTTTACGGATGGCATATGACCTTCTGGACAACATCAATGTTAGGTGTAATTGCGCTTATTATCTCAATAAGCATCCTCCCTAAAAATATTGATGGGGTAAAAAACTCTATTAAAAATCAGATTGGTCTGCTTGTTCACCCACAATTCATATTGGCGTTCTTAATTCCTGCCTTGAGTATTGCGGCAACATTCATTGTGTATACGTATCTCATACCAATTATGGCTGATGTATTGTCCATTCCAATAGAATATGTAAGCCTGGTTCTTCTTATATATGGTATTGTATCAGTCATAAGTAACATGCTTGGAGGTAAAATAGCTTCAAAAAATGGAATCAGCAAGCTTAGATACATTTTTATATTTCAAGCTTTGATTCTCGCTTCATTGTATGTAACAGCTTCTACTATTTTTGATGCGATGATTAGTATATTGTTAATGTCTTTAGTAGTTTTTGTTCAAGGGTCTACCAGTCAAATTTATTTTGTTGAATTAGCAGAGAAGCATTTTCCAGCAGCCAGAGATTTAGCATCATCGTTAACCCCTGTATCCATAAATGTAGGTATAGCTATCGGATCTGCTATTGGTGGCTTGGTTGTAACAAATTTGGGACTAATTCATGTTTCATGGGTGGGTGGAATCTTTGCCTTAGCTGCTTCATTGGTAACTTTTATAAGCTTCCGTATGAATCAAAAAGAGAAAGGAAAAACCATGATTAAACTCATAGCATTAATTATAAGGAGTTATTCAAGATGAAAACTTATTATTGTGACATTGAAATAACCATGGAAATAATAGGAGGTAAATGGAAGGCACTAATTTTATACCATTTGATAAAAGGTCCAAAAAGAACGAGTGAATTGAAGCGACTTGTGAATAGCATTACTCAAAAGATGCTCATACAAACACTTAGAGAATTAGAGTCTGATAGAATTATTAGTCGGAAAATGTATAATCAAGTACCGCCAAAGGTCGAATATTCTGTAACAGAACTCGGACAATCACTTGAGCCTGTCTTGCGGTCACTTTGTCAATGGGGAGAGAATTATGCAGAGAAATCCTTTGTTGAAGGTGAGGTTCAAATCTTAAATTTTGAATAAGGGTAAAATACATTCTCATCAAAAAAGCTGAATCATGTTCTTATTGATTCAGTTTTTTGTATGGTATTAATCAGAAAACCATACAGGTTGTTATTGCACTTGTTCGGAATGCGCTTCTCCAAATCAACTTCGGTATGGCAAAAATCTTAAGATTCAAATCATGGAATGCGCATTTTAGGAAGAAGTGATGGACAGGATAACAGAAAATTCTGCTATTAAGCGGGAGTGCCGGTGGAGTAAATGTAATCAATTAGGAGATAAGATTATGGACGTCAACATGCGTGTCGAGTCAGTAGATATTTGGAACATCCCCGTTTGTAATATCCGAGATTCTATCTAATGTGGAGGGAAACATACGATGCATGAAGTATTTCATAAGGGCGAACTGATGGTTCAATATCTTACGGGAGAAACAGCAATTGCTAATCAGAATGCAAGTATGGTTAGTAATCGGTTTTCAGGAGGGATCATTAATTTCCTGAAAACGCAACAGTTTGCGGTTTTATCTTCCACGGATGGAGAAGGAAATGTATGGGTAACATTTTTAACTGGAGAACCTGGTTTCGTTGAGGAACTAGATGAACATAGATTGATTATTCGAGTCAAAATGATTACTGGTGACCCGTTAATTATAGGCTCTAATCAAAAAGAAGTCGGATTACTTTTTATCGATACGAAACGTCGGATCAGAGTTCGTGTTAACGGGATAGTCACGATGGAAATGTCACAACTCATAGTAACGGCACAACAGATTTATGGGAATTGTCCGAAGTATATTCAAAAAAGAGCGATATGTACAGAAAAAGACGTTTTTAGATTGTTAAAGTCGGAACAGCGAAGTAAAGAACTGACTCAGCATCAAATGGATTGGATTTCTCAAGCCGACACATTCTATATTGGTAGTACAAATTTTCGTGGAGAAATGGACGCCTCACATCGAGGTGGAAACCCGGGATTTGTGCATGTAATTAATTCAAAAACGTTAGAATTTCCTGATTATACGGGCAACTCAATGTATAACACTTTGGGAAACATTCAATCGAATCACTCAGCGGGCTTGTTAGTGATTGATTATGACCACCGGTCATTCATTGCATTTAACTGGGTTGGCGGAAATCATTTGGGATAAGGCCGCGGCTGCACCCTTTCCTGGAGCGGAACGAGTAGTGAAATTTGAAATTAAAGATGTAGTTCAAATAACTAATGCTACTAATTTATGTTGGGAAGAACCGGAGATGTCTCCTTTGAATCCTTAAGAATAAGAATTCTGAAGTCCAGTATGCACGGGTAGCATTGGACCAGGTAATTTACATATCATTAATGGAATGTACGATTGCCATCGAAATTGGGTTCTAGTACTTGCGATTGCTGGTAATATTCCGATCAGTGAAATAGGAAGTCAAAATATTATTATATTTTTTCACGAATTAATAAGTAAAAAAATGCACCTCAATCGTTAGATTTGCCTAATAATTGGGGGTGCAGTTCAATATGTAATGAAAATATCTGTTTTTTTAAAAAAAATAAGGGGATTAAACTACTTATTTAGTTATTTTTATTGAAACCCTCAACGGCCTTTGTAGCATTCTTTACAATTTCTGTTGCTTTCGCCATTGTGATACTATCTTGTGGATTAAAAGTTCCATCCAAATTTAATTCGACAATTTTTAATGCAAGCGCTGTTTGGATGGCACCAACATGCAAGATATCAATCTTATCATTATCTTTTATATCCACAGGCGATATTTTAATCAGGGGCAACTTCTCATTGGTTTGAAGCATATGAATCAGCATGTAAGTAAATGACTCTCGCGTTACTTTTGCTTCTGGGTCAATTTTAATTTGAAGATCTTTACCAAGTTCACCAAGAGCACTTTTTATTAGTTCAACACTTTGAGTAGCTGTTATCTGGTCATCGGACACAACTGGAGTAGTTGGATGAGCTTTCAAATACTCAATTGCATTAAAAATTTCTTCTGCAGCATCAGCACGTGTAATCTCATCTTTAGGATTAAATTTATCTCCCGTACTAAGCTTAATAATCCCGTATTTAAGTGCACGTTGGACAGATCCAGAATATTCTGGATTAAGTTGATCAGTATCTTTGATCTCAACAAGAACCGGGTTAATTAAAGGAAGTTTCTTACTAATTTCAATTGCACGTACGAGTTGATGTGTGAACTAAGGGACAGATCGCCACGACAGGCAGCTGTCCCTTGTTTCATTGAAGTAACGGGAGTTTAGTGGAGTAATTTGTGTTAGAATAGGTCGAGGTTAGTTAACTTCCCAAGAATAACCAATACGTTTTTTTTGAAAGTAAGTCAAACTTCTGACGAGGAGAATGCAGATTGGAAACAAATCGTTGTAGTATTGAAATAACAAAGCAAGCTGACTATATTGATTTATTGGGATTATACAATGACACTAAAGTATGGGATTACTTGGGCGGTCAAAGAAGTTCACAGCAAATAGAAGCTAGAATTACAGAATGGATAAATCCCCAAGAAAACTGCCATTATTGGACAGTTAGAGAATTAGTTTCAGGTGAATTCGTAGGAAGCATCTTATTAACACCACATTATGATGGAGAATATACTCAAATTTCATATATGTTTTTATCACGTTTTTGGGGATATGGTTTTGCATTTGAAGCGGTAAGTCAAGTATTATGCCATTCCTTTGAAGATAAAGCATTTAACAAGATACTCGCTGAGGCGCAATCTACAAACACTTCGTCATGCGCCTTATTAAAGAAACTTGGGTTTTATGAAGCAAAGAGAGTTATTCGTTTTGATGCAGAACAAGTAATTTTCTCTATAGACCACCCAAGCCATAGAGTCGTAGTAGATTGATTCAACTATCTGGGAACGATAGCTGAATAAACTCATCCAGGACGAAGCTGCCGTTATGATCGGCAGCTTCATTACGTTAGACGGGCAGATATGTTCAATAGAATTATTTTCCAGTATAATGAAATGATAGTTGAACAACAAATCTCCTCTAGACGGCCGAAGCAGTAAAAGCAGTGACAATTCCTAAAATCAAAAACGGAGCCCTGTTAGCTAGTTTACGAGGCTCCGTTCCTGTATTCACAACCACAGGGCAAGTACAACCACGCTATCGCGTAAAACTCTGCACGCTTCATGAATATCTGCATGTCGTCCCAATTACATAAAAGGAAAATTTTGTGTAATAAGATTTAATAGACAACAACTTAAAATGGGTGGTTGTTCACATTGAGCGGACAGATAAGAAACATTGATTTTTCGAGTTTCATAGGCCAAAAGGTAATTTAAATAAACCAAATGTTCCCTATACTCTTTCTTCAAGCTGGGTCCGCTTCGATCTTAGTGGGGAGAACTGAAACTAGCAGCAACACTGGAGAGGATTTTGTCCGCCTGAAGAATTTGAAAGTATGCAATCGTGACAAGAACGTCAAGCGAATTATCTAAACAAATTCAAGAAATTTTTGAAAGTCAATTTGGTACGGAGTATTCTTGCTCTGAAAAAGAAGCTAATGAAATGGCAGAAAACATGACTAACAAAATAAGTTCAGTCGAGAAAGGATTTATAGAAATTTCATATGATATTATCTGAGTTGGTAGCAATGTTAAACTACAATTTTATGAGTGGGTGAAATACTATGATAAATTTGGACAAAATACATAAATTAATCGAAACTGAGTTTGAATCTGATTATTTAGATTTCAAATCCAGATTATATACAAAAAAGGAAGACCTGCTTAAAGACATAATGGCAATGGCAAATTCCAGGCACTCTGGAAGTAAATATATAGTATTAGGCGTTAAGGATGTTGTTACAACAGGGAAAAAGTTTATTGGGATTAATCCTGAAGAATTAGGTGATTCGGCAAATTATCAGCAGTTAGTACATAGTAACATCGAACCAGATATTGATTTCGATATTTACAAAGTACAGCATAATGATATCTGGGTTGGAATCATTGAGATTAAAGAAACACCTAATAATACTGGTCCTTATATGTTGAAAAAGCAATTTGGAACTCTTATGCAAGGGACATGTTATATTCGAACAGGAAGCTACAATAGAATCGCAACAAGAAGTGATATTTTAAGTTTGACAGCATTTCAATCAGATGCCAAAAAACCATTTATCACCAAAGAAAATTACCCTCAAAGTGTACTGAAAAAGATCGAGGAAGACACTAAACATTTAATAAAAAGAAAATTAATTCGAAGTTCTGATTATAATGAAGAAAGTTTTAGTCAGTACTACTTTGATGTTTCTAACAAGTCACTTCAAGTAACAGACATAATTCAGCAACAAAGAATATTTGTTCTGCTAGGTGAGGCAGGAGAAGGAAAAAGCTCATTTCTGAAAAGAACTTTTTTAGACTTTGCAAATAATATAACTTCAGAAATAATTCCAATCTATGTCTCGTTAGGTACATATGCAAATGAAGATGTTTACAGCTTTATCTCATATGAATATCCTGACCTTGCAATATCTCCAAGTAATAAGTACTTCTTTATTTTTGATGAATTTGATCAAGCAAAAGATAAAGGCATCTTTGTGAGAAAATTAACAAATTTCGTGAAACAATATTCTGAATCAAGGTTCTGCGTTGCATCACGGTCTAATGTATACTCCAACCAATTTCCAGATGCTGCTTTGTTCAGACTTAGCCCTTTAAATATGAAAGATGTGGAAACATTTGTCCATATGTTACTGCCGCACGATCACAGTAAGTTTATGGAGGGTATTAAACAATACGGTGATACAGATTTTATATTAAACCCATTCAATCTTATTCACTTGATACTATTTTATAAATCGCACCTTAGACTTCCTATAAATAAAAGCGAAATAATAACAACCACAGTTAACGAATCAATAAAAGCCCAACTCATTGAATCTGAAGAAAATCTATTAATTAAAGGCACATATTCGGCAGAAGATATTAAAGTAAGTCTTAAAAAAATCGCGATCATAATGGAGCTAATGCAACAAAACCATGTTAATTCTGAACAACTTGAACAAGTTTGTTACAACAAAGAAGAACGATATCTTATAAAGAATATCAGTATTGTACGGAAGATCTTTCCCAAAAATAATGATCCTTTGCTTCAATTTCAACATAACAATTTCAACGAATATCTATGCGCTGAGGCATTAAAAAATCTGGATTTACCTAAAATTATAAGTTTCATATCGATAAATAGCTTAAATGAAGAAAATATTAATCCCTCTTGGAAAAATACACTTTCGTTCTTGTGCTCACTCCGTTTAAATACGGATTTAATTGAATATATTGCCGAAAAAGATCCTAGGTATTTATTAGACTTTGAGTCAATTAGAATTGAACGCGACCAAAGAATAGCAGTTTTCAAAACTATCTTTTTAAAGTATACCAATCGTAATATTTGGCTAAATGTGAGTGCAGAGGATTTAGCAATGTTTGCGAGAGAACAGGAAGTATACGACTTCTTATTAAACTATGTTAATTCGTCTGATCATTTTACTCATCGTTACAACGCTATAAGTGTTATCAGATATTTTAATGATTTTGTTAACGATAGATTAGTGAATTCGTTAATACAAATTATTTTGAAAACGGATGAGAATACCAACGTTCGATCAATCAGTTTATCATGTTTAGAGGCCTTGGGTTATAACAATAAAGAGGTTATAGATAAATTAGAAAGTATTTTTAATGAAGAAAACATCTCTCTACTTTCCGAGTTTTATAACTTTTTAAGTTGCAGCCCTGATATTGAATTGTATGCTGATCACATCATCGAGGCCGTGCCGTTAATCAGATATCATCCAGACTCAACGGAAATAAAGTCAACGTACTTTGTATTAGATGGCTTGAAAAAGCTCCGAAATGCTGAATCTATCAAAAAAATTATTATTTATTTTTTAGAAAACATTAATGATCTTGATGATATTTATATCGATGATTATGTCCCCTTCTTGGTAAATCAGGCAATTGCGGCTTGGTATGAAGACAATGAAATACACGTTCTAATGAAGCGACTATTAATTTCAGCCGTCGAAAATCTTATACGAACGACTCAACAATTAAAAACCTTTTTTATCAATACTGGAACTATTAGTTCATTATTCGAGCAGACGTACGATTGTACCAACCTTATAGATACTACTACTTATCGCTTCATCGGTTTAATACTTGACATTGATTCTATAAAAACAATCATCGACGATTTTAAACATGTCCGGATAACGGAAGAAAATATAACGAACATCCTAACCGGTATATCTATGATGAACCGTGATAAATTTTCCGAATATAAAGATTTATTACTACTTGGCACTAATATAGTAGTCCCACAACAAGAAATCATTGACTGGGAAAAAAGAAATCTAGAACGTATTCAGGACAGAATCAAGATTATCTTCTCAAAAGAGTCATATCTAGAGGAAGTTAAAAAAATATATACGGGAGAAAAAAAGAGAAGATTGAGTTTTTTGGATTTAGAATTCGAAAAAATATATGATACACAAAAGCATATCTTTAAATATAAAGAATTTATTATTAGTGATTTGCAGAATCTACTGATAAAAAAACCATTATCTTTTACTGAAGTAAAAAATATAATCAATAGATCCGATTATGATCAATTTGTGTTAGCAGAAATTTATCAAATTTTGCAAGCGCATACTAATATAGAACTTTCGGAAGATCAAATACAAACTATAAAAACAATATGTTTTAATAAACTTGATTTAGTTAACTTTAATAAAGCAATAACCTTTAAAGATGATGGATTTTCAGCATCAACTTTAGCAATCTGCCTATGGTACTTTAGAAACAAGTATTCGTTAATATATCCCGAAGAAACTTGTTTAGATTTATTGTCCTTTGACTGGCCAATAAGTCATGAATTTCTTGGGATTGAATATATTGAAAATTACGTAGACTTAGGTAAACTGAAAGCCAGAGTACTGCAGAATCTTAACCAAAGAAAGATAAGCGGCCAGATATTACGGAATCATATTGATTTTTGTATGAGACACCAGTTGCACAATAGTGTGAATGAGTTAAAGAAAATCTTTACACTTAAAAATATTGGTGTCCGGGAAAAGACAAAGATTCTAGAGGCTATCATTTCTTTTGAAACAGATCATAATTTTTTTCTTACTGTGGTTCAAAAAACCGAAAATGAAGAACTATTCAAAATGGCTGCTACCTATTTATTAAAGCAAAGTAATACAATGATAGATCAGGTATTAATTGATTGGATAAGAAAGGATTCCCGTTTCTCCTTAACAGCTGCCTTAATTTTGCTTGAAGAGCAAAGTATTGTAGCCATTGATTATATAATAAACAAAATTCTTCAGAATCAGTTTAGTTTTCGATTTGATGAGCGTCCTATTTTACGAATTGAATCTACTGACGCTGTAGACTCACTATTAAACCTATTATTAAGAGTTATTAAACATGATATTGATAAAAAAGAATATTTTCACCTTGAACATGATATTATTGCCTCATTGAAGAAAATTGCCCTTAAAGGCAGCGCTGAATTACAATTTGTTTTATCTAAATTTGATTATTTAATATCTTGCAACAAGAGTGACAGCGCAGCCAGTTTTCTTTATATTTATTTTGACGATATACTAAACAGTTTTAAAGCTAACTATAGTCAGAAGATAGACTTTCATACAGCACTGTCATTGACAAATAAAATTTTATACATTCCAGAAGAAGAAGATATGAGAGACAAGTTAGTACAATGTATTCAACTTCAAAAAGATATTATCGAGAAACTTAGCAACAATTCGTTTCAAGCAATCTTCGAATCTCACCCTAATGTCACAGTTAATGTAGCGCATCTGGTCAGATTACAAATAAGTAAAGAAAAAGATCAATTTAAAATATTCATAGACCATTTACATCAAGTGTTTTATGAAACTATTCCTACTGCGCAAAAGAATGCCAATAGTAACTTTTCCCAAAACTATAGCCTGCTCTATGAGATTGTAGATCGAATTCGGTGCTTAAGAAATTATTATTTGCATTTAAGATTATCGAAGCCACAAGTGAGGCAGGTAGTGGAAGACGAATTCACTAAAATTGGTGGAGAACCCAAAAATCCAGTAAATTGGGCATCTTTTCATATGAGGATTTTAGATGATTTATTCGTTGGCCTTGAAGTCGCATTATCGGTGATTTAACAATTCTAAAAAAGGCTGTCCCTAGAGTAAAAGGGATAGCCTCCTTTATTTCTTATATCTTTTTATTTCAATTCAATATAATCTAAGACCTGTTTTGTAATTGTCTGTAGTTTTCAATTAGAATAAATCATATTCAGCGAATACTGAAGATTTCTCTAATGTGGATTGGACAAATTTATTCATTTCGTTGAACATTGTGCAAAAATTCAAAACTTAAATTGAATTGGTTTACCGGCAAACTTGAGATCAACAACAACAGGAGTAGGCAGCCAGTCTAATTACATAATCAATATAAGAAAAAATAGACAAATCGTAAACATTTTGTTGACAACAGAATAGACGAACAGTTCTTGGACGTTACAGGGAGCCTTCCGCTCTTTGGAGATGCGGAGAAGGTGGCGATGAGCTTGCAATATAAGGTGCTCAAACAAACGGGTGTTAAGCTTCGTGTAGGGATCAGTTCGAATAAAATTCTAGCGAAAATCGCGACTGATATATGGGCTAAAAAGAATGCAAGCGGTATTTTCACACTACTCCCATCTGGCATTGAGAAATACCTGTGGGAGCAGCCAGTTAGCAAAATGTTTGGCGTTGGCTCGCGGATGACGGCCCATTTTGCCAAGCTGGGCATGTATACAATCGGCGATGTGGCACGAACACCGCTGCCGCAGCTGAAGCGGAAATTCCGCGCGCGGTTCGGCAAGCAGTCGGACATTCACGCTGAGGTCATGTGGCGAACAGCGAACGGGCTAGACGATAGTCCCGTCACGCCAGGCACATTCGATACGCCACCGAAGTCGATCGGTCATATGATGACGCTGCCGAGGGATTATGCGGAATCCTCGGAAGTGAATACGATACTCATGGAGCTGACAGAGGAAGTGTGTAGGGATTGCCGGCGCAAAGGCTACATGGCATCTATCGTGACGGTCAGCTGCATGTGCAGTCCGTTTGATGCGCCAACAGGCTTCTCACGCCAGATGAAGATGCCGGATCCGACGAATCATACAGGCACCGTTTTTCAAGCTGTGAAGCAGCTTTTCTATAAATTCTGGGACACTATGCCCGTTCGCCGTGCCGGCGTTATGCTGAGTCAGTTCGTGGACGATGATACGTACCAGCTCACCCTTTTCGAAGATCAAGTGAAGGCGCGGGAACTGGAGAAGGTGACGGATAGAATTAAGGATCGGTTCGGTAATGCGGCGATCGTTCGCGCGTCCTCTTTGACGACAGCCGGCCAAGCGCAGGTTCGTTCGCTCAAAATCGGAGGTCATTATAAATGAGTAAAAAATTGCAGAATAACGGTTTGTGGGAGTCGAGCCGGATGATGCTGCCCCAGCACCGAGAAGCTTTTCAAAGCCAACGTCACGACAAACCGGTTCTCACGAAGCGCCCGACCGCGGATGATATCAGCATTATGCGAGAATCTGTGCTGCTGCCGCTCATGCATACGATTATTTTGCGAAGGGCGCGTGAAGTGGAACGTTCCTCTGAGATGCTAAGAACACTCTATTCGAAGGTGGCCCAGGTGTTGGCCAAAAACATGCACGCCGATTTAGCGAAAGTGAAACGGCATATGCTGGAGAATGACATGCATGTTGCGGAAGAGGAGAAAGACGATCAGACGATTCGTTACCGGTATAGGTGCCGAGAGCACGAGGATCGGTTTACGATGACGAGAGACTACATGCGTGCGGAGATTGGTGCGAGAATTGGTCGATATGCCGACAGTCTTGTCACAACCATTTATGGTACGGATCCGCGTGTGAGTGTGTTGGAGACGGAAACGAAGAAAAAATCGTAAATCTGCCAAAGAATAGCATGAAGCGCCCATTCGAACACAGCCTGAAGAAGAACGCTTCTTCGGGCTGTACGAATTGACGTAAGCCTATCTTTTTTCCATAATGGAGAGAGGGGAATTGGATAACCGTGTGAAGGAGAAGGATGCCCACCTATGTGCGGACGCTACACGATCACCGTAACGTTAGAGGAATTGATGCTGCGTTATGATATGTACGATACCTATATGCCAAGATATAGCCCCAAATATAATGTAGCACCAGGACAGCAGGTGATGGCGATTGTCCATGACGGGCAGCGCAATAAGCTGGGGGAACTGCGTTGGGGACTGATTCCAGAATGGGCTAAAGATGAGAAAATGGGCTACCAAATGCTCAATGCGCGCTCTGAAACTTTAGCGGACAAGCCTGCTTTCCGCAAGCCATTTGAACGTAAACGCTGTCTCATCCCGGCGGATTCTTTCTACGATTGGAAAGGGACAGGTAAGCATAAGCAGCCTATGCGCATTATGCTGCGCAACAAAGAACTGTTCAGCATGGCGGGGCTGTATGACACATGGACGTCCCCCGAGGGTGTGCGGATATCAACGTGTACGGTTATTACGACAGAATCGAACGAGATGATGAAGGATATCCATGAGCGTATGCCGGTCATTTTGCCACGTGAAAACGAAGCGGTGTGGTTGGATCGCAGCATCAAAAATGTCGATCAACTGAAGCCGTTTTTACAACCCTATCCTTCGAAGTTGATGATGGCGTACCCCGTGTCTAATCGGGTGGGCAATGTGCGGAATGATGATGAGGCATGTATTGAGCCGATAAGCCTTTTGCTATAGCGGAGAATGGAGAGTCAAGTAACATGAGAAATGCTATGGCACTAAGAATCACGCTAATGCTCGCTATTGTAGTTGGGATCAACGGCTATATAGGCTGGCACGCGAAAGTTTTTTTATCGCATCTATCGGGTACTTCGTTTCATCCTGGGCTCTATTGGATTGTGTTTTGGTTCGTTGCTTTATCCTACTTATTAGCCTGGTTTGGATCGCGCGTGCTGCCTCGAAGCGTATCGCGGCTTTTTAAAATTATCGGTTCCTACTGGTTTGCTCTCATTCAATTCGGTGTGCTCCTTTTGCCATTGACGGACGTGGCGATCGGTGTGCTTCACTTAGCATCCATCTCGTCAGCGACTTATGTGCCGATTCTTGGTTGGATTGACGTAGCAATAGTACTTGCTCTCTTGCTGCGCGGCTCCTATAATGCACGGACACCGATTATTCGCAAGTACGAGATTACAATTCCCAAGCAAGCGGGGGACTGGCATCAGCTTCGAGTAGCAGTCGCCTCGGACATTCATTTAGGCGCAATCGTCGGCAACCGCCATTTGCGTAAGCTTGTCAAGCATGTGAATGCGATGAAACCGGATTTGATTCTGCTGCCAGGCGATGTCATTGATGATGATATCGAACCTTTTATTCGTTATAAAATGGGGCAAACGATGCAAGAATTGAAGGCTCCGCTTGGCATTTATGCCGTGCTTGGCAATCATGAATATTACGGAGGACATGTCCCGGCCTTCGTGCAACAAATGGAACAGATCGGCATCCGTGTGCTCATGGATGAAGTCGTTCATCTGCAGGAGAGGCTGTACATAGTAGGGCGCAAGGATAAAACAGCCGAACATTCCGAAGGGCGCAAACCGCTGGCTTCGTTGATGGAGGGCACCGACCTCGCCCAGCCGATTATCGTCATGGATCATCAGCCGCACCAGTTGGACAAGGCGGCAGCCGCAGGCGCGGATGTGATGCTGTCTGGTCATACACACCGTGGTCAAATAGCGCCGAATCATCTGTTCACCAGGCGGATCTTTGAACTAGATTGGGGCTATTTGCGCAAAGGCAATCTACACGCGATTGTGTCCTCAGGCTTCGGCACATGGGGGCCGCCGATCCGTTTAGGCAGCCAATCCGAAATCATTGAGTTGACGATTCATTTTACAAGTACCAATAGAGAAGAGGTTTAAAACATATGCAAGAGCTAGACAAGAAACAAATTACCCCTGTGGAGCTGGCAGCAGCGATGATGCAGTTTACGATGAAGAGCATAGAGAATAGTTGGGACACGTTGAAACCTGCTATAATGGCCTATTTATCTCATCCTGTCTTAACGATGGCCAAAGAAGATGAGTTGTTAAGAGACATCTATGTAGCGGCCTTGGCGCTGGAGATTTACTGTATTCCTCACGCTTTTGAAGAAGAAACAGCACGTCTAGTTAGCTTAGGTATGGGCGAGGTGATGTCTTCAGACAACTTAGCGGAGCATGGCTTATCGGAATCTATCGTGCAGTACTATCTCCCTCGGCTCGAAGCAGTAGCCGAGACGGCACCTGCTGATTTGGCGCTTGAGCTTGTCCAAGAAGCAGCGAAAATCCTCTACGAGCGTTTAGAGCTTCCGCTGAAGCCGGCAGATCCAGCCACGAGCTTGCTGTGGGCAAGATTATTTCCATTTTTAGCTGGCATCGTTGGGAAATGGCCAATTTTGGCAACGAAATTTGAGGTTAAGTCAGAATAAGAGCTTGAACGTAACGAGGATGGGGGTAACCAACACGAATGGCAAACAAACGAGTTAACGTATATGTCTTATCTGGATTCCTAGGGAGCGGTAAAACGACCTTACTCACCAAGGCCATCGATTATTTTACCGAAGCGGGGCGCAAGCCTGCCGTGATTATGAATGAAATTGGCGAAGTGAATCTGGATGGACAACTTATAGCGAATGAGGTGCCGATGTCCGAGCTGCTCGGTGGATGCATTTGCTGTTCCAGTCGTGGCGATCTCGCAACAGCTTTGAATGAATTAGTGACGGGGGAGCAGCCCGATCTGATTTTCGTTGAATCGACGGGAATTGCGAATCCCATGGAGATCATTGATGAGGTAACGGACGCTTCGCTCGTACTTCCGATAGAGCTTTCAGCCATGATCACAGTTGTGGATGCGCCGCAGCTGCTTGAATTAAACCGAACAAGTCGCGGCAAAACCTACCGCCTCATGCGGGATCAAATTCGCTGTGCAAACCTGCTCTTGCTTAACAAGACCGATCTGCTTCAGGAATCGGCGCTTCAAGAAGTACATGATCTCGTACGTGAATGGAATCCTTATGCGGATTTACATTATACCGTATTCAGTCAGATCGATATCAAGCTCATTGAAGATATTCACACCGAGGTTTCAGGTGGGGTACATCTGCAGTCGGAATCGAATGACGAGACACATCCGCTTAGCCACGAACATCCCCATGAGGATGACCATCATCATCATTCGCATCGGCATGTGATGGCGTATACACACTTTTTTGAGCGGGCAGTAGACAGCAACGCATTTGAAGCATTCGTGAGCAAACTCCCGCAGGAAGTGTATCGGGCCAAGGGAATTCTCAGCTTCTCAGATACATCGAGTCGGTTCTTATTCCAATACGCGTACAGAGAAATGGATTTTGTGAAAATAACGCCTAAAGGCGATGTGCCTGACGTAGCTGTCTTCATCGGGGAGAATTTCGCCAAGGATGTCATTCGTACAGAATTGTTGAAGTTAGAAGCAATGTTCGATACACCGGATATTCAATAGGCTCAGTGAAGAAGTCCTCAACTTGTTGGGGATTTTTTTTGTAGTGCAACTGCCTAATGCTGTTCGCAAAGATTCCGTCATTGTTCTACACTTGACGCAAGAGGTCTATTTGCTGCACTATAAATAGAAGAACATTTCAACACAGAGGGGTAATGCAAGTGAGTACGCATACGGATACGATCGATGAGATGCTAAGAGCGATGTCGAAGCAGGGGTGGCGAATTACAGAGCAGCGCAGAAGCTTAGCGACCTTATTCGCAGAATCGGGCAGTTACTTATCGCCGAAGGATGTTTATGAACATATGAAAATAAAATATCCAGGCGTAAGCGTTGATACCGTGTATCGTAATCTCCGATTGTTGAGCGAGATGGGTGTTCTGGAGCAATTTCATTTGGCGGATGGACTAAAGTTCAAAGCGAGCTGCCTGTCACATCATCATCATCACATGATTTGCGTTAGTTGTGAGAAGACCGTGACGTTTGAGTTCTGTCCGATGAAGCTTGTGAAGGATTTGCCGGAGAGCTTTGAAATTCAAAGTCATCGGTTTGAAATATTTGGCTATTGTGTGGATTGTAAATCAGCAATGCCTACCTCTAAGATGGGTGAGTAAATTTTAGATACATTCGTTAGTAAAAAAAGGGAAGCAGTCTGCTGGGCGTGAACCTGGCGAGACTGCTTTTTTGCCGTGCCATTACTTGCTTTTGGTCACGTGAAGAAGCTCGGGAACCGTGACGAATGTGTAGCCAGCGGCTTTAAGTTTATTAATTAACGGACCGATAGCTTGCACGGTCCCTGATAAATCTTGACTGTCAGCCCCACCAGAGTGCTGAAGAATAATGGAGCCGGGCTTCGTCTGTTGCATGATATTGTGCAGAATTTGATCGGAATTGAGTGATTTCCAGTCGAGGGAATCGACATTCCAGTTCACAATTAAATAGTGATGATCAGCAATCCATCTGACCTGCTCTTCATTTATTGCTCCATAGGGTGGGCGAATCAACCTAGGGGCGTAGCCGATGAGGCCTTGCAGCACACTTTCTGTACTCTCAATTTGGTTTTGGAATTTATCCACAGACAACTTCGGTAGATTCTCATGACTGTAAGAGTGATTGCCAATCACATGGCCCTCATTCACGATTCGCATTATGATGTCAGGGTGCGTACTTGCCATAGAACCAAGTACAAAAAAGGTGGCCTTAACCCCATTCGCTTTGAGCGCATCAAGTACTTTTGGCGTAAATCGCGTATCGGGCCCGTCGTCAAAAGTTAACGCGACTTTCTTCTCCTGACTCGAGCCGCGGAGCTTGAACGTGTCGGGATATTTAACAACTAGCTGTGAGAGCGTGAGCTTTTTCTGAGAAATTCTCACTTGGCCTTGATTTTTTTGAACAGGTAGGGAAGGTCTTTTAGAAGTTTCTGGTTGTATAGCTGCTTTTTTGGGGCCAATCTTAGGTTTCAAGCTAGGCGTCAACGCAGGACTCGGTGCAAGTGTATGGCTTGGTGTTTGTGTGGCTGTTGGTTGGGCGGAAGCTGAGGGTGTGCTCGTTGGTGATACAATGCTTATTCGCTTCTTTGAATCTCCAACATCAGTAGCGAGCCGGGACTCTACGACGTCACGACTGGCTTCAGAGGATGTCTGGGTGACATCCGGATGAGAACGTTGGGTTGAGCTCTGATCTTGAAAAGACTTCGTTAAAGGCACACCGCAGCTGGTTACAAGCAAGCAAACGATGCATAAGGACCAAACCCGCTTGATCATGGCAATCCCCTCCGAGCATTATGACTATGCTCTAGGTTTTGTTAAGGAGGGGTAGCTTATCCAGTACAAAAAACGGAAACAGATAATTCTTAGGAATGGCCCAGTAACAAGTAAAACTGATTATGAAATGATTTTCTGAAACGTAACAATATCCAGAAATTGTCCCCATTTGAATCCAACTTCTTTATAGTGTGCGCATTGCTGGTAGCCATTTCGGGTAAACATGTGAATGCTAGCTGAATTATCCGCGCAAACCGTCGCAATTAAGGAGTGGAAGCCGTGCTCCTTGGCGATTGCTTCGACATATTGAATAGAGGCGGAGCCCAGGCCATTGCCAACGTATGCTGGATGAAGATAGATCGTCACCTCACCTGTTGAGTCATAGGCTTGCTTTTTCTTGTGGGGCATGATTTGAACATAGCCTTGTGGTTTGTTATCAAGAAGAATCACGTAGGTCTGATAGCGCGGGTTGGCGTGGATGACACTCTCCGTAAACTCAGCTAATGCAACAGGCTCCGTGTGGAAAGAATAGGTGGTATGAACAACGAAATGATTGTAAATATCCATCAGAAAAGGAATATCGGACGTCTCTACTTCTTTGAATTTGGGGCTAGACATGATGTGGCACCTCGCTGAGAATGTTAAATAATTTTCCATATATGTTCCACAGCCATAGCTATAAACCTTCTTGGTAACGACATTTTCAAATAGACATTCCGTTCTAATCCATGTATCTTAGATATAATATCTACTAGAATTAGGGGGGAGTCACATGTCAGGCAATTCAAGTTATATTCTCGTGATCGTCATTGGTGTCATCGTACTCGCTGGCCTGACCTTCATGAATCTTCGCAAAATAAGCAAATCCACAGCTGATTTGACTCAGCTCAAAAGAAGAACACTTCTCTGGAGCGAGATCTCCCTGGCATTGTTCGTCCTTCAATTGTTCTTCCGTGATCGTAATGGCGGGTTCTTGTTATTCTTCGGTATCCTGACCCTCTTTACAGGGGCGCATTATTTTGGGATTTTATATTATACGCGCAAAAGAAACCGATAAAAATGAAGAGGCTCTCTACGTAGTCTATCTACGAAGGAAAGCCTTTATTTTATTTTCAGAGATACTATACCGCCCAAGAGACAAACTAGTCGTTAGTCGTTCCAATTCGTAGGCTGCGTCTTTGTCGGCGTTTTCCACTTCTGATACCATTTCTTTTTTTGTTTCTGTCCCATTAACGTTCGTAACTGCAGCATCACAAGCTTAGCACGGTCTTCGTCGGCATACTTGTCACGCAGATTTTCAAATATAGGTTGATCTTTCATAGCTTACCTTCTTTTCTGACTGTAGAATGATGTGAAATAAAGGGAATGTATGTTCTTGTTTTTATTATAGCATAAAATGGAAGGTAAGGATAGATTATTTGTTATATTTTAGTCCTAGAAATTTCCATTTTATGTTACGATAGCTAATAAATAATAGTGTTTCCTGATTGTAACTAAGAATGAAAGTAACAAAATAACTTATATTAGAGTTTTTCAGGGGGAGCAAGTGAGAAAAAACATATTGTCATTTGTTGTTCTGTTGGTATTTTTTGGTTTAGTATTATACACATTGATTAATTATTTCAATAAACCAGATAAGCCCGTGGACTATATACAATCAGATAGGTACGATGGGAAAATAATTGATTTCAGCTTAAAGGATATAGACGGTCAACCACACGCTATAACTGGAAATAATGGTAAACCCAAAGTAATTAATTTTTGGACCTCATGGTGTAAATATTGCAAAGAGGAAGCAGAAGAATTAAATAAGTTATACTCAACATATAGTAACGAAATAGAATTTGTTTCAGTGAACGTAACAATGAGTGATACTGTACAAGAAGCTCAAAAATTTATCCAAAAATATCATATAGCTTTTCCAGTTATATATGATGACAAAGGTATGGTTTCATCTCAATATCGAGTTGTAGGGATACCTACAAATTATTTTGTTCGAAAAGATGGTACGATCTTAGCGGTGACCGAGGATATTACTTTTAAAAACGCAGATGAGTTAATTAAAAAGTTAATTGAAACGAAGTGAAGGCAAAAGCATATACATTCCTTGCGTTAATAATATAAATGATTCGCTGGTTAATTGGCAGTTTTTCTACATTGTGCCTTTACAATCTCGGGTAATATGGTCAAATTTCCAATCTGCAGAAGCTTAAAAATTGTCTATACAGGTCGTTTTTACTACAGTTAAGCTCCCTCGATTTGATTTAATTTCCTCACGCAAGCTCGTGTATTCGCAGGATTTCATCCCTATTGGATTCGGTAAAAGAATAAAGAGAGTCAGGGCATGTTATGTT
>NZ_JCAUAN010000048.1:0-29441 GCF_059691975.1 Paenibacillus sp. J22FR5 | reverse complement strand
ATAACTACCAACGGTTTCAATCCAAACTGAAAAAACGCGCACCGATTGAGTATCGATGCGCTTTGGCAGCATAGCTTTTTTCATTTGTCTACTTGACAGGGGTATGACCAAACTCAACGTTAGCACGTGGTTTTTAATCTTCTTTCAACTCTTTGACCATCACATAGCTGCCAAACAGAAATACTAGATTTATATAAATGCAGAAAACCGCGGCTATATGTGGTCGCGGTCTTCCTCCATTGCTTCAATAAGCCTATCCAAGCCAATCGCACTGATCATCATTCTTTCCTTTTGATTGCCGAGCAACTGCTGCGACCAATCCACGAAACCACCGTCACCGATCGAGAGCTCTCTTCCGTTTATCTGCACTATAATCGTAAACTGTACGCCTTTATAGTAGGGATTGTTAGCGGTATCTGAGCTTTCGCAAATTACGATTTCTGGCAGCTGCTCTTGGATGTATTCACGTAGACGTTGAATGAGCCCTTTGGAATCGGTATAACCGTCAAGTTGCTTAAATCTCACCTTGATAGGGGTATCACATAAAGATTTGAATATGTTTTGATACAGATGAAGTTGTTCGAGTAGTGTCCTTTTTTCAAAGGAATAGGAGCCAGCATCCCTCCCGGAAGCAACCATATTGAATAAAGTGAAGTGAGTAAGCGATCCAGGGCTCGTAAATTTTTGCGCTCTTACCAGTCGATGTGTCGTACTGTATCTAACGGAATGTTCCCGATTTGATAATTTACCTTCCTTTAATAGCATACAGATGTGTAGTGCCAATACATTAGTAGCATCAGCTACCACCTCCGTTCCCCTCAAGGCCGATAAAACCTTATTTTGACTCGCAGGAGCAACCACGGAACACGAACCTAATGGAGCAACAGGTGATAGTTGAATGGGCTCATAAGCAGCCAATTGCGCAATGGTCAGCATGTCAATTTCCATTTGCTTCAACACGATTGGATTCGTAGACGAAGGCTGCACAAATCTGTTCGCAGTATAGGCTTTCATCAATTCACGCGGTGATATCTCACTTGTCTTCTTGCTAAATAACTCGAGTAATATCGTAGTTAGGTCGGATAAAGGGATTTGTTGACTCCATTCATCTAATAAATCTGGCTTGCCCAATTGGTCTAAAATTCGTTGTACACGCTTATGCGGAGTCACGGGTCACTCCCCCTAGGCTCGTAGTCAGATCTTCCGTCATTTTGATCTTGAGAATCGGGAAACGAATACAGACCGTTGTCCCGCTTGACTCCTCATTGTTCGCAATGTCTAGGCGATACCGATTTGTAAAAAAGGCTTCGAACCGCTCTTTCACATTGCGTATCCCATACCCGCCAGTGTTGCCTTCTCGCTTCTCATCCCAATTTTTTTTGAGTCCTACGCCATCATCCTTTATAGAGATGACCATATACTCCCCTGCTTCTTGCGCTTGTACGATGATGCTTCCGGTTAATCTTTCATTAAAACCATGCATGATGGCATTCTCAATAAAAGGCTGCAAGGTCATTTTCGGCATATACCATTCCTTCACATGCTCGGGAATATCGAAGGTTACCGCCAACCCCTCTTCCCATCGCAACTGTTGAATTTGTACATAACACTCCGCATGCATAAATTCTTCTCGTATTGTGATTAGACTCTCACCATTGGACAGTCCGATTCGAAACATTTTCCCCATCAGTTCAAGAATTCGGCTCAATTTATCTTGTCCTGCTGCTAGGGCCATCCAATTTAGCTGATCTAAGGTATTATATAGAAAATGAGGGTTTATCATCGCTTGTAACGCTTTGATTTCAGCCTTTTTTTGTTCTTTATATTGATTTTCTAACGATGAATAAAGCGCTTTAATCCGTTCAATTAATTTCCGGTACCCAGAGAATAAAACACCAAATTCATTGTGATAGTCTTCCGGTAAATTGATTTTATTGGCATTTGCTGAGTATCTCCCCATCTCATGAAGCAAAAGTCGGATTGGTTTAATAAATAAACCAGAGAAGTATAAAGCAAATAATAAAGAAATGACAATCGCTGAAAAGCCGACAAGTGCCAAAATGGATGCAATCCGCACACTCCCGCGGGTTAATTCACTCCATGGCGTAAGTTGAACGAGCGTCCAATTCGAATTATAATGCGTAGCCCATACCATTAACGTGTCCACCGCAGACGAAACCGATTTAGTTTCCGCTGAAGATCTCACTTTGACATAACCCGATTCTGCTTTCATTTCCGGCAAATAAGATTTAATCTTTTTTTGAAGCGAAGGCTCTCCTATAAAGGCAATCACCCGGCCTCCTGAATCTAATAAAACACGGTTGGAATCTGGCGTTTCGCCGCCAACCAAGCTTTGTATGGAAGAAGCTTGCACATTCAACAGCAGCAACCCTTGATATACCCCACCATTGGTGTAGACTTTCCGAGCAAAGCTAATGACATTTATACTGCCTTGAGCCGAGTTAATTGTATGTTGACCAACCCAAGTGAAGTCAGTATGATCCACTGAGCTATACCAATCTTGTGATTCAGCTTCTTTCTCATCATAATACGTAACAAGACTCTGTGATTTGGTTGGAATCACATTTTTCATATAAAAATCGATAGAGTGAATGATAGGTGTTGAGTAAATCACATTATTCAAAAATAATTCCAATTCCTCACGCTTTTGATAATTTTTATAGGAATCCGTCGTAATCACTTGATACTCATTCGTTACTATATTCCGAGAGACATTTAAGGAGACTTGCTCAATGGAACGCATTTGAATATCAATTTTATTGTATAATTCACCTAATAGCCCTTTTTGATAATAAGATGTCATTCGAACTACTTCTTGCGTCGAAAGAATGTAGGTCAACCAAATGACAATGGTTAGTAAAATAATTACGAAGCTAGCTAGTCCACCATATAATAGATAATCGATGCGGTATTTTTTAAATAAGTTCTTCATTTGCAAATCCGCCTTTATGTAATTAATTCAGCAGGAGTTATTCCAAAATGCTTTCTAAACGTTGTACTGAAATAGGGAATATTACTGTACCCCACATTTTTCGCGACCTCATAAATTTTGAACTTTCTTTCCAAAATCATCCGTTTGGCATTTTCCATCTTCACACTAATGATATAGTTATTAATGGTTTCCCCAGTTGCGTTCTTGAAGATTTGACTTAAATAATTACGTGAAATGTATACTTTCTCAGCAAGTTCTGCAATCGTAATATCCTTGGAGAAGTTTTCTTGAATATATTGCTTAATAAAATCAATCGCCAGCTTGTGTTTGAAGTTTTCTTGCCATTCTTGCCCCATACAGATTCGCTGAATTTTCTCCATCAACCATGTTTCATATTGTTCAACGGTGTAGAGTTGACTTAGTTCTCTTTCAATCGTCTCCCCCTGAAAAATATCATCCAAGCGAATATCTTCATCACCCAAAGCAAAGTTTAAAATCGCCCAAAATTGCGCACCCATTACGCTGAATTGAAGTGGGTTGGCATACTGATGCAAGGTACTCATATAGTTGTGGATGATCTTTTCGGCATTTTTCCCCTGCGTATTTTTGATATCTTCAATGAGCTGCTGATAAAACTTCATCGGTTTGGTCTTTATTTGAAGCGTATTCATAATAGGATTGTCGGACCTCGCATGCTCATAAACACCGGTTGAATGATATCCGCGAACATCAGGAGATAACAGCTGGAATGCCTCCTCCAAGGAATCTGACAGGTTGTACCAGTTGTCTTTAAGCCCTCCAATACCGATCTGAATGGCAATATGGAGGTATCTGTTCACGCAATCAATCATCTTACTTGCAAGGCTTCTGATCGTATCGATCTGCTCTGAATATCGCGCATGCTTCTCAAATTGAAGAATCAACGCTGCATGGTATCCATGCAATTCGACATAGTCAAATGTGATTTCTTCCTCATGAAGAATTTCTTGAATGATATTATGAATTGCAAATCGGAATAAATATCGATCCGGCGCTTGGACCTCAGAAATTCTTGTCGTTCTTACTATTTCAACACCTAAGACCAGATGGCTTTTTTCAATTTCATGTTGGAAAAAGAGATTCATCTCACTCCAATTGTTAGTTGTACCGGTAACAGCGGCTTTTAACCATTCCTTACGAACGAAAGGCTCATATACGTGCAGTTGGTCACGATACTTTTCATGTTCAACCTTCGAATTATTTTCTTGTTCGATTGCCTCAATCGTGCGCTGCAGCACTTCCGTAATCGTGTTTCTGGAAACGGGCTTCGATAAGTAATCTTCTACATTGAGTCTTAACGCTTGACGTGCAACTTCGAAATCAGAATAGCCGCTATGAATAAGAATTTTCCCTTTGTAACACTCTTCTCGCAAAGCTTCAATCATTTTCATTCCGCTCATGACGGGCATGTAAATGTCGGTGATCACGATATCTGGCTTCGTGGTCCGAATCAACTCCAGTCCTCGTTCTCCGTTAAGACTATCCCCTACCCATACGGCACCGATTTCTTCCCAAGGAATGACTTGCTTCATACCTTTGAGTACATGTCGGTCGTCATCGATAATCGCAATCTTCCACATGCCATTGCCCTCCTAGATTCCATTTACATCAAAGCGCCCCTTAAATTATAACATCGGAACACCCGCAAGTGGGTATCCATGTTAACTTAAGGGGCGCTCATTGGGATTTACGCCATCTTCGTCAACAGATCGGCATGATTATTTCTCATACTCTGCTGATTTTTTCTTTAGCTCGTCAAATCCTTGCTCAGGTGTCATTTTCCCGAACATAATCGATTCCGTAACTGTCTTGTAATCCTTCGTATCGAAGTTGTTCCATCCCGCCGCAGCTGGATTAAACTTTTGTGCGCTAGGCGCTGCCTTGCTAATCATGTCGATTGTCAATTTATCTGCTGCCGTAAATTTAGGCTGAAGCTGCCCAAGAATTAGATTAGAAACCGGCACCCCGCGTGTCGTACCCGAAATAGCACCCGCTTCCGGATCGTTGATAAACCAATCGATAAACTTTTTGGCTTCTTCTTTATTTTTGGAATCTTGGCTTACGCTGAAGAAGAATGTTGCCTTCAACCATCCTCCGCCTTGCTTATCCTTTGGCATGGCGGCTACGCCGATGCTGCCTGGCTTCAAGCTGTCCCAAGAGGATGCCTGCGCAGCATGTGCTGCCTTGAAAATCGTTTTTCCAGTAAGCATAAGATCAAGCTTCGGATCCAAGTCAACATCGCTAACAGATAGATCTGGCGGAGGTACTACGCCTTCTTTTCGTAAATCACCAATGATATGTATCCATTCCAACCAAGTATCCTTATCGAAATTAAATTTCCCCTCTGGTGTTACCGGATACCCTTTGCCTTTACTTAACTGGTAGGAGGTATACATATCCCGATTTCTTGTAATATCCCCCATTACGAAATGATCCTTGTCCAACTTCGACTTGATGTCTCGGGTAAGCTTGAAAAATGCATCCCAGGTAATACCGTCCGCTGGCAATTGAAAGCCAAGCTTATCTAATGCACTCTTGTCATAAATGAGTCCCCAAGCGTTACCGCCAAGTGGAACTGCCGTTTCCTTGCCTTTATATTTCCCCGCTTCTACAAGGTTAGGATCTACATCCTTTACATTGATGCTACTGAGATCAGCCAATTGATTTCTTGCGTTCCAATCCGCTAGCCACGCAGCGTCCATTTGAATAACATCGGGCGCGTTTTTGGCAGCAGCTTGCGTGGTCAGCTTGTCAATGTAGCCATCAAATCCAGAATATTCGGGTTCGAACGTGACATTTGGGTTTTTCTTTGTGTATAAATCAAGTATTTTCAATGTTGCATCGTGCCTTGGCTGTGATCCCCACCACATAATACGAAGTTTGACTGGTTTGTCGCTTGTGCTGCTGGTACTAGCTGCGGTACTTGTTTCTGCAGCTTTAGGCGTGGAATCTGCTGCACCACATCCTGCCAACGAGGCCCCTAATACTGTCGATAACATGGCAATCGCTAATCTTTTTCGCATTGTAGCCATTTGTCATAACCCCTTCATCGATAGATTGTATGATAATTTCATTTCTAATCATAAGAGTATGACGTATGCATGCCTATGATAGAATCCACCTATTTATTTCAATATACTACTCAGATCGGTGTTATCCCTTAATCCCTGTTGTGGCAATCCCTTCGACAAAATGCTTTTGAGCCATGAAAAAGATGATTGCGGAAGGAATCACTGAAATGAGTCCCATTGCTAATAGTTGTCCCCACTGTTGAGCAGACTGCGAGTCATTCAGCATTCTTAATGCTAGTCCGACTGTGTATTTATCAACAGAATTGATATAGAGCAAATGACCGAAGAAGTCATCCCAATTCCAAAGGAAGCAGTAGATAAGGACCGTTAATAGAGCAGGTTTCGTGAGTGGCAGCACAATTCTCCAATAGATGGCAAACCAGCTGCATCCGTCAATTTTAGCTGATTCATCCAGCTCTCGGGGAATTCCCCGAATAAATTGTACGAGTAAGAAAACGAAGAAGCTCCCACCGGCGCCCCCTGCCAAAGAATGCGGGACAATAAAAGGTAAATAGGTGTTGACCCAGCCAAGGCGATGGAACAACGCATACTGTGGAATAATCGTAACTTGGGCCGGCAGCATCAGGGTCAGCATTAAAATCGAGAACCAGAAATTTCGCAGGGGAAATGTAAGACGAGCAAAACCAAATGCAACTAGACTGCAGGAAAACACTGTCGTTACCAGAATTCCAGCTTCGAGCTGCAGGTTATTGATATAAAAATCAGTGAAGGAATGCCCCGGTATCGCATGCCAGCCTTTGGAGAAATTGCTCCAAACCGGTTTTGCCGGAAATAAGCCGGGCAAGCTTAATTCCTGGTTTGATTTTAATGAAGCCCCGATCCACCAAATGACGGGATAAATCATAACTACGCTCATTATAGCAAGGAGTCCATGCGTAAACACATGTTTCCGCCCGAAGAAGCTTGTCATTTCTCTCCCCCCTTTTCCGATTCATAGAATACCCAATACTTTGACGTTACAAAAATAGCAGAGGTTGAGCCGGCAATGATCAACAGCATGATCCAGGCAAGACCTGAGGCATATCCCATTTGAAGTTGACCGAACGCACGATCGTACAAATAGAGAGCGTATACATATGTAGAATTCATTGGGCCTCCTTGTGTAATGATCATAGCCGGTGTGAACATTTGAAAGGCGCCAATGATACCCATTACGATGTTAAAGTAGATCGTCGGTGAAAGCATCGGTAATGTGATTCTAAAGAATTGCCTCATTTTACTCGCCCCATCGACGGACGAAGCTTCGTAGAGGTCTTGTGGTATTTGCTTCAAACCCGCCAAAAAAATAACCATTGCTGAACCGAATTGCCAGACCACAAGCAAGACCAATGTCCCCAGGGCTGTATCAGGATCTGTTATCCACCCTGTTCCTTGGATGCCAAACAGACTAAGAATTTGATTGATATATCCTTCCTTACCAAAAATGTTTTTCCACAAGAGAGCTACGGCGATACTCCCTCCGATTAGGGATGGAAAATAAATCATAGTGCGGTAAATCGACATGCCCTTTATGCTTTTGGCCAACAAGATGGCAACCAGTAAAGCGGCAACTAGTCGCAGTGGTACAGAACCGAGAACATAGAGAGAAGTAACCTTAACGGACTGATAGAATCTCGTATCTACCGTAAAGATTTTCTCATAATTTCGGAGTCCTACCCAACTCGGCTCATCCAACAAAGAGTAATTTGTGAACGAATAATACAAGGAGAGAATCATGGGATAAAGACTTAATGTCAGGAAGCCAATCAACCAAGGAGAAATAAATAAATATCCTGTGAGGGGTGACTCCCAACGTTTCAGTTTAGCGAACCAACGTTTAGATAAAGAAGATTTAGAGGATGTAATCGTTGCTTCCATTCAGGTCACCTCGTTATGGTTTTAGCTAAGTATAAAGAGAAATGAGCACCTTTACTATAAGAGTAATCTCCTCTTTCTTTCAAAATACTCAGAAAATGATTAGGTGTATTTGCAGCAAAAAACAGGGCAAGGAATGATCCCCGCCCTGTCGTCCATTTAGTTTTATTACGTGCATTTGTAAGGAATCTCAGGATTTTTGCTGTCATCAATCATAGTTATCTTCATCAACACGTTCTACACGATCTATAATTAATTCTATTTCGGTCTCAAAATTCAAATGCAATGGAGCAGGAAGCAGGTCGAAAATCTCTTGGATCATCTCGACTTCAAGCATAGCATCCAGTGATAGAGGCAGGGCATCTTGACGGAGTACCCAATCGCGGACCGTCTCGATGAATACATAGAACGAAGATTGAAATTGATCAGCCACAGCTTCCTTCTCATCGCTTTGATAAGTGGTCATCGCCTGCCAGTTGTGAAGTGTACTATCTAAGGCTTGTTTGACTTTCGGATCCATAGGGTGCTCCTTTGTTTATGGGGGATGTTCTCGTTCATCATAAAGAGTTCATACTTATTACAACAGGTTCTTCCATCCGTGTCAAAAAGTGTGATTCTCGATCTTCGCCACGTTGCAGAGATCATTCATGTAAAAGAAAAATAGAACAACCACTCACATAAATGAGTGGTTGTTCTTAATTATTGGCTAAGTTGTCCCTACGAGGATGTTTCTTCGACCTATAACCGTGCCCATGCTTGCGCCTCCCGTTATAGCAAATACTTACGAATAAAGTACGTAGGCGTGCAGCTCCATGCATGACAATAGCTATTAATCAAATTGCTGCCGTAAGGCGATAGCTTTTTATCGTTAGGGTTGTAGATTTCCCAGAAGCAATCCGCTCCGTCTTTGACCATTTCGCCCCAATAAGCTCTAATTTGCTCCAAGGCTTTCTCGGGTCTGCCGCTCTCAAATAAAGCTTCTATTAAATGATGGTACATATACGGCGTTGTCATTCCGATTTCTGGCGGGGACTCGAATAGCCGATCCATCAATTCTCCATTTTCCTCCTCGTTCAACACGCCTGCCAATGCCATCCACACCTGCGATGCCCATGAAACCTGCTTGTTTACTCCACTTACAAAGAGGCTTGTTTTCGCATCCCATAAATGGTGAAGTGCGCTACTTGTCACACGACCGATTTGTTCAGAAATGAAAGCTGCCTCTTGCTCTCTTTCCAGCTCTTTCGCCAGTCCAAGACCTCTTTTGAGACAATACAACAGAATCGCTTGCGCGGATGCTTGCTTATTCAGCTCCGGATGCCAATCCGTGAAACACCACCAGGTATCATCATCACGAACTAATCCGTATTCATCCAGCCGCCCTAAGGCGATCTCGATTTGTTCAAGGGCAACAGGCCATAGTTCAACCAATGCTTCCTTATCCTGAGATGCCTCATAATAATCGTATAACGTCGCTACGAAGAAAAGCGAATAATCATAAAGCCTCGTATCATCGACTAATGGATTGGGCTTTTCAAAAACACAGGCCCCAACTGCACCGTCATCGAGTGTCATGCCGCCAAACAAATATAAGCAGCGCTTCACCAGATCATGATGATGGAAGGTCTGATAATTCGCCAACGCTTGGAGCCTTAAGTCCCCAATCCACAGCCTGCGATCCCGCTTCGGTCCGTCTTCAAACACCGTTTGCATGCAGTCCTGAAGCGTTTTGATGCTAATGGCATCGATCACTTGTAAATCTGCCGGAACATTATCGGGAAGCGGCGTTAGCTCTCTCACATCAGCAGAGGTAACAGCTCTGCAATGAATATCGGTAAAAGAAACCGTATACTTACGGGATGTATCGATAATCATCATCTTCACATACCGGAAGCAATATCGACGAGGCAGCTTTAGGACTGTAGGAAGAACATCAATATAGATCGTCTCTTCCTGCAGCCAGGATTTGCTCAACCAGCCCTCATAGCTGTCAAAAGGTTCCGCCACCTCACAAGGCATCTCGCCAAAGATTAGCTTCAGCCCAAGCGGGGCATCTTGAGGACTACCTACAGACTTGATCGCAAGGGAGATATAACCAACCTGATGATCGCCAAAATCCAGGATGAAGCTGTCATCCTTCCCGAAGGATTTTGTTTGTAATTCTGCGATACTACCCGTTTCTTGTGTCCTCCACCCTTGAAAAGCTTCCGTATCAGCGACCACTTCAATCACTGATTTAGGCAAAACGGTAGACTCGTGCAAATTAGGGGTAAGCTTCTCCGCCAATTCCACGAACTTTTGATGAGTTCCCATAACACTTCAACACTCCTATCTGTGCGGCTGGATGCCTTATATGAGAACCAATTCTTCAAGTAGCTCATCAATTTGTTGCTTCGTAATACCCGTCATCGTGTTCTCCCCCAACTGCTTAATCGTCGATTTTCGAACGAAATTAAGAAAGGGACCCTCGAATAAGGCTGACATATGCTTCTTGAAAATCACCGTTGCCGCTTCATGATCCAGCACATCATTGATTCTCGAATGTTCATTAAATGTAACGCGGAATAATTCGTGATTCGTATAGTTGAACGTATAGTCTCCAGATCCTAAAAGGACGTATACACCTTGTTCGACTTCACTTATGCCTTGAATGCCAGGGATCGAGGTGTCGAGGGAAAGTCCTCCTTCTTTCACGCTGCCAACCACAGCTCCTGTAAGAATGACTTCTGCGGTTGTATTGGCTGGAACACGCACACTCATTTGAATTTGCCCCTGATCCACCTGCCAGCCGGATTCGATTCGTCCATATAGGGAGGTATGCGCGGCTTTGGCATAAGAGAGACGATTCATCCCAAACATCGGCTCGATATGAATGCGCTTGAAGGCTGGTACAGTAACGTCCATATCCAAACCGGCTATTTTTCGGTACATCCAGTCTCCGATAGCTCCATAAGCGTAGTGGTTAAAAGAGTTCATATCATCGCTCCAGAAAGAGCCGTCCGATTTAATGCTGTCCCAATGCTCCCAGATGGTCGTCGCTCCCTTGGAAACGGAATACAGCCACCCCGGATAGCTTTCTTGCAGCAGCAGCTTAACCGCTGTTTCGTGATAGCCGTTATTCGAAAGCGCGAAGCACAAGTAAGGTGTGCCCACGAAGCCTGTTGATAAATGATAATCATTATCCAGAATCAATTCATTGAGATCCTTCGCTACTCTTGCACGTACCTCGTCATCGACGAGATCGAAGACGAGCGCAAGGATATGCGCAGTTTGCGTTGGGGCAGCGACGCGCCCATTTTTCGTCATAAACTCATCACGGAAAGCTTGAATAACGCCATTGTAAAGCTCATCGAAAGCAAGTGCCTCTTCCTCATGTCCAAGAGCTCTTGCGGCATCCCGAACAATACGTGTCGAATACGCATAATAAGCCGTTGCAATCAGAGCAACAGGTGTCGCACCGATGTAGCTGTTTTCCTTGGCGTCCAACGCAAGCCAATCGCCAAAATGGAAGCCGGTGTTCCATAAATATTCCTGCTCGCCTTGGGAGCGGATATAGGAAATCCACCCTTTCATACTTTCATATTGTTCAGCAAGCAGACGCTTGTCTCCATAATATTGATAAACCGTCCACGGACAGATGACCGCAGCGTCTCCCCATGCAGCTGAATTCTCTCCGCCTACAACGTCCGGTACAACAAAAGGGATGCCGCCATTCGGCTTTTGTTCTGCTTTCATATCATGCAGCCATTTCGTGAAGAAGGGTCCGCCTTGGTAATTAAATAGTGCCGTGCTGATGAAAACCTGAGCATCCCCCGTCCACCCTAACCGTTCGTCACGCTGTGGACAATCCGTCGGTACGTCCAGGAAATTGCCTCGTTGGCCCCAGCGAATGTTGCTTTGCAACTGATTCACTCTAGCATCCGAGCATTCGAACTCACCTGTCGGCTCCATATCGGTATGCATGACCTCACCGACAAAAGCATCCAGCGGCAGACCGTTCACTTGGCCGGGAAAGCCTTCAACCTTCACATAGCGAAAGCCCATGAAGCTGAAATAAGGTGCATAGCTTTCAGGACCATTGCCTTTGGCAATATAAGTCACGACCTGCTTCGCTGGACGCAGGTTGCCGAAATAAATATTGCCGTCTTTATCCAAGACTTCAGCATGCTTAAGCTCAATTCGCGTACCCGCAGGGGCATTTACAGTAAAGCGCATGCGGCCTACCATATTTTGTCCCATATCCAGCACATGATCGCCGGCAGGCGTTACGAAATAAGCGATAGGACGTATCGTTTCCGTTACACGTGTCGGTGCGTTTTCTTGAGGCACTAGCACATCAAGGCTTACATCTGGACAAATCTGTGTGGAGCTCCACTCGTCATCTCGGAAATTCACCGAGCTCCAGCCTGCTTGCTCTAAACGCGCATCATACGTTTCACCATGGTAGATTGTCGAATATTGAATAGCTCCCGTAGAAGCCTTCCAGGTGGTATCTGTAGCTACAACTGCTTCCGTACCGTCTTTATATTGAATATGTAGCTGTGCGAGCGCAGCCCGGCGTTCACCGTATTTAAAGTTTTTATTTTCAAAGCCCATTCCGCTTTTGTACCAACCATCCCCAAGTAGGATACCGATCCCATTTCCGTCATGGTGAAGAAGATCTGTTACATCATAGGTTTGAACCTGCAACCGAGTTGGATAACTCGTCCAGCCTGGTGCCAGCAGCTCGTCGGAAACACGAATTCCATTCACATACAGCTCATAGACGCCTGCAGCCGACGCATATATACGTGCAGACTGGACGTCTCCCCCCACCTCAAATTGCTTGCGAAGCAGAAATGCAGGCTCGGACTGCGGATCTATATCACTTTCATTAGGCGTGATCCAATCGGCTGTCCATTCCCTTTGATCTAACAAGCCCATCTCCCACCAAGAGATTTCACTCCACGTGGACTCACGACCAAAGTTATCCCAGACTTTAACTTTATAGAGATAACGAGTTCTTGATTTCAGCGCCTGTCCCCCATAAGCAATTTGAATCGACTGATCGGATGCCGTATACCCTGTATCCCATACCGGGTTTGTAAAATCATCCTCTTCGCTAGTCACGATGATCTGATACCCTCGCTGCAACGTGCCGCGGCGATCGGATTCAATTTGCCAGCTTAGCTGTGGGTGTCTCGCTCCAATGCCAAGCGGATTCGTTCTATATTCACATTTCAACGCTGTAACCTGTAAATTCCCCATTGTAATCCTCCTCATCAGCGATCCTATGATTAGCCTTTAACCGAACCTGCTGTCATACCGGCTACAATTTTTTTGTTAAAGAAAATGAATAAGACTAGTGGCGGTAAGGTGATCAGTAAAATATTCATAAACAGCAAATTCCATTGCGTGACAAACTGGCTTTGGAAGTTATACAGGGTTAGCTGCACTGTCGCATTCTTGGCTCCCGGAAAGAAATACAGAGGGTTCGTAAAGTCGTTAAAAATCCCCACAGATGACGTGACAATAATCGTTGCCGTTACGGGCTTTAGAAGCGGTAGAATGATTTTGTAGAACAGTCCAAATCCACTGCAACCATCCACCACAGCAGCTTCATCTACTTCACGCGGAATGCCTGACATAAACCCCTTGTACAGCAAGACCCCGAAAGGAAATCCGAGTGCAACCTCAACCAGAACGAGACCTGGCAGCGTTTTGAACAAACCAAGACCATTCAAGACCCAGATCGTCGGCACGATGGCTGGCGGTATAATTAATCCAGATAGGACAAGGAAATTGAGCCATGGCGTCGCACGATCGCTTCTACGCTGCATCACAAAGCCTGCCATCGCACAGACAAGAATCAACACGGTAATCGATATGACTGTCAGCAAGGTGCTGTTATAAAAGGCCCGCAATAGCATGTAATCTCGGGCGGTGATCACTTCTTTCAGGTTGTCCCAAAGATGGATCGTTGTAGGCCAAGCTAAGTTTAATAGGGAAGATTCTTTCTTGTCCTTGAGCGCATTGACAACGACAAAGTAGAAAGGAATCCAAAAGATAACAATGGTCAGAAGAATGGCAATGACTTCAATGCCTAAGCCTTTTATTTTTCTGCTCATAGTTCCGCCTCTTTTCTGTTCAGGTAGGAATACAGCGGAAGAGCTAACGCCGTTACCACAATAAATAAGATCACGTTTCCTGCTGTAGCCAGACCATAATAGCCGCCTTGGTACTGCTTATAGATAATGGACGCGATAAGATCGGTCGTAAATCCAGGCCCTCCTTTGGTCATCGCCCAAACGAGGTCGAAGGAGCGCAAGCCACCGATAAACGATAAAATAATAACAGAATTCGTTGCCGGACGGCTTAACGGGAGAATAATATTCCAGAACTTACGGAATGCGCCTCCGCCATCCATCTCCAGTGCTTCATAATACTCTTGAGGAATAGAGAGGATTCCTGCGATATAGATAACCGTAGCGAAGCCTACGCCTTTCCAAACATCCACAAGCGCAACAGACAACAGCGCTATGCGTGTATCGCCTAACCAGTCCGGTCCAACAATGCCGATTACTGCTAATGCCGTATTGATTAATCCTTGTGTTGGATGCATCATCATGCTGAATGTGATTCCGACTGCAATGGTACTAAGCAAGGTAGGAAAAAATATGACAGACCGCAGATAACCCTTGGCTCTTATTTTTGAAGTTAGAAATACGCCTAGCAACAAGCCCAAAACAACCTTTAACACGCAAGTAACTACCGCATAGATGAGGGTATTCTTAAATCCGATCAGGAGCGAAGCTTCTTGAAAGAACATTTTGAAGTTATCCAAACCGATAAACGTCCAGCTCGTTAAATTCCATCTTGTTAAACTGAAGAAAAAAGACATAATCGTCGGAAAGATGAAAATCAATAAGTAGATAATGGCTGCAGGAATAAGAAAAGCATATGAGTACGTACGTTTGAACACCTTGGCCACCGAGATCACCCCTAAGTTTAAGAAAAGAGCCGGTCCTGCATGAACTTTGCATCGCCGACTCCTTCTGATTAATCTTTAGCTATTACCAACCTTGCAATCCTAATTGCTTGGCTTGTTTTTCAACATCTTTATCATAGACCTCAGCACCTTGTTTGGCCGTTTTGATGGCTGCGCCGACTTCAGTTGTAATTTGCGGCAAGCTGGAGCCTTTAATTGGTGAAACGAATTCCAAAGCTGGTGCTGTTTTGTTACCGTCAAAATATGGCGTCATATCTTTCACAGCTTGTGCAACGTTATCCGGCAGCTTTGAACCTTTAATCGCATAGGGACCTGATGGCATGGAAGCAGCCGATTGAGCGGCAACACCATCCATGGAAGCGATGAATTCAACGAATTTTTTCGCTTGCTCCGCATGCTTAGTGGCCTTGTAAATGTATGCACCGCTTGGCATCCACACCGTCAAACCATTCGTAGCCGCACTATCCCCTGGCTGCGCAAAGAAGCCGATATCCTTCATTTTATCAGGGAAATTCTGTTGGAGCGCTGGTGTTGCAAAGGATAGCATCGGATATTGAGCACCTTTGCCCTCCGCGAGCATTTTCAAGCCCGCATCATACGTTGTTGCTAAGAAATCTTTGTTCATGTATCCTTTTTTCGCAATTTCCTCCAGCTTTTCAAAGCTTTTCAGTGCCGCTGCATCCGTCGCATATTTCGCTTTATTCGCTGTATAATCATCCGCAAACTTCGGATTGGCGGCTTGCACATTGTAATAATCCGCTAATACGACGAGTTGTGACGTCCAATCGTCTTTATAAGAACCGATGACAGGCGTGATGCCAGCTGCTTTAATTTTCTCACTGTTAGCCATCAATTCAGCCCATGTTTTTGGCACGGAGAGACCCAGGTCAGCATAAATCTTTTTGTTGTAGAACCAACCGCCGGCCATCGTCGAACCAATCGGTCCCGCATAGACTTTCCCTTTAGAAGAGACAGTCGGTTTAAAGGAATCAATCACATTGGCTTGAAAAGGTTCATTTGTAAGGTCAAGTAAATTTTGTTCTGGATTAAGCGCTTGCATAAGTGATCCACTGTTATAGAAGAACACGTCGGTCATATCCCCAGTCGCTAGACGGGTTTTGACGATGTTATCGCCTTCTCCGCCGCCTGGGCGTGTTTCTTGTTCAACATGAATGTTCGGATATTTCTTTTCGAATGCCGCGACAATCCCTTTCGCAATATTGACTGAATCCTGTGTATTATCGATTAAAAGTGAGATGGTTACTTTCTCATCCGTTTTTTTGGTACCGGTGTCTGCCGCTTGCCCTTTCGTATCTCCGGATGATGTGGATGTCGTTCCACAGCCTGCTACCACACCAGCCAATAATACCGAAGTGGACATCGCCGCAACCCATTTTGTTGTCTTTTTACTCATCTTCAAATCCCCCTTAGTCATCTTGGTTAGGATGAATCGATTCCTATGCACTACACGAGTTCGTTTTCCCCGTGCTTTTATCTTAATCGCTTTTCCTAACCACAGGCAGTGCGTCATTCTTCTGATTGGTGTCCGTATTTTTTAGATTCCCGCGGGGTTCGATAACTGATCTTTATATTGCCCAGGTGTACATCCGGTGTATTTTTTAAATACTTCAGAGAAGTGCCTATACGTATGATACCCAACTTTCTCACTCACATCATTCACTTTCAAGCCGCGGGTAAGCAGCGTCTTGGCAAGCTCCATGCGAATGCGGGTCACATATTTAATATACGATTCGCCCACTTCCTCCTTAAATAACACGCTGAAATACGTAGGATTCATGCCAACATGCTCTGCTACTTCCTGCAGCGTCACATCGCGCGTATAGTTTTGCTCCATATAATTGCGCGCCCGTGTGACGGATGCATGCCTGGAGTGCTCACGAGCATCCATCGTACTGCCAACAATCATGTCAAATTGACTACGAAACCATTCCGTCATCTTCCCTCTTGCTGCCATTTCACGAAATTCCACATGGGGCCGGTACGCTTCAGGAATGTGACTGGCTTTGTCCCCAGCTGACTTTTTCGCTTCCTCTAGCGCCAAATAAAGAAGCTTAAGCATCTCATGCTCAGCCACTTCGCTATCCAGCTTTTCCATTTGGATCCAAGCAATGAATCGATCAATCTGCTCGAGCATGCCCGCCTTATTACCTGAACGCAAACTCAAAATAATGGCTTCCTCGCGTTCGCTTAAACCTTCCGGCCGGGTAATCAAATCACCTAAATCCTCAAAACGTACGATCCCTTTCTCCCCCAAAAAATGAGCGGATCGCAGCGCACGAAGCGCTTCTTTATAGCTGTGTGCGGCATCCTTTAGCTCCGCATAAGTCCGACCGCTCCCAACGGAGATGTCAGCTTGCTCATACTCCAATTGCAGCTGTCCCCAGAACTCAGGGGTTGGCTGCTGTTCATGCACGCATACAAGTAATCTCTCTTGGCCATGGCGCAGCGGAATCGCCGTATAGTCTGTATGCTCTGGCATTTGCAGCCGATCTGATTCCGACGCCAGAACGGTCACTCCAACGAGGGTCTCCGCCCCTGCGCCATAAATTTCTCGCCACTTCTCTTCAGCTTCTGCGCCGATAAATAGTAAATCCAATGTCGCTTTCTCCAGAAGCTCGCGATGGCTGCTGCTTACTTTCGTCTTAAGCTCTTGCACTTCTTGCTGCTGGCTGATCTTATCCATCACCTTGCGGATCGCTTTCTCGATCGTTGGGATCGTAATTGGCTTCTCTAAATAATCAGCGACTCCGAGATTGATGGCTCGTTTCACATATTCAAACTCGTTGAACCCGCTAAATACGATACACAGCGTCTCCGGCGCTTCCCGCATAATCTCTTCAATCAGCTGGAGTCCATCCATGCCCGGCATCCGAATATCGGTAAAAATAAGCTGGGGACGATGCTCTCGGAATACATCGAGTGCAGACAGGCCGTTGTCAGCCGTGCCGATGAGCTCGATGCCAAAGCTTGACCAGTCTATCATTTCACGAAGGCCTTGAAGCACAATATATTCATCGTCGAACACCGCGGCCTTAAGCATTTGCATCCCTCTTTTCACCAAATAGTTGAAAGCGAATTTGGATCTGAGTGCCTTGATTAACTACACTCGAAATCGTTAACGAACTGGTCGTCCCATAACACAGGGTCAATCGTTCACGCACATTTTTCAAACCATATCCTTGTTCGGTCGCAGCCAAATCGGCTATCCCTACCCCGTTATCTTCCACTGTAAAAACAAGAAACCCATCTTCCCTTTTGCCTGTAAGTCGAATCGTACCTTCTCCCACCTTGGGTTCTAAACCATGATAAATGGCATTCTCAACAAGAGGTTGGAGCAGCAGTTTCATAATCTCCATACCCATTAAGGCAGGCTCGACCTCTTCCACATATTGAAACCGATTATGATAGCGAATATTCTGGATCGTCATATAATGCTCAATATGCTTTAATTCTTTATAAACGGAGATGGTATCCTTACCTTTGTTCAGGCTCAATTTAAAGCTTTCCGATAGGGAAATCGCCATCTGCGCAACATCATGATTCTTTTGCAAAGTCGCCATCCAATAGATCGAGTCTAATGTGTTATATAAAAAATGCGGCTTAATTTGCGCCTGCAGCGCTCGAAGCTCCGCCTCTCGCTCCTTTAATTGGGAATGAATCAGCCGTTCATTTAACTCTTTATTTTCAGAAACAACGCGTTTGAAGGTTTCACCAATCGTTCCTACCTCGTCCTGTTCGAACGTCTCTTCGAATTCGCGAGCTCCCTTCGTCCAATCCACCATCATTTTTTTGATCTGTAGAAGCGGACGGGTAATACTGCCGGATATAAAAATGGAATACAGCAGGGCAATAACGCCCATAGAAACAGCGATAAGTGTTGTGATTGTGCGAATTTGATTCGATTGCTTGAGCAGTTCATTCACTTTAATCAGATGTATAAATGTCCAATCCGTCGTTTGGTTCTGGTATTGGCTGATGAGATAACCCTTTTGCTCCAATTGGTGAATAAGTGATACGTTGTCCCCTTCTTTGAGAACGGAATTGTCGGTTAGCCCGTTATTAAACACGATTTTACTTCTGTCAGGGGAATTATCCAGCGCCATGAAACCGCCGGCATTGCTGTTTTCATTGAAAATATTCGTAAAAATATCCGTTGATATATTCACGACTAACAGTCCAATCGCCTGCCCGCTCGGACTTGTCGCATCCCGAAATAATTTAACCGTGGAAAAGGAATTTTTCGAATTATCGAGTATATCATAGCCTAGAAACACAACCTTCCCCTGATCCTGTAAAGCACTCTGATACCAATCGGTTTGTTGAATGAGTTTGATCTTATCCGGCTTCTCATACACCCCTGCATCATCAGAGCGTCCCGCGCAGAAGGTCTTGAATTCCAAATTAAAAACACAGATAGAGTTTACATATTTGGTGTCAAATTGATTGTTGTTAATCGCTTTTTGCAGCTTATTGGAGGTCCATTCACTGGTCGATTCAGTGGAATCCGCAGATTTAGGTTCCGTACTCTGAGCAACGTTGCTATTGGACAAAACCTCCCGCACCTCATTGTTCACCACAATCGAACGATTCATATTAATGATGCTGCGAAATAATAAATCCGCCACTTCACTGGATGTTTCCAAATGATTTTCATAAGTTTGGGCATTCGTTTCCATCAATGTGTTCTTGGCAATATCGAAAGAAATATATCCTAAGATGAAAAGTGGAGGCAAAGAGATGATGATCATAGCAAGTAGAAACCGACTTCTAAGCCGTTGTAAACGAAATTTGGAAATGAGAAACCGCAGCCTTTTTTTCATTTTGTGCCTCCCCCATCCTTGTCGTAGGTATCCTGATCTAGCCTGAAGACTATAAGGGTATTATAGCTAGATCAACCCTAATTACATAATGTGCTTATTTTTTGGGTGAGTGTCCGTTTTTTTTGGGAAAGAGAATAAAGACTCCTTACATCGAATGACAACAAGCCATGCAGTAGTTATACGCATGGCTTGTTATCGTCTCAACAACCTCTTCCAAGAGGGTTGCTTTGTACCAAATCTAGTTATGAAATTGAATTCATAATATTGCATGGTTTCAGCTCATATACTCATATTGAAATCATATGGATAAAGGGATGTGATGCCATTGCATATATATGTCACTGATCATGGGGATACTCTGAGGAAAATTGCCGACAGATATTATTGTGAAATAGAATCCCTCGTATCACTCAATCCACATATTCCCGGCATCGACTTGAAAATAGTTGCGGATGTGCAAGTAAAACTGCCCGCCCCGCTGTTACATGTGCGGAAGATCAAAGATGACGTTGTTTCGCGCCCCCTCGGAACTACAGCCCCCCCTTTGGATCAATGGATTCCACTAACTTCAATCGAGCAAATGGCGAAGACCGATTATGATGTGCTTATCATTGGCAGCGGGGCTGGTGGCGGAGCTGCTCTTTGGAGACTATGCGAACAATGGGGGCAAAACGGCAAGCGGATTGGGATGATCGAGGCCGGAGATCTGTTATTGCCGACCCATGCGTTTCATATACCCACATTTGACGAACAGCGCGCACTAGAATACTTGGATCGGGTTTCGGATCGTATCGGAGAAAGATGGCCGGATTTTCGAAGCGCGAAAATCGTCAGAGGCTTAGGCGGAAGAACCCTGATATGGTACGGCTGGTCCCCCCGTTTTGATCCTGCTGCGTTCAGAACATGGCCAATCACCTATAAGGATCTTGCTCCCTATTATCTGATCGCAGAAAAAATAATGAATGTGACCACCAGCTATACCAAAGGTTCCGCTCTGCAGGAAATACTTATCGAACGCCTTCTTAAGGGCGGTTTTCCGGAGGCAACAGATGTGCCATTGGCTACTGATCTAGAAGGTACGAAATACGGGCAGGTCCATTCAAATGTTTATTTCAGTTCCATTGATTTTCTTGCATACGCCTTAAATATCCGAAAATTCGATCTAGCCGTAAATACGCGCGCCGTGCAAATTATAACGGAACAAGGAAAAGCTGTAGGCGTCAAAGTCATGACCCCAGATAAAAAAACGTATACGTTGACTGCTAAGACAATCGTCGTTTCCGCTAGCACCTGGGAAACCCCGCGCCTTCTGCTTAATTCCAATATCCCGGGCGAAGCGATCGGGAAATATGTGGCATTCCATCCTGTTTACCATGGGTTCGGAACCGTTAACCGGGATTTATTCCCAGAAGTATTTGGCGTCGCCACCGTCTTCGTTCCGGGTACAGCCGAACGAAATTATCAGCTTCAGATCTTCAACGATTATTGGTACGACTTTATTGAAAAACCTCTTCTGACAAAAGAGGCCTTGGAAGTACACGCTTACGGAATCGTGGAACCGCGGCCCGACAATTCCGTCAGCCTTGATCCGATTCATCGGGATGCTTACGGCGTACCTACTCTTAACGTACAGTTTTCCTTCAGTGATAAGGATCAGGCACTTCTTCGCGAAATGTACGCTTCCCTGTCAGCCTTCACCTCTGCAGCTGGATTATCGCTGGACGGCCCACTTCAACTGCAAAAGCCCGGTGCAGACAACCACGAGGCGGGAACATGCCGAATGGGTGACAATCCGTCTACCTCCGTCACCGACCGCTTTGGTCAAGTGCATGGCATTGCTGGTCTTTACCTAGCCGATATGAGTGTATTGAATCTTACTTCTCCGTCCAATCCGACGCTGACAATGACAGCTCTTGCCATTCGTACGGCAGATCATATCGTCGAACAAATGAAATAGATCATCTATTTTTGTCTGAAGGGAGGGCAATTAAATTGACCGAAAACAGCGATGCTCGTACCTATCAATCACAGCCTGCGAAGGTACCGTGGATTCCCCTGACTCCGATCGAGAAAATGGCGCAAACCCATTATGATGTGCTCATTGTCGGGAGCGGCGCGGGAGGCGGGGCCGCTCTCTGGCGATTAATCGAACAATCGAGAAATAACGGCATGCGGATTGGGATGATCGAGGCCGGGGATCTGATACTACCGACCCATGCTCATAATTTGCCTACTTTCGATCAAACGCGGTTTACTCAATTTATTGAAAGTCCCCGCTATGCCGAACCAATCGGGGAATTATGGCCGGATTATCCGGGGGCTAGAATATTTAGAGCTTTAGGAGGGAGAACCCTTCACTGGTATTTAATGTGTCCCCGCGTGCTGCCGGAAGAATTCAAATCTTGGCCAATTTCCTATCAAGAACTGGTTCCCTATTACCTTACCGCTGAGCAGATCATGAATGTAACCGGTGCATACGCAAAGGGATCTGCCCTTCAGGAAAAACTTCTCCATCGCCTTCGTTTCGGCGGATTTCCGGATGCCACTGATCTTCCTATGGCCGTTGACCTTGAAGTTACCCGATACGGTCAGCTCCATTCGAATGTCTTTTTTAGTTCCATTATATTTATGGCTTATGCGCTCAATATGAAGCCCTTTGATCTAGCTGTAAATACGCGGGCTGTACAGGTTCTCACCGAGAGAGGCAGAGCCGCAGGCGTAAAGGTGGTTACTTCCGACAGTAAAACCTGGACCATCAGAGCGAAGACGGTAATCCTTTCCGCCAGTACCTTTGAAACGCCGCGTATTCTACTGAACTCCAATATTCCCGGAGAAGCCATTGGCAGATATTTGGTGAACCAACCCACAGTCATAGCGGCGGCAAAAATAAAGCGCAATCAATTTCCCGAAGTGTTAGGAAATGCCGCTATCATGGTTCCAAGTACGGCTGATCGGAAATATATGATCTTCACTTTAGGGACCGATCCTATAGACTACTGGTGGTACCATTTCGAAGAAAGAAAACTTCTTGACGAACTGAGACTCGGGTTTTTCGGTTTGGCAACCATCGAACCGCGATTTGAAAACCATGTCAGCCTCGACCCTACCAGACATGATTCATTCGGAGTACCTTTATTAAAAGTTCAATTTTCGTACAGGTCTCAAGATAAAGCCGTTATCCGCAAGCTGACGGCTTCTATTCGAAGTGCCGCCGGAGCAATGGGGCTGGATTTTTACGAGAACCCTAGTCTCCTACCTCCCGGTCTAGACAATCATGAGGCGGGAACGTGCCGAATGGGCGATGATCCCGCCACCTCAGCAACAAACCAGTATGGGCAAATCCACGGCGTACCCGGTCTCTATGTGGCTGATAACAGTGTATTGCCGCTAACCGGAGCAGCAAACCCGACATTGACAACCGTTGCTTTGGCGATTCGCACAGCGGATTATATCCTTTCGCAATATTAGGCGAGCAGTCAGCTAATTTCTTGGCACCTCGTTCAGCCGACTCTTAAACGCGGTTACAATCGTCAGCACAAGGATGGGAATAACGCCTGCAACCGTTATAAATAAAGGCCAAACGATGCCTACATGTTCCATGAATTCTAATTCGTTCCGAAACATACTCATCGAGAGCAGCAGCACCAGATTCGCTATTGGAAAAATCAGGATCCGTTCATTCCGCAGCCCAAATAATTGGGAAAGTCCCAAATTGATGGCAAACAGCACAATCGTTGCTTTCATATATGAGCCAGCGATCAAGGCCAAGCCAATCACAGATTCGATTCGTTCAATCACCTCCGCGAGTTCAATCAATCGTGCAATCGTAAATAAGGAGAATTTGATATTCCCAGCTGTGGCCCCCAGCACCATGATTGTACACACAATGACTAAGGTTAGCGAAATCCCGCTGATCAGAAGCGCTAAAAACATAAACTTCCCCAAAGGTTCCTGGTCCTTTCGAACAAACGGAAGAACCATCGTGAACAGAACCAGTTCCGCATAAGGAAATCCCCATGCCATATATGCGCCGTGTAAAACCGGTTTGAAACCATCCGGAAATAAGGGTCTAAGAAACTCCACATGGTAACTAGGAATCGTTAAAAGTAAAACGGCGACGCTGAAGAAAAATATCGTGATAAGCAGTAACGTAAACATCCTTGCCATGACCTCAATACCTGAACGAACGGTCATGGCTGCAGTGAAAAGTATTAGTAGGTGGAAGACATAGGTGGGCGTTTCCCTCATCATTGTACTTTTGAAAAATCCGCCGATGTCCCCCACGATAAGAGCCAGCATCATGATGGACACCGAAAAGAATGGAATGGCGATAATAACGGTCAGCAGCCTTCCAATGGCCTGCCGACTGTACTGGATGAGCGTTAGATCCGGATATTTCCGGTGCAGATAAAGAACACAGAACAACAAGAGCATCCCGCATCCGTTCGCCATCCATAAAGAAATCCAAGCGGCATTTTTTGCCGCGCCAGTCAAAGGCGCTGGTATATTTACGATCGCCGAACCTGTCAGAAAGGAGAGAAACAACGTTGCCATTTGCCGAGAACTAACCGTAATCCGCTTTTTCATCATAGGAAACCCCCTCCTCCTTATTGAACATTGATCGTTAAAATGAAAGTTTAACCGATTCTACAATTCGTTTCGCCGGATCTTTCAAGAAGAAATGAACCCATTCGTCCAGATTCGACCAGCGTAGATCCAGCACATAAATAAGACATGGATATAGAGCAGCAGTCATCAACATAAGATAAACTAACCGCTCCCTGCCGCTAGCAAGCTTTAGATTCGGCCTGTCATAGGCAAAAATGACGAAGTATACCACAAGCGAAATCATGATTTTCTGGACCATACTTTTCTCCCTTTCAACCGCATCGTAAGTCGGGACTATTTGGCAACCGGTAAACCGAGGTTCGCACCGGTATTAATAATGTTCACCTCAACCTCAATTGTAAAAGGTATATTGGAAAACCGCTCTTCCCAATCCGGCTTCCAACGTTTCCATAATGCGGGGTCCTGGCGGTATATCCGATTTCCGATTCCAAACACATCTAATTTTTCTTTCTGAATATAAGCTAGCGCGCTTTTTAAATCCTGCTCGACTGACTTTTTGACTCTTTCGTTAAACTTCATTACATCTTCCGAGGTTCGCAGAGACGTGCAGATAAGTTCGCCGGCATAGCCTCTTATATGGGTCGATACATGGACGGCAGCCGAATCATCCTTGATCTTTATGTCCAGTTTTGTTTTGGCCGCCTCCACTTCTACGGCTTCTATTTTCTTTATTTTTTTTTTGCTCTGATCCGGACAAGCCACTTCGATAATACCTTGTTTATATTTGTCTATCAGTAACACCAGGCTTTCGATATCTTTGGATGCAACCGTATCAACCATCTTCCCATCCTTCAACAACGCCAGTCGGGTAACGGGAGAGGAGCGCGGCACATTCTTTGGGTCAAAGTAGACGAACGGCACGGTGGCGACGCCCGTTTCGCTTTTCAAATCCAGCATCAGATCCAAAAAAGAGGTTTTTGTGGATTTTCCTGTATACTGGTAAGCCATTCTTTCTGACTCCCGTAATTGCTGACCTACGGTCGATTCAATCAACGGCTTCGTATCTGTCAAATAAAGATCCGCCTTATTTTTGCCAATCATGACGCTGACTGTCGCTCGAGGTTCATTATCCCTTGCAAAAAAATCGAGGATTTCTGCGATATTCCGTTTTTTGGCAATGTCTTCCCCGATGATTAGGACTCGCATATGGCTCCACTGCGCTTTTCGGCCGAAATGAATGGTCATATCACGGATCGCTTCAAACACGGTCTCGCCTCTTGTTTTAATATTGATTAAGCTTTCACCTGATGGTCCACTGCCTTTGGATTTGCCCCCTCCTGAGACAGGCTTATAGAATTGGATGGTCAGTTCAATGTTTTCTCCATCCTCCGCCTGATCGATCGCAACTCCCTGAACAAAAGCATATGTATCCAGCTCCATTCTATTCCAGCAGCCAGTTAAGAGGGCAAGGAGAACAAAATTTAAAGCCGCGACGCCGAACGTCCTCACCATTCATCCTTCTTTCTTGTTTGCTGCATGCCGCTATGCTGATGCTTGTTTCGCGGTGAGCGAAGAAGAGAAGTCAGCGGCGCCCGGACAAACACATCATGCAATTGGCGTGGGCGAAGCGGCCCCAAAGGAGCCAGGTAGGACTGTCCCAACGAGCGCAAACTCATCATATGCAGCAAAAGCAACAGAAACCCGATCATGAATCCGAATCCCCCCAATGAAGCGGAAAGGAACATCAATGGAATACGCAAGATTCGAACGGCATTGCCGAGATTATATTGCGGAAGCGAGAATTTGGCGATCCCTGTAAGGGCCACCACGACGACCATGATCGGAGAAGCGATTCCGGCATTGATGGCCGCTTCGCCGATAACCAGCGCCCCTACAATACTCACGGCAGAGCCGACGGGGCGAGGCAATCGTACCCCCGCTTCGGTCAGAATTTCGAAGAAAAAGGTCATGATCAGCGCCTCTATAAAGGCTGGGAAAGGAATACCTTCGCGCGTATTGAGTATCGCTAGCAGCAGCACGGTTGGAATCAACTCGGGATTAAAGGTGGTTAAGCCGATATAAATGCTTGGAAGCGTCAGTGTTATGAAAAAAGCGGCGAACCTAATCAACCGGACAAAGGACGAAATAAGTGTTCTATTGTAATAATCTTCGGGAGAAAGCAGAAACTCAATGAAAAGACCGGGACAAATAAGAATCGACGGGCTACCGGAAACCATTACAATAATCTTACCGTCCAGGAGGGCAGCAGCCGCTACATCCGGACGTTCCGTAACCCGGAATTGCGGTAACGGCGAATATATCGAGTCTTCAAGCAGTTCTTCGATATAGGAACTTTCCAATATTTCCATTTCTTTAACTTGTGAAATCCGCTCTTGAAACTCCGCCAACGTTTCCGGATTTACAGCTCCTTCTAAATAAGCGTAAGCGACCTCAGAATTCGATTTCCCTCCGGATTTGAGTAGTTCAAGTTTAAATTCAGACGTTTTCAAGCGAATCCGTATCAGACCAATATTTTTCCTTAGATTTTCTACCGTGCTCTCGTGCGGACCTCTCACAACTGGCTCAATCAAGTTCTCCGTCACTTGTCTCTCTTGAAGCGTTATCGCTCTGAAGCTCAGCGCTTTGTCCCACTGGTCGAAGAAGACAACAACGTTTCCTTCTAATATATCTTCAACCGCTATGTCCAAATCTCCGATTGCATGTGCGGTTTCGTCGGAAGCCCCATGATTCTCGAAAAAGTTGATCACATCGATTGGTTTGATATCTGTGGCTGGCCCTATTTGATGAGTAACCAGATCCTGCATGACGGTTTTAAAATAATTTTCCTTTTTATCTTGAACCAATGTTATACAATAAATAGCCATCGCCTCATATTGGAGATTAGGCCCATAGTGCCATGGTATGAAAATGATGTCTTTACAGTTCGCGAAGATTTGTTCCACCCGTTGTCTGTTATCATACAAGCTCGGCATAATCGGTGCATTCACGTTCGAAGATATTACTGCATCCAGGGATATTTCCTGAGCGGATGAAAGGGCTGTCCGGTGTCTCCTGAACATTTTGAACAAATCCATTCAGACTCCCCTCCTTCTTCCAGTCGTATTCGGAAACTAAAGTTATAATAACCAATAATAGGTATTGTCATACAACAGTGAGAATTCCGTATAACCTACAGTCGATCAGCATGTATTTTTCTTCTGCCGGATTTTCCCTATGATAAGCAGCAGCAACGGCTCAAAGATCAGCTTAACTGTCATTTGCGCGATACAATCTGAGACAGTTGGAATCCCCAATATCCTTACCCCGCCATTCTTCTTCGGTATCTCTACCGCCTTAACTGGCTGGGGAAAGTAACTTCCCGAGCATTGTCCCAGCAATTCCGCGTCTGGACATGGATTGACCTAAACCCTTTTGCTTTAAAAGTTCTTGGTACTTGGGACTCGTGTAAGGACTCCCTTGATCCGAATGGATAAATGTATCCTTGTGCAGCTTCAGTCGTCTTTGCTTTACAAGTGCGTTAATCGTGTCAGTAGCAATGTCCAGTGTGAGGCGATTGGATAGGTTATAGGAGAGAATTCCTCCTGTTGAGGCATCTAATATGGTCGACAAATAAGCCATCTCTGAGCGGCCATAAGGGAGGTAGGTAATGTCGGCCCAGGAACAAATTTACGGAGGAATAGATCTAATGGCAAGCGTACCAAGACGTGGTAACAACTCATTTCTACTCGTTGTTGAAGCAGGGTATGCCCCTACTGGTGAGCGGACCAAGCGTACCAAGACGATCAAGGCTGACGGCATTCGTGAGACGCGTAAGATCCTTGCAGATTTTCAAACAGAGATTGAAACAGGGGAGTAAATTGCACCAAGGAAATGACGCTAAGTGCATTTATGGATGAATGGCGCAGTAAATACACAGCTATCGGAGCCATACTTGGAGGATTTCGACGAGGCGAGCTGATTGGTTTGGAATGGAGCGATGTGGATTACGAAAAATGCACTATATCCATAAACAAAAGTATTTCACTAACTGTAGGTGGTCAATCTTTTGTTAAGGCTCCTAAAAGCAAAGCATCTAAACGAACAGTTACTGTGCCGGAATGGTTCATGCAAGAAATGAAGGGCTTCTATCATAATTGGAAGGTTGATAAATTGAAAGCAGGTGAACTTTGGGAAGGACAAGAACATCAATATGTGTTCCAAGTAGGTTTCGGCAAACCCTTGTACCATTCATCGCCTACACATTGGTGGAAAAAGTTCACAGAACGACATAACTTAAAATTTATTCGACTTCATGACCTAAGGCACAGCGCGGCGACAATATTGATTGAAAATGATGTCTCGATGAAAGCGATCCAGGAACGGTTGGGTCACTCTAAGCATCAAACAACAGCAGACCTATATGCCCACGTCGCCCAGTCAGTTAGTCGAGCAGCCGCGGATAAACTAGAAAAATTTAATCCCCGAAATTTTTCGTCAACAGTTCGTCAACAAGTATGAATTTCCACTCTGTACTACCGTAATCATTCCATCTGTTATAAAACAGAAAAAACCCTTATAAATAAAGGGTTTCGTGCTTGTAAAGCTGGGATGCGGTCGGAGGGATTTGAACCCTCACGCCTTGTGAGCGCCACCCCCTCAAGATGGTGTGTCTGCCGTTCCACCACGACCGCTTAAGAGAAGTATACTGGGGATCTAGGATTTGAACCTAGGCATGACGGAGTCAAAGTCCGTTGCCTTACCGCTTGGCTAATCCCCATTGAATAAGGGAAAAGGGCGACCGATGGGACTTGAACCCACGAATGCCGGATCCACAAACCGGTGCGTTAACCCCTTCGCCACGATCGCCACAGTAGGGATGTATTCCCTGAAAACTAGATACGAAACTTGCGTAAAGTTGAAATGCTTAGGTTTTCTGGGCCCCAATCAAGGATGCGGAATTCGCTGCAAAGCTTATCTTCACTTGTTTGGGATTGTTTGGTTAAGCCCTCGACCGATTAGTATTCGTCAGCTGCATACGTTGCCGCACTTCCACCTCGAACCTATCAACCTCGTCGTCTACAAGGGGTCTTACATACTGGGAAATC
>NZ_JCAUAN010000047.1:0-30015 GCF_059691975.1 Paenibacillus sp. J22FR5 | reverse complement strand
CTTCAGATTCGACCTCGCGGTCGACACCCTTGTCTTAAGCTATGGCTACTACTGCCTTCGCCATTCGGGACTTGAACCCTAAAGATAGCGCCCATGCTGGGCGCACTACAAAGAAGAGGACACTGCACCCGCAGTGTCCTCTTCTTCACTATGATGAAAATATATCTTCGAATTCATCTGGGAACGTGATATCGTCACCCGGCTTAGAATCATTCATGATTTGTCTAGCTTGCTCGATTTCGGCACGAAGCTTTCTTACTTGCTCCATAGGTTTCTTCACATAATGAATATACTCAACAGCAAGATGATGATCAGGCTTCTTACCGGAGAACATGCGCCGAAATGATGACATGGTTTGATAAGCCCGCTCTTCCTTCATTCTCTTAACCTCATATCGCTCAACAACCTGCTCAATCTCCCGAGCCTGCTGCTCTTTGCGTGAAATAAAAGCTTCCAAGAAGGGAAGTACTTCTGCAGCTTTCCTTGGTGTTCTTAGGGGCTTTCCATCCGCTCGTAATGCTTGTAGCATGATCCATCACCTATCTCTCCGTGTCAAGATTTATAACAGTAATGTTATTTTACACTAAAAAGAGTGGTTTGAGAACTATTAATTTAACAGTAAATCAATTCCAACGACGCCAATTGGGGTTCCCATGTCATCTATGACGGATTTGGACAGCGTAATACATGGTTTTTTTGTAATAGCTGACACGTACTCTTCCGAAATGAAGAGTTCACCTGCCATTGCACGCTTCCACCACTCTCTCCCTTTGGCATTTACCAAGCCAGCCTCTGGTTGAGAGAAAATAAAGGTTCCATCCGCGCGATTCGACCAAATCGCTTCAATACCAGCTGTTTTCTTCAAGATTCCGTGTAAATGAGAGGCATGTTTGTCTTCTACTAAAGATTTGATGTCAGGTACGCGAACAAGAGCATGCAATAATTGCTTCATTTCTTCAATGTTAACACGAATGGTGCCTTGCTTACTCTTCAGACCAACCGCTTGTATCGCCTGGATGAGTTCTCCTGAAGAACGATCCAGATTTTGATTAATATGCTGAAGTCTCGAAACCTCTTGGCGCTGTTTTTTCATTTGCTCCAGCGTATGCTCAACACTCGACATGGTCTCATTCATCAAATCCACAACTTCTCCCAAGGAAGTCCTAGTCCCCGTAACGAGGTAAGATTGGTGCTTCGTTGAGCTTGTTGTGCTTGCGACAAGGCTATTCACATGAAGGATCAAGGAGAAGATCGTATCGATCTTGCCTTTCATCACCTTCATCTCATCAATCCCATGTGTAACAGAAGCTTTCTCTTCGGCAACCGCGGCCACAACTTGTGAAACGCCGCTCTCAATATCAGCTAGGAGCTCGGAAGACTTCTGTACAGCTTCATGGCTTTGCGCAGCCAGCTTCTTAATTTCCTGTGCAACGACAGAGAAGCCTCTTCCATGCTCACCAGCTCTTGCCGCTTCAATCGATGCATTTAAGGCAAGCAGTGAAGTCTGAGCAACAACCTCAGTAATAAACGTATTGATTTCTTCAATCTTCGAGGTATGCTCAGTTAAATCTTGAATTTTCTTCTGCATCGTATCATTGTTCACATGCAGATCATTCATAACTTCATCTGTCGCATTTAAGGAACGGCAGACGTCTACGACCGTATCTTTCGTTTGTTCACTTTCCCGATGCATATGTAACGATGAATCCAATATTTGATCTGCTGCCGCAGCCACTTGTTGAATCGCAGCAAAGGCTTCTTGCAGCTGTCCTACAGCATGCTGACTTCTTCCCTTCAACTCCTTTTCTCCCTGAATGGAAGCATCGGCAATTTGGAGAAGATGACCGATGGAGCGATTCACCTCTTCAACCGCTGCTGCTAAGCGATCCGCAACAACCTGTGATTCTTGTATAAATGTACGGAATTGTTCCTCGTGATCTAGACTCCCCTGTTTCTGTGCCCGAACGGACACACTAGAACTAAATAATGTGCTTACACCCATAATGAGGAATACAACTACACTTGCCACCGTAACCCAGCCTGAAGCAGAAAATAAAGCGAATACATTTACACCTAGGCCAATAAGTACAAAACCGTAGAACCAAGCTTTCTGCTTTGAATCCGTCCACATCAGCAATTGGAACTCCTCCCAAAAGGAACAAATTGTTAGTTTTTGTTACATTATATCGAATATAGAAGGGCTTGAAAAGAAATAAAAAACGAAGACCCTTTCGGGTCTCCGTCTTTTCTGTGAACCTATTTTTTTATTTATTTTGGTTTTGTGTGTTGTTTTGTTGCTGCTTATTAGGTACCGCTACTTCCGTAGCAAATTCCATGTCTTGCGCTGCTTTCTTGTTGTTCTTGTTCTTTGCCATGTCAATCACCTCCTGTAAGAGTATGTTTTCCCAAACAGGATTTTTTATGAATTTCTTTTCAAATCAAACTGGACATTTACAAAGCCTTGGCAGGCGCAAGTATTTCATCCTTCAGCTGATTCCAAATAACCTCTGTCACTTTTCCATTGCCTCGTTTCACAACGAATACCTTAACGGTCTTCTTACCCCATTCTTTATAAACCTGATCCTTGGTATCAAAATACAGATCTATTTTTTTCCCTTTAATCGCACTTCCTGTATCAGCGACAACCCCATAGCCATATCCGGGTATGAATAAAACGGTTCCTAAAGGAAACACCTTCGTATCTGCCGCAATCGTTGATAATGCTTTATCATCTCGCTTGACCTTGATACCAGAATACGTGATTCCATAGGAAGGATGATTGGGATTTTTCCCAGTAGATTCCTTGCCAGCAAAATATCCAGTTGCTGTCACTTCAACAGCCGTATACTTAGATAGATCCGTATCTAGTTTCGGTACAAAACGGTAACTAGCTTGTTGTTGGCGCTCTTGTGCAACAGGCATTGCAACAGGAATTACAGTCCCTGCCTGATTATGCTGCTGCTGTACTCGTATATGGGTATCGGTGTTTGCCGCCCTATATTTACCTGGATTGCTAGCCTCTTCTCCGAAAAGCACGATCAAAACGGTGAGCATCATCCATGCCAATATCCATTTAGATTGCATCGAAGCATCGGTTATTCTCATTGCGTTAAGCCTCCCCCTACTACAGTAGGTTGTCCATTTCCTTTCATCAATAAACCTCCACATACAGACTCACTGATTAACATATCCTCCTTTTAGCAACTTATGCATGCATGAAAGGCTTTTTGGGGAACGCAAAAAAGCAGAGAAGTGAACATCACTTCTCTGCTTTTTATAGGAACAAATGGGAGTTACAGTTTGTTTTTGATTTCTTCTTGAATCAAACTGATAACTTGATTAATTGGCTGGGTACCCAAATCCCCTTGACCCCGTTTACGAATCGACAAGCTTTCATTCTTCACTTCGTTCTCGCCTACGACGAGCATGAAAGGAATTTTCTCCAGCTGCGCTTCCCTGATTTTGTAACCGAGCTTCTCATTGCGATTATCTGCTTCGATGCGAATACCTGCTTCTCTTAGTTTCTCTGTTACTTGATTAGAGAATTCCTCAAAAGCAGGTGATACAGGGATCACTTTCGCTTGTGTTGGCATTAACCATGTTGGCAACGCACCAGCGAAATTCTCAAGCAAGAACGCTGTCATACGCTCCATAGTGGAAATTATTCCTCTATGAATAACGACTGGACGATGTTTCTGACCATCTTCACCTGTGTACTCCAATTGAAAACGCTCAGGCAGCAAGAAATCAATTTGCGCAGTCGAAAGTGTTTCTTCCTTCTTCAGCGCTGTCTTGATTTGAACATCGAGCTTAGGACCGTAGAATGCTGCTTCACCTTCCGCTTCAAAGAACGGTAAGCCAAGCTCTTCAACGACCTCACGAAGCATACGTTGGGAAGTTTCCCACATTTGATCATCCTGGAAGTATTTCTCTGTATCCTTCGGATCACGGTAAGACAGGCGGAAACGGTAATCCGTGATTCCGAAATCTGCGTATACTTGACGGATCAAGTTAACAACGCGAGAGAACTCTTCTTTAATTTGATCCAAACGGCAGAAGATGTGGGCGTCATTCAAGGTCATCGCACGCACGCGGTGCAAGCCAGTCAAAGCCCCTGACATTTCATATCGATGCATTGTACCAAGCTCAGCGATACGAATAGGAAGATCACGGTAGCTGCGCATATCACTCTTATATACCATCATGTGGTGAGGACAGTTCATTGGACGCAGGACGAGCTCTTCATTGTCCATAACCATTTTCGGGAACATGTCTTCGCTATAGTGCTCCCAGTGACCGGATGTTTTGTACAAATCAACGTTTGCAAGTACTGGTGTATATACGTGTTGGTAGCCTAAACGCTCTTCCAAATCCACGATATAGCGTTCCATGGTACGTCTCAATTTGGCCCCATTAGGCAACCAAAGCGGCAAGCCTTGACCAACCTCGCGGGAGAAAGCGAACATTTTGAGCTCGCGGCCCAATTTACGGTGATCGCGTTTCTTCGCTTCTTCCAAGAGGTGCAAATGCTCATCCAGCTGTGCTTTCTTAGGGAATGCTGTGCCATAAATGCGTTGCAGCATTTTGTTCTTCGCATCACCGCGCCAGTAAGCACCAGCCACGCTTAACAGCTTGAACGCCTTAATGCGCCCAGTTGATGGCAAATGTGGTCCGCGGCACAAGTCGAAGAATTCACCTTGATCATAGATCGTCAACACGGAATCTTCCGGAAGATCACGGATCAATTCCAACTTAAACGGATCTTCCATCTCGGTGAAAATGCGTATCGCTTCCTCACGGGAAACAACGCGGCGCGTAATCGCAAGATTCTCGTTTGAAATCCGCTCCATTTCCTTCTCGATTTTCACCAAATCTTCAGGGTTCAACGGTGTTTCCAAATCAATATCATAGTAGAAGCCGTCCTCAATGACAGGACCGATCCCTAGTTTAACCGCTTTGTTGCCATAAATCCGTTTGATCGCTTGTGCCATCAAATGCGCTGTACTATGACGGTACATTTCTAGGCCCGCTTCGCTATCGAGAGTTAGGATTTCAACATCCGCATCATTATCTAAGGCAAAGGATAAATCAACAGATTTACCGTTTACTTTACCGCCAACTGCATTTTTCTTCAGTCCGGATGAAATGGATTCCGCCACTTGCTCAATGGTCGTCCCTACTGCATACTCTCTCACTGCGCCATCTGGTAATTTTACTTGAACAACCATCTAACATGCCTCCTAATTGTGTAATTGAACGCAAAAAAGCACACTACATCCCATAAAGGGACGAGTGCGCTCAGCTCGTGGTTCCACCCTAGTTCGATTCGCTCCTACCATGAAAGGTAAGTCGAATCCTCATCAGCATTCGTTAACGGGAATGATTCCGGTATTGTATAGTAACGAGCCTGCAAATCAGGTCGAATTCCACAATACGGCTACAAAGGGGTAAACAATCCGGTTCGCTGAAGGAGATTGCAGCCTGGTCTCCTCTCTCTGAGCAGTTCATACAGAAAGTTCTTGTCTTTGATACTAACGCCTTCGATCACTATTATAAATGGCGAAGAGGGCAAGGTCAAGGGGAGAGTTGATCCTGCTTCTTGCCATCCCCTAGATACAGGTCACAGGTACGGCAATAACTGCACACCGATGTCCGATCTTCAAAGATTTGTCGGATCGTCTTAATGATCGTCAGCTCAGGATCCCGCGTATGAATGTAAATGTTGGCGGGAGAAACCGTAATGAGTGTACTCACGATCATATCCTCGAAATTAATATCCTTCTCCAGCATTTCCATTCGAAAACTTGCGTCAAACTCATTCGCATCAATGGGCTCCATATGGTCATTCAAAATAACAAACTCATGGCCGCCTTTGTGAATGAGATGGGCTGCGGGTATTTTGGCCTCTTGAATATAGACGAAATATTGCAGAAGCGAAATAAATTCCTGATACTGGCGGTCCATCATATACTCATCAATCGCATATTCAGCAATCTCACGAAGCTCTTCCTTGTATTCCTGAATGCGAAATTTCAGAAATCCGTCTAAGCTGAGCTGAGGATTCTCCTCGAGCAATGCGATTAATTGTTCCTTTAGCAACTGAATACGACGAAGCCGGCTTGGGCCGCTGCTCATTAGCGGCAAGCCTTCCAGTTCACTCTCTTGGATCAAGGATTGCTTGCAGTAGCCTTCAATGGCTTCAAGGTCCGTCAGCTTCTCATATTTAAAATCCTTTGTGATCAGGTTACGTAAGATGCTGGATTCCTTGTCCTCTACAATGTGACACGCCAGCGCTTCTGCCAAGCAAGCTCTCACCTGATCTTCATGAACATGCGGGTCTTGGATGACACTCCCTGCTTCCGCTTCCACATAAATAAAAGCACGTGTTTCATACCAAGTGTACGTAGCCGTTAAACCATTTTGGACGATATGTAAATGCTGTAGCGCTTGCTTCACCTGTGCGCTCAGCGAACGTACATAGGATTCCTCGACATCGATTAGGGCAATTGCAAACAGTTCCATGTGCTCACTCCTTCCATCTATGCATCCTCCTCTTAAGAGTATATGGTCGATAGGAGGGAGATATACAACGAACAATTTGCCATTTCGGAATAGGGCTAAGGATGCAAAAAAGGAGCAGCACAAGGCTGCTCCTCACGAAAGTAACAAGGGCGTATTACAACTCTAAAAGAGCCTTCACGAGCAAGAAAGGGAGAACACCGATGGAGACAAAAGCGTAAAGGAATCCTTGCACAAAACTTTTGAGTAGTTTCACAAAAATCACTCCGATCTTCGATCTCAAATTTGTGGTGTTCCTTTATTGTATGCTTATTGACCCACGGTTACCTGAAGATAAGATTAATTTTACGCTTCAGGGACGAAAAAAGAAGCAGTTGGGAACTGCTTCTTCGTGATAATCTTTAGTTCTGCATCACAAAATCACGATCAATCTTCACATTCTCATCGTCAAACACACGCAGAATTTGATACTTCGTATTCCGCTGTGCAGGAATTTTACCAGCTTGACGGATAATGTCCAGTGTCGAGGACACGTTGACTTTGTGCGTCGTCCCCGCGGCGGATACGACGTTCTCTTCGATCATCGTGCTGCCGAAGTCGTTACAGCCGTAGCTTAGCGTTTGCTTGCCAACCTCAGGTCCCATCGTGACCCAAGAGGATTGGAAGTTCGGCACATTATCCAGCATAATGCGGCTAATGGCCAACGTTTTCAAATATTCTTCAGGCGTTACTTTCTCCGCCTTCATATTCGTGTTGTCCGGTTGGAACGTCCACGGAATAAATGCCAGGAAGCCTGGCGTATTCAGCTTCTGCAGAAGCACATCGTCCTGTGCATCACGGATACGCAGCATATGAAGCGCGCGCTCTTCCATCGACTCGCCGAAGCCAATAACCATCGTCCCAGTCGTATGCATGCCGATTTTGTGAGCAGTCTGCATGACGTCCATCCAATCACGCCATGAGCCTTTCAGCTTAGAGATCTTACGTCGTGTGCGGTCATCGAGGATTTCCGCCCCGCCGCCTGGCAAGGAATCTAGACCTGCTTCGTGTAATTGGCGAACGACTTCTTCTAATGATAAGCCATCAGAGACATCTTTCATTTTCATAATTTCAGCGGGTGAAAAGGAGTGCATCGTAATATCGAAACGCTTCTTAATTTCGCGCAAAATGTTCGTATAATAGCTAAATGGTAGATTCGGATTGGTGCCGCCTTGCATAAGAATCTCTGTCCCATCGACATCCAAAGTCTCTTGAATCTTCTGGAAAATCGTCTCATCCGGCAACACATAGCCTTCGGCCGAACCTGGTGGACGATAAAACGCGCAGAATCTGCAGTACACATCACAGATATTCGTGTAGTTAATATTGCGCCCAATGACGAAGGTCGTAATCGGATCTGGGTGCCACTTCTTCATAATCTGATTGGCGGTGTCGCCAATTTTCTCTATTTGATCGGATTCGAACAGCGTAATACATTCTTCTACATCAATTCGTCCGCCTGCTTGTGCTTTATTTAAAATGCGATCGATCGGTTTCATTGCAACTCACTCCTTTACTTTCTGAAGGCTCGTATCCATTTATCGTACCATATTCATGCCAAAAAAGCAGCAAAGCGCTGCTTTTTCCAGGTGTTATTCCATTGTAAATATGGATAATTTCTGAATAACGAGTCACTTAACCCCGCAAGGCTTGTTCCAAATCTTCAATAATATCTTCAATATCTTCAAGACCCACAGAGTATCTCACGAGACCGTCTGTAATACCGCGCAGTAAGCGTACTTCCTTCGGCATTGCGGCGTGTGACATCATCGCCGGATACGACAGGATACTTTCTACTGCACCCAAGCTTACAGCTACGAGCGGAATCTTTACTTTGCTCAGCAATTTCTTTGCTTTCTCGCCAGAACCAACATCAAATGAGACGACAGCGCCATAGCCTAAGGATTGCTTCTCGTGTATTTCTCTACCAGGGTGATTAGGCAGGCCTGGATAATAAACCACGTCAATATCAGGCTGCTCGGTCAACCAATGTGCTAATCTGCGAGCACTCTTCTCGGACATTTCCATCCTTGCTTGCAATGTTTTCATGCCGCGAATGAGCAGCCACGAATCTTGAATGCCGAGCACGTTGCCCATACCATTCTGAATTTGCTTCATCCGACGGCCGAGGCTGTCATTGGCTACAACCGCAAGTCCAGCCAGCACATCACTATGCCCACCTAGGAATTTGGTTGCACTGTGCAGCACGATATCGATGCCTAGCTCGATCGGACGTTGATGATAAGGTGTCATGAATGTATTATCCAGCATTGTGAGCAAATCATGCTCCTTGGCAAAAGCAGTAATCTCACCAATGTCCGTGATACGGAGCGTTGGGTTGGAAGGTGTCTCGATGAAGACGGCTCTCGTGTTGGAACGAAGGGCCGCTCTCACCTCTGCTATGTTCGTCATATCGACAAACGTAGATTCCACGCCCATCCGATTCATAATCGTTGTCAGCAAACGATACGTACCACCGTATACATCCTCGGTACAGATCACATGATCTCCTTGCGACAAAAGCATTAGCGCAGAAGAGATCGCAGCCATTCCAGAGGCGAATGCAAATCCGCGCGTACCGCCTTCTAGCAAGGCAATGTAATCCTCCAACGCTTGACGTGTCGGGTTACCGGATCGTGTGTAGTCGTACTCTTGGTTCGCTTCCAGATCAGCTTGATGAAAAGTTGAAGCTTGGTACAATGGCACGCTGGATGCCCCTGTCGCTTCATCTATTTCAGCACCGAAATGAATCAATCTTGTTGCAAATTTGCCATGCGGCTTACGTTTCTCTTTGTCTGAAGAATGGCTCATGATTGTGATGCTCCTTCCAGCTCGGCTTGCGCCGACTCCAGGGCATTCGACAAATCGGCGATCAGATCATCGATATGCTCGATCCCAACAGAGAAGCGTAGTAGACGATCATCGACACCAATTTGCTGTCTAATTTCAAGCGGAATGTCCGCATGTGTTTGTACGGCTGGGTATGTCATCAAGGACTCAACCCCGCCTAAGCTTTCTGCGAAAGCAATCAACTTAATATGACGAAGAATCGGTTCGATCAATCGAGCATCATTTACTTTGAAAGAGAAAATCCCTGTGTTACCGCTAGATTGCTTGTTTTGAATCGCATAGCCAGGATGTGTTTCAAGCGCAGGGTAGAACACATCAGAAATCAGCGGATGTGCCAATAAGAAGTTGGCGATTGCTGTAGCATTCTGCTCATGTCGCTCCATGCGAAGTGCGAGGGTTTTCATCCCTCTCATGAGAAGCCAGCTGTCTTGCGGTCCAAGCACGGCGCCAATAGAGTTATGAAGGATGGCCATTTGCTCTGAAAGCTCTTTACCCTTTGTTACGATCAGACCAGCAAGGACATCATTATGTCCACCCAAGTATTTCGTAGCACTGTGGATGACGATATCCGCACCAAGTTCAATTGGACGTTGCAGATATGGCGTAAGCAGCGTGTTATCGACGATGGATACGATGCCCTTCTTACGGGCCCATGTACATACGAGCTCAAGATCAGTAATCATCATTAGCGGGTTCGTTGGCGTTTCGATAACAAGACCCTTCGTATTCGCTTGGTAAGCGCCTTCGAGTGCATCCAAATCATTCGTATCGACATAAGTGGCTGTTACACCGAAACGGGACATGATTCTTTCTAGCAAGCGATACGTACCACCATATAAATCCAAGGAAACAATCAAGTGATCGCCTTGGCTGAAATAGGCGAAAATCGTTTGCAACGCTGCCATGCCTGACGAGCATGCAAAGCCTGCATCTCCGGATTCGAGTTGGGCAATAGCATCTTCAAGCACTTTGCGCGTCGGGCTCTTCGTACGAGCATAATCGAATCCCGTGCTTTGCCCTAGCTTAGGATGGCGAAACGCAGTTGCTTGATAAACAGGAAAGCTAACAGCACCTGTAACAGGTTCTTCAATAGAGCCAATTTGAGCGAGACGACTTTCGATTTTCAACAAGGGAAATTCCTCCTCGGGGTATGGGTCGATTTGATTTTACAATTGGGAACTTGCCCAGCTTTCATTAATGTTAACAGTCAACTCAAAAGGTGTTTCTTGATATACATAATAGTTCAGCCAGTTCGAGAACAGCAAATTCGCGTGTGCTCTCCACGTATTGTAAGGCAGTCTACTTGGATCGTTATTCGGGTAGTAATTGTTCGGGATATCGATCGGCAGCCCTTTGGCCACATCGCGGTCATACTCCCATTTCAATGAGCAAGCGTCATATTCCGAATGTCCAGTTACGAAAATATGCTTACCATCTCGCGTTGCGACGATATACACACCTGACTCATCGGATTCCGATAGAATTTCCAAATCCGGACATCGTTCAATATCTTCACGAGTAATATCGGTGTGACGTGATTGTGGAACATTGAACACTTCATCGAAACCGCGCAGCAGCTTCGTATTTGGAACGCTCACAGTATGAGGGAATACACCAAACGTCTTTTTGTCCAACGCATATTTCCGCACCCCGAAATGATGGTATAAGCCTGCTTGAGCGGCCCAGCAAATATGCAAAGTTGAAGTAACATTACGCTTACTCCATTCGAGAATTTGCGTAAGCTCTTCCCAGTAATTCACATCTTCGAATTCCATTTGTTCTACGGGCGCGCCAGTAATAATCATACCATCCAGCTTATCGTCTTTGATATCATCGAAGGTTTTGTAAAACATATCTAAATGTTCGTGAGACGTATTTTTGGAAGTGTGCGTTTTGGGATGCAGGAGCACGAACTCCACTTGCAGCGGCGTGTTTCCGATCAAGCGCAGCAATTGCGTCTCCGTCGTTTCTTTCGTTGGCATTAAGTTAAGCAGAGCAATACGAAGTGGACGTATATCCTGATGATACGCGACAGATTCGTCCATGGTGAAGATGTTCTCTTGGTTTAAAATTTCTTTGGCAGGCAGGTTGTCAGGAATCTTGATCGGCATCCTGTTCACTCCTCTTCTTTAATTTAGGTTGGGTACGAACATGTATAGAAAGCAAAAATGACCTTCTCTGGAATCAGAGAAAGGCCATAGAAAATCAAAGTCAATGTCCTTCTCTTATCTCCCAGATTCGCTGTAAACAGCGTTTCCGCAAGAATTAGCACCGTGCTCCCCTTTGCTTGCAAAGGTTTGTCGGTTGCCGGGTGTCATAGGGCTAGTCCCTCCACCTACTCTTGATAAGAAAATAAAACGTATGCGATTAGCATTATCATACTATAATTTAAAAGAAAGTCAAGATGGCCCAGCTTGATCAAATTGCAAAGTATTTTTATCCATTAAATACTTACAGAAAAGCCACCCCTTTTATGATACAATATGTATCGGGTGATGAGGGTTTAAGCTATGTCTTTGAAGGTTAAACAGTTAGGACAAGCTTACTCCAACAGATTGTCTTAATTAGTAGGAGGATTTTAACAAAGAAATGAGGGCTACTATGTCAACCCAAACATCCGATAATTTCTCTGCTTTTGCTTCCCTGCATCGCTTCTTTGCTCTAATTGAAACGGTCAAACCAACGCAAGCGCAAGCGGAAATGGCCATCTCGCAGCTTCATCTCGTATACGGAGCAGAAAGTGAAACTGATCTGATGAAGCGCGGAGCCCCTGAGTTAATTCAGATGTACACGGACATCAAAAATAAGATCCTGAATGCCGCCAAGTAAGTTATGGCGGTTTATTTTTTTTGACACAGGCCTAGCCTCTTTCCCATACGTTATCTAAACGACAATTCCCCTGATTTCATTAAACTTTTTGGCTTGAAACGCGATATATGAACGGGTATACTAGACAAGTATTCGACACGGACGGAAAAGGAGGGCATACGCTTGGACGGAGAACCGAGGAGTAGTACCTGCAAGGTCATCAGTAAACAATTTCAAAGTGTAGGAATGAAGTCGGTTATTCCATCATCCAGAGCCATGCTCTTCTAGATGAATTAACCGGCTGATTCCATGCAAAGGGGTGGGCAGATGAAAACACGGTTGGTTCAAAATGGTATTTTTACGTTAGTTGATGATGTGACCGCTGCGCTTACACCGCCTAGTCAAGGCTTCTACTGGATTGATGCGGGGATCGAGGACTTGGAATTACTCCAGCCTCTATTCCATTTGCATGATTTGGCCGTAGAAGATTGTCTAAGTGAGGAAGAACAGCGTCCGAAGATTGAATTTTATGATTCCCATTATTTCATTGTTATTAATAGCATTCGGTTTGATGATGAAGAAATTTTCCTACGCGCACTTAATCTATTCCTAAGCAAGCATGTGATTATTACCGTTACCCGACAAAAAATTAATGAACTTCGCGCGCTCAAGCCCTTCCTTTGGGAGGAAGAAGTGAATAGTGCCGACCGTTTCTTATATCATTTGGTCGATCTTGTCGTAGATAACTACGTCGCAGTCGGTGACCGAATTGAAGCGAAGATTGAGAAACTGGAAGAAGATATTCTGATGGCGACGAAGAAGTCACATTTGAATGAGATTATTGGTCTTCGTTCGGAAATATTATGGCTGAAAAAGGTACTCGTGCCTCAACGTGATGTCATCGGGACGCTTGGCAAAAAAGAACTGAGACTCATCGATCATCAACTTCAGAAATATTTCGGCGACATTTATGAAAATGCCGTCAAAATCGTGGATACGTTCGATACGCTCCGCGACCTCATGGGGAACTTACGAGAAGCTTATCAATCCAGCCTCGCGAACCGCGCGAATGATATCATGCGCGTGTTTACCGCATTGACGACGATCTTCATGCCCTTGACCTTTATTACCGGGGTATTCGGGATGAATTTCGATAATATATTGGGTCTGCATGTGGCCCACGGAGATGAAATTGTGCTTGCCTTTATGGGTGTTCTCGGCATTGCCATGTATGTGCTATTTCGTAAAAAAGAATGGCTGTGAGCCGATCAGATTGGTTTAAAGATAAAGGGTGACTCTAAGCAGAACATTGCTGAGAAGTCACCCTTTTTGCGTTCATCTTATGATAGCTTGATTTTGACAAATTTACGTTTACCCACTTGAAGGATATCGCCATCTTGGGGCGTGATTTGGGCATGAATATCCGTAATCTTCTGCTCGTTGATTTTCACAGCGCCTTGCTCCACACTTCGTCTTGCTTCTCCGTTCGATACTTGCAGTGCTAAACTGACTAACAGCTTGATGATCGACATGCTTCCTGCTTCCAAGTGAGAGCTGCTCAGACTTACTTCCTCAATTTCGTCTGGTAAAGCACGTTTTTGAAAAACAGTAATAAAATGCTGCTCCGCCTCCTCGGCAGCCTGACCGCCATGGTACATAGTCACGTATGTTTTGGCCAGCTTCAGCTTGGCGTCTCTTGGATGAATTGCACCTGCGGCGAGCCCTTCCCGCAGCTCCTCGAGTTCCTCATTCGACAATGCTGTCGTGAGTTCAAAATATTTGAGCATGAGCGTGTCCGGGATGGACATGGTTTTGCCGAATAAGTCATTAGGCTGCTCATCAATGCCGATGTAGTTGCGTAAGCTTTTGCTCATTTTCTGAACACCATCAAGCCCCTCCAGCAACGGCATCAAGATGGCCACTTGACCCTCTTTGATCTCATAAGCTCCTTGGAGTGTGCGACCCATCAAAATGTTAAAGGTCTGATCGGTTCCGCCTAATTCAATATCGCTTACTAACGAAACCGAGTCGTAACCCTGCATTAGCGGGTAGAAAAACTCGTGCACATGAATAGGCTGATTCGCAGCATAGCGCTTGGCAAAATCATCTCTTTCCAGCATCCGCGCGACGGTCACTTTACCGGCCAAACGCAGGACATCGTCAAACCGCAGCTCTCCTAGCCAGGAGGAGTTGTAGTAAAACGTTGTCTTCGTAAAATCCAACACCTTGGACAGCTGAGTCTGGTATGTTTGCGCGTTATGCTTCACATCCTCCTCCGAAAGCTGTTTACGCGTCTCGGATTTCCCTGTCGGATCCCCGATACGACCCGTAAAATCGCCAATGATAAGCTGAACCTCATGGCCCAAATCTTGGAACTGGCGAAGCTTTTGTAAGACGACCGTGTGACCGATGTGGATGTCTGGTGCAGATGGGTCTAAGCCCAGTTTTACTTTTAACGGAGTGCCCGTCACAACAGCTTTCATAATTTTCAGCTTGAGTGCTTCTTCCGGCACGATTTCCGCTGCGCCTCGTTTGAGGATACTCAGTTGATGCTCCACTTGATGTTGTTGCTCTTCCGTAAGCTTATCCCATGAAAACATACGATCCCTCCGTTCGATTGGTCCAACATAATCTGAAAACAAAAAAGACAACCTCCACGTCCACAAAGGGACGAGAAGTTGTCTCGCGGTACCACCCTAATTAAAGAGAGGGGTTGCACGCCCCAAGGCATGTAACTTCTCTTTCACTTAGAAATTTAACGGCAAAATCGTTTGCCGGGTGTAAGCTACTGATGCTCGATAAGCACGTTCCCTTCACCAACTCAGAACTGTAATTCGGACAGCATGCATGTATCGGTTTACACCTTCCACCGACTCTCTGTAACAGCGGCATCAGTCCTACTTTGGGCATCGCCCATGTTCGTCATCGCGTTGACGGTATTAGATTATTGAACATTTAAACATATCCATTCAACCTTTGTCAACACGAATTAACTTGCGGCTTGGATCGTATTTCTTTCCTTCTCTCTACGAAAGCGTAAACGAAGCAGTCGCAGCCATTCATAGGCTCGGTCTAACTCCTTCCCCTTGAGCTCCTCAGTCCCCGTGAGGGTCTTGAGCACTGGCTTCAAGTAGCGATCCCCTTCCGATTCATAGGCATTCCACGCTTTAATCTGCTCTTCTTCTGAGATCGAAGCAAGCTCCGCTTCCACGAGCGGATCCATATCGTAGCCTTCACGGTCCAAATCTTCCACCCACAGCAGCAATTCTCTACGCGGCATGGTCAAATTCGCTTGTAGATCCGCCAAGCTTCCCCCGCCTGCAACGATTTCAAGCAGCTTACGCTTACTTACTTCACGATCAAGCTCAATGCGCAGCTTCTGCTCCTTCTGAGCCAGAAGCCAGCCCTCGAATTTCATCATATCCACGTAGTTTGCAACCCAATCCAATGGAAAACCATTCGTTCGTATGCACTCGCCGATCAGCCCAAGCAATTGATCCGCATACAAAGCGGTTTTCTGCTCGCCGAAGCCAGGAATTTGCTGAAGCTCTTCCTTGGTCTGAGGTAAGAAGACGGAGATCATCCGTAAGACACGGTTCGTTGCCAGGATATAGGGAGCTTTCTTCTCACGAGCAGCCTGATCACGGCGCCATGTGCGTAGAGACTCGTACATCTCCTCGTTCGGATTTTCCTCACAGTAATAAGTTAGCATTTGTGTCATTTTCGCTTTGCCAGACAGGCCTTGCGTAAGATCTAACTCCGTGTGAACCAACGGCCGAAAGCCGATTCTCACTTTCTCACGTAAGCCTTGTCGGAACGCATACAGCATCTCATCCCAACTGATGCCTTGGTACCACACATCTTGCTGGGGCTTACCTACCAAGTCAGGTTCACTCCAATGAACGCTCCAAATCCCTTGTTCTTCGGCAATAGAAACCTGCGCGGAGAGCACTTGTTGGTCCCCCGAATTTTTCTCCAACGTGTTCAGAAATACAATGTTCATCCCTTCAATTCCTCCAGACGTTTCGCGAATTTAGTTTCAGAAAAACGAAAAAGCACCTCTTCCGCCCGTGGGCAGAAAAGGTGCTTCCTTTTTCTAATATCCAAATCATACCATGTTTGTCAGTTAGGCGCAAGAACCGTTTTGCCCACAACCCTTTATCGGTTATAATAGACCCATACTAGAAAGAGAATGGAGGGCCCTCATGTCTGATTATGACTTTTTATATGATCATCAGGAAGAAACAACAACTCGATTTGTTTGTTTCGTTGGTCATGCTTTACACCGTTTTGACCTCGCAATCATGACCACTACCCGTTATTATGGCAAAAAGCTGGTCATCGATTTGCAATCGGGACGAAGCGCGGTAATTGGTCCGGATGATTTGGCCGAAGAAGGCTATCTAGAGCATGTTTTTAAAATTAATGAGGAACAAGCGCAAGAACTGAATGAGTTCTTATCTCAAATTATCGGTTCCATTCATTTTACGGATATTTAAGGGAGTGACGGGGGACACTGGAAAAAGCATAACCTGAAAAGGAGGCTTATCCATGCGTAAGAAGTCACCACATACTAACCATGTAGAGGGATTGGGCTTCCTCTCAGAGGACCGCCTCGCTGCGTACACGGACCTCAAGACGGTTGAGTCCCAGCGAAACGACATGATTCCCGAGGAGTTTCCGGAAGGACCCTACGGCACAAGCATGATGTCAGAGTCACTTGGGAAAAGCACCCCATGGCGAGACGATCAACGCCCGACCAACCAATTTGCGTATGAAAATCGCGAGCTGCATGAAGGCATTACAAGGGACTATCCTGGCGCAGATGATGCAATAGGAGAGTCTACCGAAGGCTTGTCCTAGGTACAAAAGAAACGCCACGAGCACCCGTAAATGGGATGATCGTGGCGTTTTGGGTTAGGTTGATTATTTGCCCAGCAGCTCCAAGTGTCTGCCAATATGATGACGAAGTCCTTCAGCGAAGGTATCCTCTTGCTCGGCCATCGTTTGGAAAAACTCATCTGCAAAGGTGCGGCTGCCATCGGCATTTTTCGCTTGAAGTAGCAGACCATACGTGATGTGCAGCAATTGACGCGCATTATTTTCTTCCATGTAATCAGGCAGCCCCGCATCTGTCACTTGACTAAGCGGAACGATCGCGTTGATATCCGTCGTCACGTGGTAGTAAGCTGTCGCTTCGACGAAGTGGTCAAGCGCGTATTGGTGCATGCGGCGATAGAGCGTAGGATTCACTTTGGCTACAACACGTACAGCTTCAAGCCAATTCGTACCCGCTGTTTTGATGTGGAACAGACCATTCGTATATTGCCCGATCAACGGGAACACACTGAATTTATCACTGCCGGAGTGGATACTAAGCTTGTATTCAAAATGCACAGCAATCGCAGCATGACTCGCTAATTCACGCTCAAATTGCGCGATATCTCCAATGTAGTCGATCCCTTTTTGGAATTCGCCGCAGAAGCGCGGCGCCATGCTGAAAATCGTGACACCGCGGTCACGCAGCTCATTTGCCACCAAATAATGCGCCTCTGGGGAAGTTGGTGTCGCTGTTTCATCAATAGAAATTTCGAAGTCGACCGCTCGATCCAACGTAACGATGTAACGACGGTAGATCGCTTCCATGAAATTAATAGCCGCATCATAGATCAGGACATCTTTCTTCAAAGCTTCCGCTGTATATGCAAGCGTTGCTCCTGGTACATTCGGTGCTGTTTGCAGGTAGCGCTCTTCATAGCGATTACGCAAGCTAGCAGGCAGTTGCTCGTATTTCGCTGCAATGTCCGCTTCGGACATAGATTCAATGGTGTTGTCGATATTTTCGGAGCAATCGAGTGTCAGCATCGTAAAACCAAGACGCAACGCGTACTCGATGTCCTCTTCTTTCTTCAAGTGGTCGCCGTCAGCGCCATACCCATCCTTGTAGCCCTCTTGCAGAACCGCATAAGCCGCGGCATCCAGAACATCCTCATACGTGCGGCCTGTTAACGCAAGCTCACGAATACTTTGCTGAGCAAGAACCGGGCGAATAACTTTGCCACGGATCGTTTGAATATGTCCAGGACTTGCAATGCCAAGTCGATCGCCTAGGCCCATCGTCGCTACTTGTGTGCCAAAAGCTTGTGGAGCCGTATATGGCAAAAACTGATTGATAATCAGTCTGTTTTCATGTGTTAACGGGGCAACTTTCCCCCCTTCTACGACTTCCCCTTGCAATTGGTCGAACAATTTTCCTGTGCCCACTACGATTAGTCGCTTACCTTCCGTCGTCCGCACCATAAGCAATGTTGTATCTCCCACTTGTGTTAGCGAAGATGCATATACTTTAATGACCTCGGATGAGAACTCGTTCACTTTCCCAGCGCGTACTGCCTCTATAAGTGCGTTCATGTTCAATTTCCTCCTATTTTTGCAAACGTTTTCTATGGATCTTATACCTTCATTTTATCGCAAGTAAGGAGCGTTTTCTCTTCATCTATTCCTATTTTAAGTAGAAACTATTCATATTTTTCACTAAAATCATGGTATACTTCATTTACATCATTTTGAAATAAGGAGAGTCCCTTATGTCGCGAACCGTCACCTTCGGCAATGAAGATGAAGGCCCTTTTTACATACAGCATATTCATCGTTCCGGGTCCTTCGAGCGAACTCAGCACATGCATGAGATGTACGAGCTCTATTATTTGTACGAAGGTGAACGCATGTATTTCATCCGGGACCGCTCGTATCTCATTTTACCTGGAGACCTTGTACTCATAGATCGTCGTGATCTCCATGCCACTTCGGATTCCGATAAACTTGGACACGCACGTGTGGTCATCAATTTCGCTGACAGCTTTGTTGGAGGGGCGACAGAAGAAGCTCCCTTTCTTCTGAACGCTTTTCAGCATGCATCCCCTGTGCTCCGCTTGGACCTGCCTACACGGCGAATTGTCGAGGATATTCTTGGCAAATTAACGCAAGAAACCCGCGAACCCTTACTGGGTCAAGACTTCGCCTTACGCCAATATTTGATTGAACTGTTGCTGTTTACTGCTCGCTTCGTTCGTATGCACCCCGTGACTTCCCCTGACCATGTTTCTCCGCTTCATCGTAAAATATCAACCATTGTGCGCCACATTAATGCGCATTATGCGGAAACGGTGCGCTTAGAGGAGCTCGCCGAGCGATTCGAAATCAGCCCCGCTTATTTAAGCCGAATGTTTAAGGAAATTACCGGATTTTCGCTGGTTGAATATGTGAATCTCGTTCGTGTTCAAGAAGCTCAAAGGCTGCTGGCAACGACGAGGCTGAAAGTGATCATGATCGCTGAGCAAGTGGGTTTCGGCTCCCTCGTGCAATTCGGACGTGTTTTCCGTCAAATGACGAAAATGACACCCCTGCGCTATCGGCAGTCGGCGGTTACAAGGTAAGACAAAACGAAACAGGGGAACCGATAGACGGCCCCCCTGCTTACACTACTTTTTGTTTTTCTCCAAAATCGCCGTTGCGTCTTTGCGGAAAGATGTAGCCGCTTCTTGGATCGTAATTTTCTTGTAGAAAATTTTCTCAACTGTATCTTTCAGCAGCTTCTCAATTTCAATAGAACCGACTGGGTTTGGAGGATCCATTGGTGTGCTGTTTTGCTCAGCCCATGCGACATATTCGAATACTTTGATTTCATTAGGGTTTAAAAGCGGTTTCAATGCATCTTTTACTTTAGAAGCAACGGGTACACCGCGCTCACCTTTAATAATTTTATTCGCTTCAATATCGTTGACCCAGAAATCAATAAATTTTGCCGCTTCTTCTTGAACTTTGGAGCTGCTCGATACCGACCAATACATACTTGGTTTGAGGAACAACCCTTTGTTTGCATCAGGTCCCGGCATTGGTTGCATGACAAGATCACGTTTAGCTGCATTAGCTAGACCTATGAATTGGTTCGACCAACCATTGGAGGAAATGGAATTCCCCAATGTCATCTCATCATCTTCCGGTGTGCCTTTCTTTTGCGCAGCTTTATCAAGCGGCAGCAAGCTTCCAGCATCATACCATTTCTGAGTCCGTGTAAAATAATCGATAAACAGTTTATCATCTGTATAGCCTAGAGCCGTGCCCTCAGCGTTATACATTTTTTGACCAAGTGTACGCAGGTAGTACGGGAAGAAAACGTCATCCCGGAAACCACCTATCATTTTACCTGCAGCTTTCGCTTTCGTAGCAATGGCATCCATGTCATTCCATGTCCAGTTTTTCTCAGGAGGCGTAATGCCTGCTTTTTTCAACATCTCGAAGTCCATGATGCTGGTCAACGCATTAACCCCGATGTTCATAGCAACGAGCTTACCGCCCACTTGACCACCTGATAAAGCATTAGGGCTCACATCATCCACGTTAAGTATTTTACTCTTCGTAAATGGCGTCAAATCCGCCAATTGGTTTCTACCGCCGTATTGCGTCAAATACGAGATGTCCATTTGTATAATATCTGGAAGTTGATTCGCCGCAGCTTGTGGAGCGAGCTTTTTCCAATAATCATCGAAAGCTGCATATTCGGCTTCAATATGAACATTCGGATGTGCTTTCTCATACATTTCAATAACTTTTAGCGTATAATCGTGGCGAGCTTGACCTCCCCACCAGGCCATACGGAGCTTTACTGGGTCCTTACTCGTACTAACTGTTGCACTAGGAGTCGTTGCTGTTGTTGGCGCTGTTGTAGCTCCTCCGCTTTGGTTACTAGAAGTACCAGAAGAACAAGCGGTTGCAGTGAAAATCATGGATAATGACATTAATGTGACTACTGCCTTTTTCATGGTTTTTCTCCCCTTTGTACGTACATTTCAGAAACCGTAATCGCTTACAAAGCTATTATCTGATATCTACTAACATTTGGTAATGCAAAAAACCGCTTTCTTTGTTCAATTTTCAGTTTCAGCTTCATGAAAAAAAGGACAGTGCCTGTGAATTGTGAATTGGCACTGTCCTTCACCCTGCTCTCGCCTGTTTACATTTGAAATATAACCGTTTCTTTTCTGATCTCACCACCGATTGTAAGCTTAGTAAAATCAGATAATTGAAACAATGAAGAATCCAATAATGATTTCAATAATTCTACGATTTCCGTTACAATAAATAGGATGAATCACCCCGACGGAATCCGGAGAATTTACCGAAAGGAGCCTTCTTTCTATGATCGAACCCGTTGCTATCTATTTCGAGCATTGTGAGCCGAACTGGCATGTACCCAAAAGTAAGACGAACAACCATATTTTAATACTCATGACAAGTGGAACCATACTCTACACGGTTGAAGACCAAACCTTTTCTATGCAAAAAGGCGATCTTCTATTTGTTCCACATGGGGTTTGGCGCAGTGCATCGAATTCCAGCAAGGAAGCGCATGACATGTATGTCGCTCACTTTCACTATCGAGGGGATGGAGATAGACTTCCCCTACTGTTCGATGCAAAACGCAGTCTAACCAAGCCTTTTAACTTTGACTATATGAAGCAGAGATTCTCGCTATTAACCCAGCACTGGCTGCGCAAATCCACCTATTCAGATACAATCTGCCACAGCATCCTGCTAGAAATGCTTGCGATCCACAACGAAGAGATGGATTCTCAATCGATGCAGGGCAAATCTTATAGTATTGTGATGGAGCTTCAAGCTTACATTCTCAATCATTACCACCGAACCATCGCAGTGTCGGACTTAGCTGAGCATGTGGGACGAACGCCTAACTATGTCAGCACTATTTTCAAACAGGTTACGGGACAATCCATCACGGATTACATCCAACATATCCGCATTGCCGCCGCTTGCGACCTGTTGACCAACTCACAGATGAACGTAAGAGAAATCTCCGATTTTCTCGGATTTTGTGAACAGTCGTATTTTAATAAAGTGTTTAAAAAATGTACCGGTACCCTTCCCTCGACCTATATGAAGGAAAAGGTGAAAATATGGAAATCTTAAAATAAAAAAGGGACAGGACGCCATATCCAGCATCCTGCCCCTTACCTATTAACCGATCAATCTCATTAATCCTTTATACTCTAATTCCTCGAATTTGCTAATGACCTTTTCCCGTTCCATTGCCCAAGCGCAATCTTCAAGAGCACAAGCGACTGGCGCATCCAAGCGAATCGTTGCCAGATCAAGTGAAAGATGAAGCATCTCTAGCTCAGCCTCGATTTTAGCACGTACCCCCTTGGGAAGTGCAGCTAAGTTTTCTAAGATACCAGCGATATTCTGGTACTCGTTAAGCAGCTTTGTAGCCGTCTTCTCCCCAATCCCTTTAACACCAGGATAATTATCCGCTGTGTCTCCCGTTAATCCCTTCAAATCAATGATTTGAGCTGGCGTTAGGCTCTTCTCTTCCATGAGTGTATCTAGCGTATACACCATGTAGTTGGATTGCCCTTTTTTCATAATAATGACTTCGGTATTCTCATCTACAAGCTGGAGCATATCATGATCACCGGTTAAAATCTGTACTTTCGTATTTGGGCTATATGTACGAGCTAATGTACCGATACAATCGTCCGCTTCATAACCAACTACGCCTACATTTGGAATGTTAAAGCTGGCTGTCACGTCTTTGACCAGATCAAATTGTGGAATTAATTCTTCTGGCGCAGGTCCGCGGTTCGCTTTATACGCTTCAAACTTCTCTGTACGGAAGGTTTTGCTTCCCATATCCCAACAGCACACAACGTGCGTAGGTTTGAAGGTACCGATCGCATCGAGCAAATATTTCAGAAAACCGTAAACACCGTTAATCGGTACACCTTTCTCGGTTCTCATGATGTAACCGCTAGATGATGTAGCGTAAAAACCGCGAAATAGTAAGGCCATGCCGTCTACAAGCAGCACAGTTTCGGATGAATTTTGTGACAAAATAATCGCTCCCATTCGTATAAATCCTATGAAATATGAATTCGTTACGAGTAGTATAGCACGGGAAATATATTCCGGACACACAAAACCCGCCATCAGTAAAAGTTACCAACGACGGGCTTGTGAACGATATGCGTTTAGCGGCTCGTATGCCATTTAATTTCCTGAATGAATTCCGTTATGGATTCGTTCAAACGCGATGAGATTTCATCATCCAGAATCGCTTGTCCCTGCTCGCCCCATGTCACTTGTTTATCAAGCACATACACACCTTGTAAAATGTTCTGTGCGCCTAGGACTGACAATACCGGTTTGAGAGCGTAATCGATGGCCAGCAAGTGTGCGTATGTTCCTCCAACGGCTAGTGGAAGTACGATTTTACGCTCGAGTCCTTTTTGCGGGAGCAGGTCCAGGAATGCTTTCAACACGCCTGTGTAGGATGCTTTGTAGACAGGCGTAGCTACGAAAACAGCGTCTGCCTCAGCTACCAGCTTACTCGCATTCACAATAGCCTCACTGTCGAACTTGGCATATAACAAATCCTCTGCAGGAAGGTCGCGTACCTTAATCCAGTCTACTTCAAGACCGGCTTGCAGAAGTTCGCTTTTGGCGACTTCAATGACACCATGTAATCGGGAGGTTAGGGTTGGACTTCCTGAGATAATCACGACTTTAGCCATTTGATTCACGCTCCATTTGCATTGTGGTAGAAAAGAGACTCCACTGCCTTTGTTCGATACAAAGTGGGAGTCTCCTGCTGTTTGGTCGACTATTTTCAATTCATAGTAATTCACTTGGAATTATATTACCATGGCTTTTTGAGCACGTCAATGCGTTGGATTAAAAGAAATTCCAACCCGGCATCCATCTTAAAAAGAATGAATATTTAGATGGGATAATCATCCCCGATAGTATCGGGTAGAACAGTGCAAATAGCACGAAGACGGCGGCTAAATAGCCGTACACCCATCTTCTTTTGTGCAGAGGCCCCTGCTCCAAATAGTCTTTGATGTAATAGGTTAAGATCAGAACTAAGAACGGTACCATAGCAAAATAGTGGTAAATGAACGTAAGTCGCGGCACCAAAATCCACGGCAAATACTGTGAGCAGTAGGCAATCAGCAGCATTCGAAGCATCTTGTCCTTGCGCGTAATCGCGATATAGAAGGACATCAACACGGCAATAAAGCCAGGCCACCATACCAGTGGGTTACCGAATGAAACAATACTGGAAAGCATGCCCTGCGGCATAAGCTTCGCTTGGTAATACCAGATCGGGCGCAGCATCATCGGCCATTCCCACCAAGGTGAGGAGAACGGATGCGTGGCGACTAGATCCTTGTGGTATTTGTACATATGGACCTGATAGGTCACAACATCTTTCAGCCCATGCCCAGGACCTGGAACCATCATGAAAGGAATATAAGATAGCGTATAAACACCCAGCGGCACGATGACAAACATGAGTAAACACCAGAGTAAGGTGAGCAGTGTGTTTCGTACGAAAAGTTTTTGAACCCGTTGGAGCTTCATCGTTTCAGCTTCTGAAAGCAGGTTATCTGTTTCATCTACCGCTTCTGTTTCAACTTCATTTATGTCTTCAGGCTCATCTCGCCGGTTGTCCCTTAGTAATCGCTTCGCGAATTGGTACTCTCTGTATCGCTCCCATAATGAGATGAACAATAGCACGGCCAAGCCGGCACCGCCATAAATCACGATCCACTTGGACGCGGCACCGATGCCGAAGAACAAACCTGAAAGTCCTAGTGGAAGTAATGTCGTCCAGAGTTTTTCTCGAAAAAAGCTCAGGGTTGTATAGCGATACATGAAATAGAACATCAGCATGATGAAAAATACACCATACACATCGATTGTAGAAATTCGTGTTTGAGCAAAATGCATAAAATCAAACGTAAATAAGAAAGCAGCGATTAACGCATATTCGGAACGGCCAAACATTCGCTTCGCGAACACGTACATGATGGGGATCATGCCAACTCCAAATAACGTACCAATAATACGCCATCCAAACGGATTTAAACCGAACACGTAAATTCCAATGGAAATAAATATTTTGCCAAGTGGTGGATGCGTGCTCTCATACGGCTCGATTTTGTGGAGATGCTCGTAGGCTGTTCTCGCATGATAAATTTCATCGAAATACGTGCCATTCATGTATGTAGGCGTGTAAGGGACGACACTGGGTTCGTCAAACAAATGCGCTGTTTCCCCCTCGTCGGAGGCGTTGACATCTTGTTCCTTCACACTAACAATCGGTAATGGCGTCGTACCGCCGTCCCCGAAAATTCCGATTTCATGAAGATGCAGCTTGGCATTTTCTTGCGTGTCGATCACAATTTTCACATAACGTGCTTCTTTATTGGCTTCTACGGTATTCCAAGTGAACACCTTCGTATGATCAGATTTAACAGCCATGGCATCCTGCCACTGCTCGCCATCTTTGGAGAACCAATAGGAATACGCACCTTCCCCGACACCAGCAAAGCTATTAATTCGGGTAATCTGATGGAGGCCGCCGAGATCAGCAATGACCGTCTCCCCAGCGCTCGTTGGTTGCCAGAATGTCGTAGGATCTTTATGACCACCTAGGTGAAACAAAGCAATCATCGTGTAAACGATCACAAGAACGCCTAAATACAGCGCATCCTTACGCGAGAAAAAACGCCCGCGTTTACTTCTTTCTATCCTATCCTCTGTCGGCTGGAAAACCGCCTTCCAAAGCGAGGTATCTCTTACATTCGTTGATATCGCTTGGGTTTCATCTTTCTCTGGAAGTACTTCATGCCCCTCAATCTTGTCTTCAATCGGAGCCACAGTCTCCTCCACAGTCCCATCTTGATCTGATTTCACGAAAAGCCTCCATCCCAATAAACATGCATAGACAAACATCATAACATTGATTGCCGAAACCGTCAGCATCAACGGGTTATACCTCGGAATGTGATAGTCCTGATGAAAGCTACGCAACAGTACATCACCGATATTGATAAAATGCGTAATGCTAAAGCCAATAAAAAGCCATAATATCCGTCGATCTTTGATATAAATGAAGCTCGTTAGGGCTAGCAGTAAGCCATAATGTAAATAGCGCTCGTGCATTTTGGTCATACACATGAATACGGCTGTTATAAATAAAAAGGACATATACAATACAGCACCACGCCGATGCTTACCTAAGGTATACAATACGCATACATAAACGATGGACAGTCCCATCAACACAAGCCCTATCCATTTATAGGAAAGATGCCCAAAACCGCTGTCGATGTCTATGAAATTCCCGCCTAGAAGTGACAACACATTAAACGCGTTAAGAGAAGCGTAGGGGTAAGATGCTAACGTACCTAAATACAATTCGACCATCCAACCATAGCCTCTGCCCACAGCAAAAGGAAGCGAAAGAACAGCCATCGTTGCTACGCCTGTTAAAACGCTTAGTAACCATACCATCGCATTGCGTGCCCGTATGACATCGATCAATAGAAATACACCAAACAGCAACGCCTGAGGTTTAAGTAAAAGAGCAAGTGCGATGAAGAAAGCGGCTTGAGGCAGCTTGCCCTTCATCTGCATCAATAAGGTTGCAACAATAAACAGCATGAAAAATGAATCCACCTGTCCCCATACCGCGGAATTCGCCCAAATGGCTGGGTTAAAAGCAAATAGAGCAGCAATCCAGAGAGCCTGCTTCCATGTACGCGCACCCTCTTGCTTGCTGATGGCTAAGCGAAATAGCAAATAGACAGTCCCGAGATCTGCAAGGATCGCAGGCAGCTTGAGGATGAGTAAGGAGCTCCCGCTTTCCCAAGGAATGGACAGCTTATGATGCAGGAAACCCACAACGTATAGGACATACATGTAACCAGGGGGATAGTCCAGAAAATAATCTTTGGCATTCGTATATAAGTCCTTTAGACCTACCGTATAAGCGCGATCTGCCCACGCCATGAACGTTCGCACGTCCGTATCATAGCCGACCCAAGTGGGGGCCAAAACAAGTCTAAGTATGAGGGCAATCCCAAGCATTAATCCTAATAGAACGTAAGTATAGGGAGCTACTCCCCGTTGCTTGAACCAGCTTACCATGCGACATCTCCTTAGCTTTGAACTATCCCCATTATACCTGTCCACACTCTTGCAGAAAAGGAAAAAAGCACCGACTCATGGTCAGTGCTTTGGTTCAATCTTTTCGATGCGCTCACAAATGTCATGTAACCAGTCATAGTCCCCTGTTAAGGAGGCACAGAGTGATAAATTTTCAAGTTTTAACCGGTTCCACACATAGGTCGCGTTAGCTTCCATACACAGCATTAACTCCTCTTGCTCACCTCGAGTTAGCTCTCTGCCTCTGCGTAGTGTCCATAATTCCGCCATACGTTGATGAACGGCTAACATAGTTCTTAGCCTCCTGCTCCGTGAAGTCGCTTTCATTATGTAGTATGGACAAAGTAAAGACACTCGAAACAGCTTGCTTCTAGGTATAAACAGAAAAATAACTAGACCTCGTGCGTTTATTTTCTTATAATTAAACTAATATAAAGGCAATGCTACCTAACAGGTACAACCTCGGATTCGATCCTTTCGAATGCAGGTCAGTACCTGTTTTTTGCGTTTGCCTTTACATTTACTCAGAGGGGGCTTATTAGATGTCAATGGTTATCGAAGCGGTGTATCACCGTCCTAAATTAAACTGGTCGTATGCCTATAACGAAAAAACCGTACATATACGAATTCGTACGAAACGAGATGACGTGAAAAAGGTTTATGTGTATGCAGGAGATAAATATGCGTGGGAGCGTACGTCCGATTATTTTGAAATGCATATTCTAACAAGTGATTCGTTATTCGACTATTGGGAAGCTGCGATTGAGCCGCCTTATCGGCGGTTGCGGTATGGTTTTAAGCTGCAAAACGGGAAAGAGAAGCTCTGGTTAACCGAGCAAGGCTTTTTTTCGAAGGAGCCGAAGGATTCGAATGGGATGTTTGAGTATCCCTTTCTTAACCCTGCTGACATTCTTAAGCCACCAGCTTGGGTGAAGGATGCTGTTTTTTACCAGATTTTTCCAGAGCGTTTTGCAAATGGCGATGCAAGCTTGGATCCCTCCAATGTCGAGCCTTGGGGCGGTAATCCCACCCCAACGAATTTTTTTGGCGGGGATTTGGTAGGTGTCCAGCAGCACCTAGATCACTTATCAGAGCTGGGGATTACAGCCATTTATTTCACGCCTGTGTTTGAAGCGACGACGAATCATAAGTATGATACGCGGGATTATAGGAAAGTGGATCCTCAGTTCGGAACCAACGAGACCCTGAAAGCGTTAATCGAAGCCTGCCATAGTCGCGGAATCCGCGTCCTGCTTGATGCTGTATTCAATCATTGTGGGCACACCTTTCCTCCCTTCGTCGATGTGATGGAAAAGGGAGCTGACTCTCCCTATGCGGACTGGTTCCACGTGAAGGAATGGCCGCTTCGTACTGATGACGACGGAATTCCGACTTATGAGACTTTTGCTTTTGAGCCGATCATGCCCAAACTTAATACGGAGAACGAAGAAGTTAAAGCCTACTTGCTGGAAGTCGCAGAATTCTGGGTCAAAGAAATCGGCATCGATGGCTGGCGTCTAGATGTTGCTAATGAAGTCGACCATCACTTCTGGCGTCAGTTTCATGATAAAGTGAAGCGCATCAATCCAGATGCCTATATCCTAGGGGAAATCTGGCACGATTCGATGATGTGGCTGCAAGGCGATCAGTTTGACGCGGTCATGAACTATCCCTTCACAACGGCAGTACTCGACTTCGTGACCACCGGTAAATTAGACGGCTATGGCTTCGCCAATGCGATTGGCGCTCAGCTGGCCAGTTATCCGCAGCAGGCTAACGAAGCTGCGTTCAACCTGCTCGACAGCCACGATACGCCTCGCCTGCTCACGCAATGCGGCGAAGATAAACGCCGCATGAAGCTAGCCGCGCTGCTTCAATTCACTTTCCCTGGGACGCCGTGTATTTACTACGGCGACGAGATAGGGCTTAGCGGCGGCGGCGACCCCGATTGCCGCCGCTGCATGGAATGGGACGCGTCCTTGCAGGACCGCGACCTGTTCGAGTTCTACCGCAGGCTCATCGCCCTGCGGCGCAGTTCGGAAGCGCTGCGCACCGGCGCACTGCGCTTCCTGCACGCCAAGCCGGGCGATGCGCGGCTTGTGCTAGAGCGCGTTAACGAAGATGGTGAGCAACTGCTCATCTTCGTTAACGCAAGCGGGCGCTCGGCGCAGCTGAGCGTCAAGGTCAGTGGCGAGCGCCGCTGGCGTGATGCGCTCGAGGGCGACGCCGTGGCGGAGCCCGCCGGCGGGAAGCTGCGCCTGCAGCTGCCGGCGTACGGCTACGCCGTGCTGCGCGCGGTGTAAGGCTAGCTAAGTGATATTTAGTGGCTTCGTACCCCAACTTCTGTAAGCATGTTTTTCATCACTATGGAGCACATTTGTCGCTTTTCCCACTCTGTAGTGATGAATTTCATCATTTCAGCTTAGGGTCGCTTCCTGCCCCATCTCCTTCTGTAAGCATGTTTTTCATCACTATGGCGTACTTTTGTCGCTTTTCCCACTCTGTAGTGATGAATTTCATCATTTCAGCATGGAACGGGGCGTGGATGACGAGGGATGGCTCTTTTTCCGAGCCTATCTCCCTCGTCATCCCCCTACACTCGCCTTCCAAGCCCTCAACCACAAAAAAACCCTTCGCCACACGCTAAGTGTCTGGTCAAGCCCCAATTTTGTAGACATTAAAAAAAGCCCTAGGAAACAAGTTGGCGCCGGTACTCAACCGGAGTCAGCTTGTTTAGTTTTTTCTGGATTCGTTCCTCATTAT